>JAAUQO010000216.1 GCA_012032775.1 Oscillochloris sp. | reverse complement strand
GCAGCCCCCGGCTCCGATCAGGCCTACGCCGCCGCAGTCGGCCTTCGCCGTGGCTGCAACCAGGTGGCCCAGCTACTCGATACGGCCCTGGATGCGTATCGCGCTGCCCGCATGTTGCTCAGCTGATATTTCACCAACGTGGTTGAGCCGGTTTCACCAACTCAACCACATCCGAAAAAGGACACTTATGCGTTACGTAGTCGTCGGCGCCGGGGCCATCGGCGGCACCCTGGGCGCCTATATGGCTCGCGGCGGCGAAGATGTCGGCATGGTTGACATCGCCGCCGACCATGTGGCTGCCATCAACGCGAACGGCTTGACCATTCGCGGCTACGCCGAAACCTTCAGCGTGCCGGTGCAGGCCTTTGAACTGAATGCACTCCCCGACAACCTCGAATGTGTGATCCTGGCCGTCAAGGCGCCGGCCACCGCAGCAGCTATGGACGCCATTGCAGCGAAACTCGCCCCAGAAGGCATGGTCGTCTCGGCGCAGAACGGCCTTAACGAACTGATCATCAGCCGCATGGTCGGCGCGGAACGCACAATCGGCTGTTTTATCAACTTCTCCGCCGACTACCTTGAACCGGGGCTGATTCACTTCGCCGGGCCGGGTTCGTTTTATATCGGCGAGCTTGACGGCCGGATCACGCCGCGTCTGCTTGCTCTACAACAGGCATTCAGCCATTGGGACGGCGGCTCGGTTCGCACTACCGACAACATCTGGGGCTATTTGTGGGGCAAACAAGGCTACGGTGCCATGCTTTTCGCCACCGCCGTCAGTAATGCCACCATGGCCGACGCCATCGACCGCTACCGCGCGGTGATGATTGCGATCTGCCGCGAGGTGCTGGCCGTTGCACGGGCTGAAGGGGTCGCGCCACTTGGATTCGACGGCTACGAGCCTGATCTCCTCGGCGGCGACGATCCAACTGCGATCAACGAATCGCTGGATCGGCTGATTGCGATCCGCCGGCGTGATCAAAAGACCCACAGCGGGATCTGGCGCGATCTGGCGATTCGCAAGCGCCGCACCGAAGTTGACGCCCACTTCGGGCCGATCCTGGAGCGCGCCGCCGCCCACGGCATCGCCGTGCCCGTACTCACCCGCATGGTCGAATGCATCCACGCGATCGAAGACGGCCGGCTTCAGCTTGCCGACGCAAACCTTGATCAACTTGCGGCATTGTGTGGGGGTACTCGCTATCCTGTATCCTAAGGAGAGATTCATGCCGACCGTAATTCGAACCGAACGGCTTTTTGACGGCACCGGCAACACGCCCTATGCCGCCGAGATTGTGATCGACGGCGAGCGGATTGTCGAGGTTCATCGCGGGCAAGGCACCGTCGCCCCTGAAGGTGCAACCGTGATTGAGTTGGCCGCAGGCACGCTGCTGCCCGGCCTGATCGACGCCCACGTTCACCTGATCGGCAGCGGCGAACCGGGCGATAACGCATTTGGCCTGGGCGAGTTGGAGCGCTCGATCCCTACCGTTACCCTGCACTGCTACAAGAACGCCCTGAAAAATCTGGAAGCCGGCTTCACGACGGTGCGCGATTGCGCCAGCCGTTACTACGCCGACATCGGCCTGCGCAATATGATCAATCGCGGCGAATTGCCCGGCCCACGGATCTGGGCATGCGGCCTCGGCATCACCTCGACCGCCGGCCATATGGATCGCGAGAAAATGTTGCCGCCGCACCTCTCACTGCCCGGCCCCCACTCCGTCGCCGATGGCCCCGAAGAGGCCCGCAAGGTCGTGCGTCAGAATCTGCGCTACGATGTCGATTTTATCAAATTCAATGCCACCCTCACCGAGCATGTGCGCCGCTACAAAGGCTACTGCGCCCCCGAGATGACCGCCGAAACTATGCAGGCGCTGATCGAAGAATCTCACTGGCATAATCGTCGGGTCACCGCCCACTGCTACGGCGGCGATGGTGCCGATTGGGCGATTGACGCCGGGATCGATGGGATCGAGCATGGCTTCTACCTGAGCGACAGCCAGCTTGAGCGCATGGCCGCCCAGGGTACGGCACTCTGCCCAACCCTGAGTGTCGTCGGCGCGTTCCGCACCTACGGCGAGGCGGCCCTGCCGCCCGGTAATCCCTGGCTGAAGTTCTGGCGCACCAAGGCGATCGACAATGCCTGGAAGACCACCGGCCGCGCCCGCGCACTGGGTGTGAAGATCATCTGCGGCACCGACGCCGCCATGCCCTATGTGATTCACGGAAAAAATGCCTGGGAGTTGGAGTTGATGGTTGAGGCCGGACTCTCGAATAACGAAGCGCTTGTCGCCGCAACCGGCGCTGCCGCCGCAGCCCTCGATTTCGCCGAGGTTGGCGTGATCGCGGCCGAACGCTACGCCGATTTCGTGTTTGTCGCCGGCGATCCGCTTGCCGACATCACGATCTTGCAGGATCATTCCCGCATCGCCCTTGTGATCAAAGGCGGCGAGATTGCGGTCGATCGGCGCACGGCGGCTCAGCCCATTCCTGTTGCAGCGAACGGAGCAGCCTGATGAAGGAAGCCTTGATCGAGACCCTGGGCGAATTAACGGCCCTGCATGCCCCGCCCGGCTTCGAGCAACCAGTGGTGCGCTACTTACGCGCCGCCTTCGCCCCACTCGCCGACGAGGTGCAGGTCGATTCGCTCGGCAATCTGTATGCAATCAAGCACGGCCCGTCCGGTGGCCCGCGCCTGATGATCTCCGCCCACTCCGACGAGATCGGCGGGATTGTGAAGAGCATCTTGCCCAGCGGCTTCCTCAAGATCGACCGGCTCGGCGGCGTGCTCGACAGCCTCGCCCTCGGGCGCAAAGTCTGGGTGAACGGGCATCTCGGCGTCGTCGGCGCGAAATCCGGCCATCTCCAGTCACTGGGCGAGCGCGGCCAGGTTCAGCCGATGGACACCCTGTATGTCGATGTCGGCGCAGACTCGGCCGACGAAGTGGCGAACATGGGGATTAGCATCGGTGATCCCTGGGTCTGGCTGAGTGAGTTGGAGCCGATGACCAACCCGGATCGTCTGGTGGGCAAGGCGATCGACAATCGGATCAGTTGCGCGATTCTGCTGCAACTGTTTCAGGAATTGCACCGCACACCGCTGGCCGGCACCCTGATCGGCGTGGTGACGGTGCAGGAGGAAGTCGGGTTACGCGGCGCACGGGTGGCGGCACAGCGGGCTGCGCCCGATTATGCCGTGGTGGTGGACACATTTATGAGCGGCGACACGCCCGATGTGAACTACCATAGCGAAATGCCGACCCGGATTGGCGGCGGGCCGGTGGCGCTGCTGGCCAACAGCGGGCATCTGGCGCATCGCGGCGTAATGCAGATCTTGTCAGATGCAGCCGCCCGCGCCGACGTGAAACTTCAACCGGCAACCGTGTTGGGCAAATCAAGTACCGACGCCGCCGCCATTCATCTCGCCCGCGAAGGGATCCCCACCGGCGGCCTCGGCATCTGCCGGCGCTATTCCCATGCGCCGGTCGAACTGCTCGACATCAACGACGCCGTGGCGAGTGTGCGCGTACTGGAAGAAGTGTGCCGCAGCATGGACACAGCCATGGCGACGATTGCCGCAATCTGGGCATAATCTGCAGCGCAACTCCAGGAACTCGAAGCGGAACCCAGGCGCTTGTGCGGGGAATAGCGGGTAGCGCCCTCAGGGTGAGGGGTTGCCCAACTGAGCCAACCGGCTGCTATGATCGCTCAGCGCATGCACGGCAGCGACGCGGGACGCGGAACACGGGGAAATGTGTGGTGAGAAGGAATCGCTTGCTGGCGCATCTGGGCATTAGCGGGATTGAGGCCGGTTGCGACCGTAACGGTATCGCTCAAGGTGCGCAGTCGGTATTGGCGCGCAGATTGCATGGTTGCCGGCACCACACGGCCACACCAACCTCGTTTGCGCAACAGAAGGAGAACGCAGCAGATGGCGACCAATTCACGCAATTGGCATGTGCCGAAGCCGGAACACGCGCTGATCGCATGGCTGCTTGATTCGGATCCTGCGATCCGCTGGCAAGTGCTGCGCGACCTGACCGCTGCGCCGGATGCGGAGGTCGCAACTGAGCGCGCACGGGTCGCCGGTGAAGGCTGGGGCGCGCACCTGCTGGCCCTGCAAGGGGCCGACGGCCGCTGGGGCGGCGCGGCATGGAACCGCGGGTGGAACTCTACGCTGCACGTCCTGTGGCTGTTACGCCACCTGGGGCTCGATCCCGCGAGTGTGCAGGCCCGGCGCGCGATAGGTCTCGTGCGCGACCACGTGACCTGGCAGGGTGCCGGGCCGCCGGAGTGCGATGCCAATCCCTTCTTCGCCGGTGAGTTGGAGCCGTGCATCAACGGGCAGGTAGCGACGGCCGGCGCCTCCTTCAACCAGGATGTCCGCAGCATCATCGACCGACTGCTGAACGAGCAGTTGTCCGACGGCGGCTGGAACTGTGCGGCGCCGCACGATTCGACCCGCTCGTCGTTCAATACCACGATTTGCGTACTGGAGGCGCTCCTCGCATACGAACGCGCCACCGGCGGGCGCCCCGAGGTGACCGCAGCCCGGCTACGCGGGCAGGAATACCTCCTCGAACGCCGGCTCTTCCGCCGGCGCTCGACTGGCGAGGTGATCGCGTCTGATCGCAAGGGCGGCGCGGCGTGGACGCGCTTCGCCTTCCCGACCTGGTGGCACTACGATGTGCTGCGCGGGCTTGAGTACCTGCGCAGTGCCGAGGTCACGCCTGACGAACGGGTCGCCGAGGCGATTGCATTGGTTGTGTCGAAGCGCGATGGCGACGGGCGCTGGCCGCTTGAAACCCGCTATCCCGGCGTGATGCCGGTCGATTTCGGCGAGCACGAGGGCCAGCCGAGCCGGTGGAACACCCTGCGCGCCCTCCGCGTGTTAGACTGGTATGCCGCACGAGCCTAATGCGGGATCTCTATTGCATTATAGCGCGCATCCTGCAGCGGCAACGCGGCGAAGAAGAGTTGCCGACCACAGACCGTGACGTTCGACACCCCAGATCCCTTGTGTGATATGACATTGGGAAGAGGCGCTGCCGGCTTGCGCCCCCTATACTACGCGTGGCCCTGATCGTAGGTAGCGCTCCGAGTCGCTCCTATCAGCGCTACACGCTTGCTGATCCGATCAGCAAACCCGCCCACTGCAAAGGAATACATAATGCGCTTGATGATGATCTGGCTTCTTGTCGCCGGCAGTTTCAGCGCCGGCCGGTGCGGGCCGCACTGATGATCGGCTTCGACCTGCTCCTCGCCATTGTGTTTGGGCTGGCGCTGCCGCTCCTCGCCGGCATCCCCCTTTGGGCTGCACTACGCTTCAACCCCGACATCACCTTCCTGCTGGTCGTCGCCGTCCTGAGCCAGATCGCCCAGGCCATCTATCGCCTCGTCGTGGTCTGGCGCATGCGCACAGCAGGGCCGACGCCGCACATCCGCGCATCAACCCCATAGGCCGCTCCGGCACCTCATCAGATCGTGGCCGGCACATGGCGCTTCGATATAGGTACAGCCATTCTTGAGGCCTGGCCGCATATCCGCCGGAATCAGCCCGACGCTCGGCTCGTCATGGCGGATCTCGGCATCGTTCAGGGTGGCCTACGTCCGTCGAGGGTTTGTAACGGCCTTTAGGCCGTCACAGTAGATAGGTATGGTGTATCTGCCGGACACCGCATCAGGCCGCGAGTATACTTGCAAGGGAATAGTGGCCTGATGCGCCATTTCGCGATCTGGAACAATTTCCGCCACGCGATCTGGAAGCAGTAGCGTACAGGAGCAGTTACAAAAAACGCGCTTGGCGACTCCGAGTGGGCTCGAACCACCAACCTTCAGCTCCGGAGGCTGACGCTCTATCCGATTGAGCTACGGAGTCGTACAGGCCGGAGTATACCGCATCGACCGGGTACTGTCAAACAATATTTCCGAGTATTCTATTACACAACGTGTGCGATTTTGGTATAATCTTCCTATCGAATCGCTGAAGACGTAAAGAGAAATGTATGGCTTTCCTCCGTAAGGCCGTGTTGTGGCTGCTGGTGGTCGTGTTGGGCCTGGTGCTGGTGTTGGCGCTTTCGATCCCCTTCGATGCACTGATCGGGCGTGATCGGGTCGCCGCACTGACGAATCTCAGTATTCCTAATCCGAATGGTCCCCCCGTGCGGGCCTTCGTCGCCCGCCCCGAAACGCCCGGCCCGCATCCGGCCGTGATCATGATCCACGAGTTCTGGGGCCTGCGCGCCGATATCGTCGGTAAAGCCACCGCCCTCGCCGATGAGGGTTATCTTGTGATTGCGCCCGATACCTTTCGCGGCGGCAGCACCGGCTGGATCCCGCGGGCGATCTATCAGACCATCAGCACCGATCCCGCCCAGGTCAATACCGACCTCGATGCCGTCTTTGCATGGCTCGCAACACAACCCGATGTTGTCGCCGACCGGATCGCGGTGATGGGGTTTTGCTACGGCGGCCGCACGGCATTGCTTTACAGTTTACATAATACAGAGATTGCGGCGACGGCGATCTTCTATGGCATGGCGGATACGACCCCCGAGCAGTTGACCGTGCTGAATGGCCCGGTTCTCGGGATCTTCGGCGGCGCCGATACATCAATCCCGCAGGAGGAGGTCGCTCAGTTGGAGGCGAATCTGGATGCTGCCGGTATCCCAAATGTGATGACGCTTTACCCCGGCCAGCCGCATGCCTTTGTGACCGATATTGAGTCGATTCGCGCCGGCGGCCCGCAACTCGAAGCATGGAATCAATTGCTCGGCTTTCTCCGCGATACGCTTTACTCCGCTGCTGCGCCAAACAGTGATGCGCCGTTGCTGCTCGCGGATCAATCTGCCACGACCTTGCTCGGCACACTGCATCATCGCTTTGTTTGTGGATTGTGACGATGATGGAAGAGGAATTTGATCTGCTGCCGCTCTTTAATACAGTCGCTTACCCGCTCGCCGTGACCCCGCTCGCGATCTCTAGCCCGGCCGCGCTGCGGCTGCTCGATACCACTGATTCGGCACCTCGTCGGCTGGTGGTGATCGCCCTGCGCAACGCGACCCGCCGCCCCGCTGAGCCGACACTCGCCGATTGTTATACGGTCGGGACACTGGCGCTGGTCCATCGTTTGTTGCGTTTGCCCGACGGGACGCTGCGCGTCGCAGTGGAAGGCCTGGCTCGGGTTGCTATCCAGGCGCCGGTCTCCGGCCCCGGACTTCGCGCTCGGGTCGCGCTGCTGCCCGATCACGAGGTTGATGCGCGTCCGGCAGCGACGTTGCTGCACCATGCATTTGTTGAATACGGCGCACTGTTGCCCCAGTTCTCCCCCGAACTCGTCGCTGAGATCGCCGCTGAGGATGATCCGGCTCGCCTGAGTTTTCTCGCCGCCGGACCATTGCTTAATCGTGCGCCCCTGGCCGAGCGCCAGCGCTTTCTGGAACAGTGCGATCCGGTCGCCCGATTAACCGCTTTGCACGCCCTGCTGGAACACGTTGTCGCAGATGCACCGGCTGCATCAATTGAAGTTGACATAAAAAATAATGCGCCGGTGCGGCCGGGGCTGGCCCCGTGGTTGCGCTGGTCGCCGCAGGGAAGTTCGCTCACCTGGGTGATGGCCGCCGTTACGCCTGGATATGCGCGCTTGCGGGTGAGCGGCATGCTTCAGGGTGACGCACAGATGGCAGTACTGGTTGCACTTGATGCGCTGCGCGCCCAACACGTCGCACTTCAGGTCGATGCGACATATCTGCGACAGCACGATGTGCATGTCTTGTTCGCCGACGGTGAGCCGCGAAGCGATGTTTATGGTTGCGGCGGTGCGGCCGCCCTCGCCCTCGCCGGCTTGCTCGGCGGTAAAAGCGCGTCGGCGAACGGGCTTCTGCTGGCCGATCTCGATTTGCACGGGCGTCTTTTGCCGCTGCCCTACCTTCCTGAACGACTCGCCGCCGCCGCTGCTGAAGGCGTGGATACGGCGGTTATTGCCGCCGATCAACCGGTGCCGGCCCAAAACAGGATAGCGGTACAGGTTGCGGCCACGCTTCAGGATGCACTGGCGATCTTGCTTACCCCATAAGAACTACACGATCCATTGCTGGCGCTATCCGACGAGTTTACATAACTTCCGGGGCGGCGACAAGCTCCAGCAACTCGATCTTCGTCAACACGAACGAGCGCAGATCGTTGCGGAGTGTGCAAAACGCCCGCAGATGTACACCGCTGTGCTCATTGGTCACATAGAGTGGTCTGATCGCCCGTTCCGTCGGGTGGGGATCATTCCGTGAGCGGTAGCGAATCCGGAGCAGCAACCCTTCGCTGATGGCCTGTTCGATCAAGGGTGGAACCACCGGCTCGGCCATACCCGGCAAGAAGCCGCGCTCCAGGCGTTGGGCCGCACCAAGGGTAGTGACGCCGAGATCGGCCATGTGCTGCTGTAAATGCCTGAAAACGCCGTAGAGCGCCTGCACATCATCCATGGCGCGATGGGTTGGCGCCGGCAAGTCAAATTCCGCCGCCAACGCAGCCAGGCTGTACGAACGTAAGCGCAGCAACCGCCGTGCGAGGGCCAGGGTATCCAGCGTCGGAACCAGGGGCAGTTGCCGGCCGAGTGCCCGTAATTCGGCGTGCAAAAAGGCCAGATCAAAGGGAAGATTATGCGCGACCAGCACCGCCTCGCTGAAGATACCGATCAGGGCCGGCGCGATTGTCGCGAACGGCGGCGCCGCGTGCAACAGATCGTCCCGCAGTCCGTTCACCGCCGCCGCCCCAGGATCAAGCAAGCGATCGGGATTGACCAGGGTATCCAGGCGCCCGGCTTCCCCTTGCTGATACACTCGTAAAGCCGCCACCTCGCAGATGCGATGGCCCGCCGCAAGATCCAGGCCGGTTGTCTCTAGATCAAAAAACACCAGCGGCAGCTCGTCGAGCCGCCGCATATCAAGATCACCCATGGAATATTGTACCTGTCGTTACACCACTATCACACTGCATCTATCATACCCCAACCCTGTGTCAGCGACGGTCACAATGCGGCGCTGTCGGGCCTGGGCGTGCGGCGCGGCCAGGAAACATGCACTTCATGGCCCATGTCCGGCCCACCGCACGCCCCACACTTGCCTACTCGGCCACCGGCACCTCCGCCGCCACACTCTCGGGGATGCCGAGCAGCGATGCAGGCACCCAACCGGTTACGTCACGCACGTTGCGCACCTCGTACCACGTACCGTCGGCTGTTTTGCGCAACAGATCAACCACTTCGCTCACATTCACCCGGTCGATCTGCGTGCTGGCGAGATCTGGTTGCTCGAAAACGGCCCCATTCTCAAAGACCGTCACAACTGTAGCTTCCGGCACCCCGGCAGCGGTCGTCGGATCGATCACCAGCAGGCTTGCACTCACCCAACCGATCTCGTCGCGGATGGTGCGCACCCGATACCACTCGCCATTGGGGGTACGGGCCAGGAGTTGCACCTGTTCGCCGGCATTTACCCCGCCGACCACATTATCGGCGGTGATGAACGGCAACGCCCGTACATTACCGCCATTGCCGACACTGGCCGGATCACCGCTGGGCAGCACGGCCTCGAGCAGGTTGTAGGACTCCGCATCGGGGGGGAGACTCCCCGATGCACGTTCCAATAGACCGGCCGATCCCCGAGAGCACTCAGCTCACTGGTCCAGTGGAGGGAGGTCTCTGTGACGGCCAGTTGCT
>JAAUQO010000215.1 GCA_012032775.1 Oscillochloris sp. | reverse complement strand
CGGTTCCGCAGTTCTCCGGTTCTCCGGTTCTCCGGTTCTGCGGTTCTCGGTTCTGCGGTTCTCGGTTCTGCGGTTCTCGGTTCTCCGGTTCTTGGTTCTCCGGTTCTTGGTTCTATACGAAGGAGTTACACTGTGGTCGCTGAGGCAACAAATCTTCAGTTTGATTATTCCAAGTACGGCTTTCGGCAGGAAGAGAACTATCTCTACAAGGCGCCGAAGGGCTTGAACGAGCGGGTTGTGCGCGAGTTGTCGGGCATGAAGGACGAGCCGGAGTGGATGCTCAAGCGCCGGCTCAAGGCGTTGGAGATCTTCAACAAGAAGCCGACGCCGATCTCGGGGATGTGGGCGAACCCCGAACTGGCCGACCTCAATCACGACGATATTCATTATTTTGTGCGCGCCGGCGAGCGCCCGCAGACCGATTGGGATGCGGTGCCGCAGGAGATCAAGGATACATTTGAGCGGCTCGGTATTCCCGAAGCCGAGCGCAAATTCCTGGCCGGTGTCGGCGCCCAGTATGAGTCCGAGGTGGTGTATCACTCGCTCCGCGAAGAATGGTCGAAGCTCGGGGTGATCTTCCTCGACACCGATACGGCGCTCAAGGAGCACCCGGAGATCTTCAAGCAATATTTCGGCACGATCATCCCGTCCGCCGACAATAAGTACGCCGCCCTGAACACGGCGGTCTGGTCGGGCGGTTCGTTTGTGTATGTGCCCAAAGGCGTGAAGGTCGATATCCCGCTCCAGGCCTATTTCCGCATCAACGCCGAGAATATGGGCCAGTTCGAACGCACCCTGATCATTGTTGAGGAAGGCGCCGAGGCCCACTATATCGAGGGCTGCACCGCGCCGATCTACAGCACGAACTCGCTGCACTCGGCGGTGGTCGAGATTGTGGTTAAGAAGGGCGGCAAGTTCCGCTACACCACGATCCAGAACTGGGCCAACAATATCTTCAACCTGGTGACGAAGCGCGCCATGGCCTATGAAGAAGCCAGCATGGAGTGGGTTGACGGCAACATCGGCAGCAAGCTGACCATGAAATACCCGTCGGTCTATCTGATGGGCCGCAAGGCCCGCGGCGAGGTGCTCTCGGTGGCGTATGCCGGCAAGGGCCAGCACCAGGACGCCGGCGCGAAAATGGTGCATGTGGCGCCCGAAACCACCAGCCGGATCACCAACAAGTCGGTGAGCAAGGACGGCGGCAAGACAACCTATCGCGGGCTTGCGAAGGTGGCCCCAGGTGCGTACGGCGCCAAGATCAATGTCAACTGCGACGCCCTGATCCTCGATGATCGTTCGGCTTCGGACACCATTCCCTATATCGAGATTGAGGAAGATCGCTGCACCCTGGCCCACGAGGCCACGGTCGGCCGGATCGGCGAGGAGCAACTCTTCTACCTGATGAGCCGCGGCCTTAAAGAGGCCGATGCCATGTCGATGATTGTGCTCGGCTTTATGGAGCCGTTCACCCGCGAACTGCCGATGGAGTACGCCGTTGAGCTGAACCGCCTGATCCAGATGGAGATGGAAGGTTCGGTCGGGTAGTAGGAGACCGGAGACAGGCGACATGGCCGGAGCGTTCGGCCAGTGCTTGCTGCTTCCAGAGCCTGATTGTACCGTCGTTACGAGAAGGTCGGAGCATATGCTTCGACCTTCTTCTATGAATCACGCGCGTGACGCAACAATTTGTATCCTGTATGCGCTCAAGGAGAATCACATGGCCCCGGTTCGTGTGGCCGCATTGAACGACATCCCGCCCGGTGCGATGTTGGCGGTGACGGTCGGCGAGACGCCGATTGTGCTGTTTAATCTCGACGGCGAGTTTTTCGCGCTCTATAACGAATGTTCGCACGCTGAAGCAGCACTCAGCGACGGTGAGTTCGACCCCGACGAGGAGTGCGTTGAGTGCCCGCTCCACGGTTCGCTGTTCGATATTCGCAGCGGTCGGCCGCGCACCTTGCCCGCCTTTCAGCCCGTCGCCACCTATCGGGCCTATGCTGAAGATGACTCAGTATTTGTTGAGTATTCCACGTAAGAACTTGACTTAGTGTCATGCTGCGGGTACAATCCTTGTACTTAAGGGCTGTACCCTGGAATTGATCTGGAGTGGAGAATCCCATGAGCAGCTATGCCCATCCGGAAGTACTGGTTGATACACAGTGGGTTGCCGATCATGTGAACGACCCGAATGTGCGACTGGTTGAGAGCAACGAAGATATTTTGCTCTACGATACCGGCCATATTCCCGGTGCTGTAAAGATCGATTGGGTTACCGAGTTGAACGACCCGGTAGTGCGCGACTATCTCGATGCCGAGCAATTCGCTGAATTGCTGGCTGCGAAGGGCATTTCCAACGATACCACGGTGGTATTTTACGGCGACAAGAACAACTGGTGGGCAACGTATACCCTCTGGGTGTTTCGCTTATTCGGCCACAACGACGTGCGGATTATGAACGGCGGACGGGCGAAGTGGATCGCCGAGGAGCGCCCGCTCACCCGCGAGGTGCCGAGTTATCCGCGCGGTTCTTACAGCGCCGCCGCGCGTGACGACAACGCTATTCGTGCGTTTCGCGATCAGGTGTTGGACCATATCAAGCAGCAGGGCACGGCGCTGGTCGATGTACGCAGCCCGCAGGAGTTCAGCGGCGAGCGCACCCATATGCCGGATTATCCGCAGGAAGGCACGCTGCGCGGCGGTCATATTCCAACGGCGGCAAACATCCCCTGGGCCCAGGCAGTGCAGGCCGACGGTACATTCAAGAGCGCCGACGAGTTGCGGGCCTTGTATGCTGCCCAGGGCATTACCGAAGACAAGGATGTGGTAACCTATTGCCGGATCGGCGAGCGCAGCAGCCATACCTGGTTTGTGCTGAACTACCTGCTCGGCTTTCCCAGGGTGCGCAACTACGACGGTTCGTGGACTGAGTGGGGCAACGCCGTGGGCCTGCCGATCGAAAAATAAGTTTCAGCGGGTTACATGCACGGCGGCGCCGGCATTGTAACCACCATGCATCTTATGGATCGTCAACACATTATCGACCGGTTGCTTGAGCATTATGAGCGCCCGCGCCACTATGGCCGGCTCGATCCCGCCGACATCGTGGTTTCGGGCGGCATCCCCGACTGCGGCGATCAGGTGACGATCTCGATGCAGATCGAGAACGATCGGATCAGCGCATTGCGCTTCGAGGGGCGTGGTTGCACGATCAGTCAGGCCGCAGCCTCGTTGCTGGCCGAACAACTGCAAGGTGCGCCCCTGAGTGCGATCGATGCCCTGGACGACGATCAGGTACTTGATCTGCTTGGCCGCGAAGTTGTGCGTGCGCGCCCCCGTTGCGCCACTCTGGCCTTGAATACACTCAAAACGGCGTTGCTCCAGTATCGCAATACGAGTGCGCAGGCCGATCGGTGATATGCTGGCGCACCAGGCTTGGTTCTGATTGACCCCACTATTGGATGGATTATGACTGCACCGCTCGATTTGATCGGCAATACGCCCTTGCTGCGACTGACCAATGCGGCGGCGGAGTTGCCGGCCGGAGTTGAGGTGCATGCCAAGGCTGAATGGTACAACCTCGGCGGTTCGGTGAAAGATCGGCCGGCGCTGGCATGATCCGCGACGGGATCGCGCGTGGCTTGTTGCGGCCCGGCATGCGAATCGCCGATGCGACCAGCGGCAACACCGGGATCGCGTATGCGACAATCGGCGCGGCCATTGGTTTCGGTGTTACTCTGGCGATGCCGGCAAATGCCAGCCCCGAGCGCCGGCGCACGTTGCGCGCCTTAGGTGCGGAACTGATCCTGACCGATGCGGCTGAGGGCATGGATCTGGCGATCACGACGATCCGTGAACTGGTAGCGCAGTATCCGGAGCGCTACTTTTACCCCGATCAATACAGTAATCCGGCCAACCCCAACGCCCATTATTGCACGACCGGCCCCGAGATCTGGCGTGAGACGGCGGGCCGAGTAACCCATTTCGTGGCTGCACTCGGCACCAGTGGTACATTTATCGGCACCGGGCGCTATCTGCGTGAGCAACGGGCCGATCTGCAATTGATTGCGGTGCAGCCCGATAGCCCGTACCATGCGCTTGAAGGTGTCAAACATATGGCGAGCACCCGCCAGTTGCCGGCGATCTATCAATCCACCCTGGCCGATGCGACGATCGAGGTGAGTAGCGAAGAAGCCTTCGCAACGGCGCGGAAACTCGCCCGCGTCGAGGGCTTGTTGGTCGGGATCTCGGCCGGCGCAAATGTAGCGGCGGCGTTGCGGGTTGCGCGCGAACTCGAACAGGGTACGGTGGTCACGATCCTTTGCGACAGCGCTTCCCGTTACCTGAGTGAGCGCTTCTGGGAAGAAGATCTGGTGTCGGGCGCCGGGATATGACGCTATCGCAAGATGCCTGATGCGTGATGCCTGAACGCGCTGCCGCGCGGCTCGCCAGTCAGGGATGCGCTCCTGGATCAGGCTCAAGCGTTGTGCTCGCCGCTATAATGCACCATGCAGCATGCAGATCAACATGGATTGTGAGTAACAATGTTACAGATCACGTCTGAAGTAGCGGCAACGATCGCACACCACGCCGAGGTGACCTACCCCGATGAGTGTGTCGGGTTGTTGATCGGCCGGCTCGACGGCGCGGCGAAGATTGTGTTATTCGCCTATCCGGTCGAGAATCGTTGGGCCGGGCAGGTACAATTGGCTGAGAATGATGATCCCGAATCGCAGCGCGACCGCTTCTATCTCGATCCGCGGGATTACCTGCGCGCCGACCGTGAAGCGCGCGCGCGCGATCTGGAGATCGTCGGCTGTTATCATTCCCATCCCGACCATCCGGCGATCCCGTCGGAGCGGGATCGAGTCGGTTCGCAGGCTGTTGGTGGCGGCACAAGTTTCGCCTTTGCGATCCAATCGGTTCAGGCCGGGAAGGCCGCCGGCTTGACATCGTGGTTGCTGGTTGAGGAAGGTACACGCTTTGCCGCCGAAGATGTTGTTGTTTCGCCTTGAAACCGTAGCGAGGGAGATGTATGGCTGTTACAATCACTATTCCAACGGCGCTGCGCCAGTATGCCGACGGCAATTCCTCCGTCGGCCTGGATGCAGCGACAGTCGGCGATCTGTTGCGCGGGCTGGTTGAGGCGCATCCGGCCCTCGGCAAGCACCTGTTCAGCGACGAGGGCAAGCTGCGCAGCTTTGTCAACATCTATGTCGGCGATGAGGATATTCGCTATCTCGACGGCGAAGAGACGCCGGTTCAGGCCGGCGATACGGTGAGTATCATTCCGGCGATTGCGGGCGGGAATCGGTAATGCCACAGAGAACATGCGACATTGCGGACAAGTGACGCTGTGGCATGTGGCGTGTGGCATGTGGAATTTGCGAGGCACTCATGACTGATGTAACCCTCTCTAACGAGGAGATCGCTCGCTATAGCCGGCATTTGATCTTGCCGGAATTCGGCATGGCGGCGCAGCGTAAACTCAAGCAAGGCAGTGTGCTGCTGATCGGCACCGGCGGCCTGGGTTCGCCCCTGGCGCTCTACCTGGCTGCGGCCGGCGTTGGGCATATTGGCCTGGTTGATTTCGATGTGGTCGATGAAAGCAATCTGCAACGACAGATCGTCCACGGCACCGCAACCATCGGCGTTGCCAAAACGGAGTCGGCGAAGCGGCGCTTGCTCGATCTGAACCCGCATATTGAGATTAGCACCTTCGAGACCCAGATCACCTCGGCGAATGCGATCGAATTGATGCAGCCGTTCGATGTGATCGTGGACGGCACCGACAATTTCCCGACCCGTTATCTGACCAACGACGCCAGTGTGATGCTGGGTAAGCCGAATGTCTACGGCAGTATTTTTCGTTTCGAGGGCCAGGCAACGGTCTTCTCGCCGAAGGACGGCGGCCCCTGCTATCGCTGCCTGTACCCCGAGCCGCCGCCGCCGGGGCTGGTGCCGAGTTGCGCCGAGGGCGGTGTGCTGGGGGTGCTGCCGGGGGTGATCGGCGGGATTCAGGCTAACGAGGCGATCAAGTTGTTGGCCGGGATCGGCGAAACACTGGTTGGTCGCTTGTTGTTGTACGATGCACTGAGCATGCGGTTCCGCGAGTTGAAGCTGCGCCGGGATCCAAAGTGCCCGGTGTGCGGCGAAAACCCGACTGTGACCGAATTGATCGATTATGAGCAGTTTTGCGGCATTGTGCCGGAGGTGACGACCTTGAGCAACCAGTACGAGATCACGCCCAAAGAACTCGCTGCGCTGATGGATAGCGCCGAGCGTCCGTATCTGCTTGATGTGCGCAATCCCTACGAGGTTGAGATCGCCGCGATCCCCGGCACCGATAAGTTGATCCCGGTCGATCAACTGCCGGAACGCCTGAGTGAACTCGATAGCGCGCGCGAGATGGTGATCTACTGCCGCAGCGGCGCACGCAGCGGCCGGGCGGTAGAACTGCTCAAGGGCGCCGGTTTCCGCAAGGTGAAGAACCTGGTCGGTGGGGTGTTGCGCTGGTCGGATGACATCGATCCGACTATGCCGAAGTATTGATATAGCCGATCGACGGGACAAACAAAGGGCGAAGTATTTCGGTTCACGAAATGCTTCGCCCTTCCTGCTATCATGGAGGAGAGCATAGGTAGCGAGTGAGGTGCAGCATGCTGCGTCTTTACAGGAGCGACTCATGGATCTGGCGGCGATGAAGGAGGCGGTACGGCGCGAAGTGGCGCAGATCGCGGCGACGTTGACGACAACAAGTGATTGGATGGCCGAGAATCCCGAGATTGGCTTGCAGGAGGTTCAGGCCGCCGAGCGATTGACCGATCTGCTGAGCGAGTTCGGGGCCGAGGTGGAGCGCGGGATCGCCGGGATGCCGACTGCTTTTTATGCGCGTTTGCCCGGTGGCGGCGCGGGGCCGACAGTGGCGATTGTGGCCGAGTACGACGCATTGCCGGAGGTGGGGCATGGTTGTGGCCATAACATCATCGCGACGGCGGCAATTGGGGCCGGTATCGCACTCAGCAGGCTTGGTGGCGCCGGCGTATTGCCCGGCCAGGTAGTGGTGATCGGCACACCGGCCGAAGAATCGACGGTTCCGAATGCGGGCGGCAAGATCCCGATTCTCGATCACGGCTACTTCGACAATGTCGATGCGGCGATCATGATCCATCCCTGGAGCGAAGACGCGATCTCGTTGCAAAGCACTCTGGTGGCCCACGGGCTTGATCTGACCTTTCATGGCAAGCCGGCCCACGCCGCCGCCAATCCCCACGAAGGCTTGAATGCGCTCGACGCACTGATTGTGATGTTTAACGCCGTGGGCCTGCTGCGCCAGCAGGTGCGCTCCGACGCGCGCATCCACGGCATTATCACCAATGGCGGCAAGGCGGCGAATGTGATCCCCAGCCTGACCAGTGCGCGTTTCCGGGTGCGCGGCCGCGATGCCGAGTATGCCCATGCATTGGTGCAGCGGGTGGTGGCCTGCGCCGAGGCCGGGGCAACAGCGACTGGAACGCGGCTTGAGTGGCGCGAGTATATGCCGCCCTACTTGAACATGATCGCAAGCAAGAGCCTGGGCACAGCATTTGCTGCGAATCTCACCCAGCTCGGGCGTACGCTGGCCGTTCGCGATGGCTCCGACGGCGCAGGATCGACCGATTTCGGCAATGTCAGCCATCGCGTGCCGGCGATCTGTGCCATGCTGAAGATCTGCGGGCCGGAGGCTGGTTGGCATAGCCATGAAGTGGCTGCGGCGACGCGGAGTGCCGCCGGCCATGCCGCAATTGGCGATGGCGCAGCTTCGTTGGCTATGACGGCGCTTGATGTGCTGGTGAACGACGAGTTGCGTGCGGCGGCGCGGGATGAGTATCAGGCGACGGTGGCTGCATGATTGGGGCGTAGGGCGAATTCGCGCCAGGTGAGGGGGCGCAGGCACGCGTCGCCCATACAGGAGTGTGTATGAGTATCAGGATTGGGATTATCGGCACCGGCTGGGGTGCGCGGGTACAGGTGCCGGCGTTTCGCGCCGCCGGGCTAGAGGTTGGCGCCGTGGCCGGCAGCGATGCGGCGAAAACCGCGCGGATCGCCGGAGAGTTGAACGTCGGTGTTCATACCGCCGACTGGCGTGCGTTGCTGCGGCGCGACGACATCGATCTGGTGAGTATTGTGACGCCGCCGGTGTTGCATCGCGAGATGGCGGTGGCGGCGCTGGAAGCCGGTAAACATGTGCTTTGCGAGAAGCCGACGGCGCTTGATGTGCTGGAGGCCGAGGTGATGTTGGCGGCGGCGCAGGCGCAACCGCAGGCACTGGCCCTGATCGATCACGAGTTGCGGTTTTTGCCGGCGCTACGTATGGCGCGACAGTTGATCGGCGAGGGCGCGATCGGCAGGCCGCGCCATGCCGAGGTGCGGATGATCAGTTCCGGCCGCGCCGATCCCAGCCGGCCCTGGAATTGGTGGGCCGATGCGACCCAGGGCGGCGGTTCATTAGGTGCGATTGGCTCGCATCAGACCGATCTGCTGCGCTATTTGTTGCGCGACGAGGTGACGACGGCGACCGGCGCAATCAACACGTTTGTCGAGACACGCCCCGCTGCCGATGGTGCGCAGCGCGCGGTTACCGCCGATGATTTCGCCACGGCGGTGTTGTGCTTTTCGCAGGGCGTAGTTGCGACGATTACCGCCAGTGGTGTGACCCGCCGGAATGAGCCGAATAGCCTGACGATCTACGGCAGCGAGGGAACCCTACGCTTTGTTGAAGGCAGGCTGCTGGTGGCGGCGCCCGATGCCGAGTTCGCGGATCGGACGCCGGAACATACCGCCACATTTCCTGAAGGCATCAGCGGCGATTTTCCCCAGGGCACAGTCTATCTTGGTCTGGCCTTGAAGAGCTACTTTGCCGGTGATGCAACCGCGATCACGCCGGCCGCGACCTTCGCCGATGGGCTTGCGGTGCAGCGCGTGCTCGACAGCATTCGCGGATTACCGACGGCGTAATGGTTCGGTTGATCCTGGTTTCCGATTTCGCCGGAAACCAGGATCAGCCGAGAGAAACGGGCATTGCCCGTGTGGCGGCGCCGCGCTGTTCGTAGATTCCGGCGATCACTTCCGGCGGGACACCGAACAGATATTGCAGCATAAACCAGACATCGCGCAGCAATTGGCTGACGATCCCGTGCTCCACGAAGCGCCGGGCCGAGGTAACGACTTCGGCCGGGATGACATAGATCGGTGTTTGCGCACGGGCCAGTTCAAACATGCGCACATCCTCAAACAGCGGCCAGGGTGGGAATCCGCCCACTGAAGCGAAAAACCCGCGCCGCAACACAATGCACTGATCGCCGAAACTCGTCCAGACCGAGTCGAACCACATCATGCGAGCGGCCAGATCAAGGACGGGGTGGCGCAGATCGAAGCTGAGCCGAAATTTCGCCGCCTGCACCTGCGGATTGCTGAAATACGTCTGTAGCAAGCTAAATGCGTTTGGTGGTAAGCTGGTATCGGCGTGCAGAAAGATCAGCACATCGCCGGTTGCAACGGCGGCGCCGGCATTGAGTTGCGGCCCGCGCCCGCAGGCGCCATTCACCCTCCGCCGACGCGCGATAGGCTGGATGCTGGCGTACGCGACGATGCCCCGCATGTTCCGACGAGCGCGATCAGGGGAATGAACCCAACCATCATGCTGCCGCGAGCGTGGCGGCCCCGGCGATTCGTGCGTGTTCGATTGGTCAT
>JAAUQO010000214.1 GCA_012032775.1 Oscillochloris sp. | reverse complement strand
TGGGTCTGGCGGCCTGGCCGCAAACCAGGATAGGTTACTGATCGGATCGAGCCGACTGCGGCGGTGTTGTGCCGGCCAGCAGTTGTAAACTCCAGGCCAACTGCGCATCGCTGCATATATTCCGGCCTTCAGGCGGTTGGCGCTCGGCGACACATGGCACCTGATATTGCGGTTCGTCCGAGGCCACGATCACATATTCCGGGGTGATGCCGATCGCATTGATTACGTTGCGGTCGGGGGTGAGCCAGCGCGCCACGGTGATACGTGCACTTGAGCCGTCGTGCAGTTGGTGGATGTTCTGAACCGATCCTTTGCCGAAGCTCTTTTCGCCCAACAAGCTTGTGTTGGGCCGACGATCACGCAAGGCACCGGCGACAATTTCGGCCGCACTGGCCGAATTTCCATTGATCAGCACAACCATCGGCTGTTCGAAAAGCCGTAATTCCGCCGATCCGCCGATCGTCGGCAGTTCGCGCACGATGCCGTCGTTCTCCTCTTCATACAGTGCAACGCCGTCGTAGAAGCGTCCGAGCACCTCCTGCGAGGTGGTGAGGAAGCCGCCCGGATTGTTGCGCAGATCGAGGATAATACTGGTCGGCTGCTGCGGCACAATCTCGCGCAATGCCTCGTCGAGTAGTTCCGTCGTCGTCGCCTTGAATTCGGTGATCTGAATATACGCGACACCATTGGGCAGCATTTCGGCATTTACGGTGATGATCGGAACCTCGTCGCGGGTGATCGCGACATCGAACGGCATTTGCTCCGGCGGTCGCTGTAATCTCAGTGTGACGACCGATCCCTTCGGGCCGCGAATCAGGGTCGCAGCTTTTGCCGTGGCCTCAGCATCGCTCAGGCCGGCGATCAGCGGCGCAAGTTCTTGCCCATCAACCGCCACAATGATATCGCCCGGCTGTAATCCCGCCTCCTGCGCCGGCGATTTGCGAATTGGCCGATCGATCAACACCGCGCCGTTCTCAAAGCGTAGGTACGCGCCAATCCCTTCAAAGCGACCCTGCATCGATTCGCGGCTCTGGGCCGCCAGATCCGGCTCCTGAAATGATGTGTACTGATCGTCGAGCGATGCGAGCATGCCGCGGATCGCGCCATACACCATCGCCTGGCGATCGAGCGGTTCCGCCCGGTAGAACTCGCTTTCAACCAGATCCCAGACTTGCCAGAAGACGGCGAATTGGTCGCGCAACTCGGCGGGGGTTTCCTGGCGCGTACTGCTGTTAAAGACGCTGGTGATAAAGGTGTCGATCGGCGTATTGCCGACGGAGCGGGCGCTTATCCAGCCGCCGAAAAAGGCAATCACGCCGACAAGAAAGGCGGTTGCTGCACCGATACCGATTGCGCGAGAGGTTCGAACCATCGCTGTCCTCGTGTCAGTTGGCTGGTGGCGGTTTGCGGTGCTGATGTTGCCGCATGAACAAACCACTACGATCTTCGCTGTTCAAACTCGTAGAGTAGTGCGGCGAATGCCGCGAGCGGGGCTGTCTCGGCGCGCAGAATGCGTGAACCGAGCGATACAGGAATGATACCACGGGCCTCTGCCGCTGTCAGTTCGGGTGGGCTGATCCCGCCCTCGGGGCCGCTGATCACGGCACATGTCTCGGGCGGTGCTCGGCCCGGATCGCGCAGAACCGTTGCAAGCGGCACCGCTTGCCCTTCCCAGAGCAGTAACGGCAAGGCCGCCTGTTGCGCATGTTCGCAGGCGCTTGCAAAGTCGATCGGTGCATGCAGTTCGGGCAAACGCCCGCGACAGGACTGTTCGGCCGCCTCACGCATAATTCGGCGCCAGCGTTGCAGTTTTTTCGCGTCGGCTCGATCGGCGTTAAGCGAGCGCTCACATTGCACCGGCACAATCGCGGTTGCGCCTAATTCAACCGCTTTCTGGATCGCCCACTCAAAACGCTCCGGGCGCAACAATGCCAGGTAAAGTGCGATCGGGAACGGCGGCTCGCCGCCGGCCTGACGGCGCTCAAGCACCCGTCCCTGCATGTCCTGACGGCCGATCTGCTCGATCTCGACGGTACATGCGATGCCTCGGCCGTCGAGCAACAGGATGCGATCACCCGCTCCGAGCCGTAAAACCCGCCCTAGCTGATGGATCAGGTCGTTGTCGCTTATCCGCACCGTATCAGTGCTGAGAAGTTCGGGATCGACGAAAAAGCGATAGGTATTGGCGATGGTCATAATGCGAAGTACGAAATGCAAAGCGCGAAAGACCGTACATCCGGCCCACAACAAGCGACGCCCGGTTTCGGATTATTTTCGCACGGTTGCCGCAATCGCCGTGTCGGTATAACCGGCGGATGTTGCGGCGGCGGCAAGCATGTCCAGATCCGGCACGTAGGCCCGCAGCATGGTGAGTGCGCTTTCGTGTGCCGTCAGGCAGCAGTTGCCGAGTGTCGCCGGCAGCAACACCGAAGCCCCCTGTTTGACGGTAAGCGCCTCGTCGCCGGCCCAGGTCAGTTTACCTACGCCGTCGATCAGGGTCACAATTTCGAAGCTGCCGGGATCAACATCCCAGCACTGTTTCCCGGTGAATGTCCAGCGTTCCAGGGCGAATGAGGGACACGCGATCAGCAGTTCACGACCGGCGGCAAGACTCAGCGGCGTGATTTTGCCGTGCGGCGCGGCCCTGAAATCGCTCACGTCGAGCGACTTTTCAAGATGTAATTCGCGCGGTTGGCCGGTTTTCGCGTCGCGCCGATTGTAATCGTAGACACGATAGGTGAGATCGGATTTCTGCTGGATCTCGAAGAGCACGATCCCGGCGTTGATCGCGTGGATTGTGCCGGCCGGTACGAAAATAATGTCACCGGGATTGACCGGTACGCGCTGTAAAAGTTCTTCGACACTGCCGTTTGCCACGGCGGCGGCGAAGTCGTCGCGGTTGCTGTCGCGTGAAAGGCCGTAGGTAATATCGGCGCCGGGGTCGGCCGCGAGGATATACCAGGCTTCGGTTTTGCCGTGAAAGCCGGTATGGGATTCGCGGCTATGGGCGTAGGTGTCGTCGGGATGCACCTGGATCGAGAGCCGGTCGGCGGCGTCGATGAATTTGGCCAGCAGCGGCAGATCATTGCCGTAGTGAGCGACACTACGCGTGCCGATCAAGGCAGGGCCGTGTTCGCGGGCCAATTCGGCCAGGGTGCGTCCGGCCAACGGGCCGTTCAAAACCGGATTTGTGTCGTATACCTGCCATGTCTCGCCGAGGCGAGCAGGATGCGGTTCGGGGAGGGCCAGCCACGCGGCGAGTTTCGTCCCGCCCCAGATCGGCTCGACGATTTTGTGTTCGGTGAGTAATGGATACAGCATAATCCTCTATGATTTGTGTGGTGGAGAGATGCAAGATCTTGCGTCCCTACACTGTACGCGTATGTACCAGCGCCACCCATTCGCCTTCCTGGTGCCGTTCGACCGGCTGGAGGCCGGCTGCGGCGAATGCGGCGATCACGTCGGGTTCACGGTCGATGATAATGCCGGAACTGATCAAACTGCCGCCGGGCGCCAGGGCCGCGTATAGGTCGGCGGCGAGGATAACCAGCACCTTGGCGATCAGGTTGGCCGCGATCAGTTCGCACTGTTCGGGCGCCGATCCGGTTGCCGGATCAGGCGTTGTGTCGCCGAAATCTCCGCTCAGCCAGTGGCCCATGCGACTGCCGGCGCCTAAACTTCCGACCGCAGCGACAATCTTGTCGCTCACCTGGTTGATCGCGATATTCTCGGCGGCAACCTCAATTGCAACCGGATCGTTGTCGAGGGCGACGATCGGCCCGGCGCCGAGTTTAGCGGCGGCGATCGCCAGAATGCCGCTGCCGGTGCCGAGATCCATAGTGCGCCGGCCCGGCTTCGCGTAGCGTTCCAACAGCCGTAAACAGAGTTGGGTGGTTGGATGCAGGCCGGTGCCGAAGGCCATGCCCGGATCGAGCCGCAAGACGATATCTTCCGGCCCGGCTTCGTATTCCAGCCACGAAGGCGCAACAACGGTGCGTTCGCCGACGCGCATGACACGGTAGTGCCGGCGCCAGGCATTGGCCCAGTCTTCCTCGGCCAGGGTGCGGGTTTGCAGCGATCCGACCCGCCGCAACTGGCCGAGGTACCACAAGCCCTGCTCAATCCGTTGGCGCATATCTTCAGATGATTCATCAAGCGGAATATAGGTTCGTACAATTGATGGGCGTAGCGTATCGTAGCTGAACTCCGGCCCCTCATCACCCGGCGTCCAGGCCGGTTCTACCACCACGCCGGCATTGTAGCCGTAGCGCGCCAACAACTCCGACACCGACTCGACGGCCTCGTTCTCAACTTCGACGGCAAGTTCAAGCCAATTCATAATTATCCGTGGATGTCACTGTGACGGCGAATCCGCCACAGTGACATCCACATCACTTTCTGTTGTCGTACGATTTCACAGCTTCCAACCTGTCCCTTGCGGGCCGTCTTCCAGCGTGATGCCGAGTTCACTCAGCCGGTTGCGGATCTGATCGGCGAGGGCGAATTGCTTGACCTTGCGCAGTTCGCTGCGCACCTCGATCAACAGATCGAGCAGCGGGCCGACCTTCTCGCCGACGTTGCGCTGTTGCGGGTTGAGCCTTAGTCCGAGTACAGCGGCCAGTTCGTGCAGGCAGGCCTGAGCTGAAGCGAATGGTTGCCCACCAACGCCGGCATCGCGGGCGACGTTGATGGCGCGCACCAACTCGAACAGCACCGCAACTGCGCCGGCCGTATTGAAGTCGTTATCCATGGCCTCGACAAAGCGGCTACGGGCGTTCTCGCCACTCGCGATAAGTGTTTGCACTGCCGGGCCATCTGCGGCGGTGCCGACAGCCGGCCGCAGCGCACTCAGCAAGCGGTCGAGTTTGCGCGCATTGTCGGCGGCGATTTCGTGGTTGTAAGTGAGCGGGCTGCGATAGTAGCTGCCGAGCACAATCAGCCGGAATACATCCGGATCGAACTCTTGCAGGAAACTTGCCACCGTTACTACATTGCCGAGCGATTTCGACATCTTCTCGACTTCGCGCGTCTCCGCATTCACCAGTTGCAGCATGCCGTTATGCACCCAGTAGCGCGAGAACGGCTTATTGGTTAAGCTCTCGCTCTGGGCGATCTCGTTCTCGTGGTGCGGGAAGATCAAGTCGTTCCCGCCGCCGTGGATGTCGATCTGCTCGCCCAGGTGGTGCATACTCATTGCCGAGCACTCGATATGCCAACCCGGCCGACCGGGACCCCAGGGACTTTCCCAGGACGGCTCGCCGGGCCGGGCGGCCTTCCAGAGTGCGAAATCAGCCGGCGACTCCTTGCGCGGATCGACCTCGAAGCGCGTACCGGCGAGCATCTCATCCAGCGAACGCCGCGAGAGTTTGCCGTAATCTTCGTCCTGCTTGACGCGGAAGTAGACATCGCCTGCGGCGGCGTAGGCATAACCCTTGTCGATCAGTCCCTGGATAAAGCCCTTGATCTGGGGAATCGTACCGGTAACGCGGGGATAGACGGTTGCGGTCTGGACATTCATGGCGGCCAACTGGCCCAGGAATTCATCGGCAAGTTCGCCCGACAATTCGAGCGGATCGCGGCCGATCTTCTCGGCGCGGGCGATCACCTTGTCGTCCACGTCGGTGAAATTCACCACATGCTGCACCGCGTAGCCGCGATACTCCAGATAACGGCGGATCACATCAAACACGATCGCCGACATCGCATGGCCGATGTGGGCCTCGTCGTAGGGCGTAACGCCGCAGACGTACATGCGTACCTTGCCGGTCTCGATCGTCTCCAGCGGCTCGGTTGTGCGAGTGAGAGTATTGTAGATTTGGATTGGCATAATATTTTATTCGTTCTCCAGGGCAGGTATGGGCGAAACATCGCAGGGCCACAAAAGCATGGGTTTGACGACATAGGCCGCGCTGCGCGCTGATTCGCCCTTACGTTCAGATTCCTGCGCCGAGATTATACTCCTGGTCGCCGTTTCGTTCGTCGTACTCATCGAGGATACGCCACAGGCCCGACGGCAGGGCGTCGTAGGTCAGGTGATGTTCTTCGTGGTGGGTATGGGTCGCATTTTCGAGGTCGGCGAGGCGGGCTTCGAGTTCGAGCACCTTCACTCGCAGGCCCTTGAGCATCTCGCCCTCGGGGTCGGGCATCGATTCGACGCGGCGCACGACGCCGGTGGCGGGATCGCGGGTAGCGACGACGCGGGCCGGGACACCGACGGCGGTTGAGTGCGGCGGCACATCCTTCACCACCACCGCACCACCGCCGACGCGGGCGCCTTTGCCGAGTGTGATTGCACCGAGCACACTTGCGCCGACGCCGACGACAACGTGATCTTCCAGGGTTGGGTGGCGCTTGCCGCTTTGCTTACCGGTGCCGCCGAGGGTCACACCCTGGTAGAGCATAACCCAATCGCCGATCTCGGTGGTTTCGCCGATCACGACACCCATGCCATGATCGATAAAAACCCGCGGCCGATGCGGGCGCCGGGGTGGATCTCGATACCGGTGATGAAGCGCGCAAGTTGTGAGATCAGTCGGGAAAGGAATTTTGCGCCGCTGCGGTGCAATCGGTGAGCGACGCGATGTAGAACGAGCGCGTGCAGACCGGGATAAAGCAGCACTTCAGGCAGGCTGCGTGCAGCGGGATCATTGCGAAAAATCGCACGGACATCATCGCGCAGAACGCGCAAAGCGTGGGAGATACTCATGAAATACTCCGGATACTGTCTGGCGGCGAACGTCACACAACGGCGCCGGGGCGCTGCATTGGTACAGCGCCCCTATCTACAGACAAACCCGGAGCAAAAGGGGCTGTGCGCGAACGGCGCGCCGGGGAACAAATTAGGTGTCGCTACTGGTCGTCGCACTCTTCGTATCGCTCTTCGTGTCGCTACTGGTCGTCGCACTCTTCGTATCGCTCTTCGTATCGCTCTTCGTGTCGCTACTCGTCGTGTCACTCGTCGTGTCGCTGCTGTCACTCTTGGCGCTCGTATCGTTATCGGACGCCGTGCCGGCGCTACTTACAGCGCTGCTACTGCTGCCGCGGCTGTCGGTGATGTACCAACCCGAACCCTTGAACACGACACCGGCCGGCTGGATCACCCGCCGTACCTTGCCTTCTTGCCCGCAACGGCACACGGTGAGAGGTTCATCTTTGAAGCTCTGGAACTGTTCGAATTGCTTACCGCAGCTATCACATGCATAGACATAGGTGGGCATAGGAACCTACAACCTCCGTAGAGTTGATATTTGACATATCCTGCTTCTATTGTACGGCAGGTGTGCGTTGCACGCAATAAGAGGATCGTTAGAAGTGTTGATCTGGGGTTTTTGCAGCAACGTTGCGAAAACGATACACCGGGTTGCTTTTTCTGCCGTCCGGCGACTATAATCGGGTATTCCCCTTTTGCGCCCCGATCACAATCGATCCACTGAAAGGAGTGTTCGATGCTGAACCTCGCAATGCTGCTTGAGCAGAGCGCCCGCCGGAATCCCGGTAAGCTCGCCGTGATCATGGATGATCACACGTTTCGTTACGCCGAAGTGAATGGCGCCGCCAACAAGATCGCCAATGGGCTCGTCGCGATGGGTGTCAAGCCCGGCGACAAGGTTGCGTTGATGATGCCGAATACGCCGCATTTCCCGATCTGCTACTACGCGATCCTGAAAACCGGCGCAACGGTGGTGCCGCTGAATGTGCTCTTTAAGCACAACGAAGTGCAGTACCATCTTGAGGACAGCGACTCGGTCGCGTTGATCGTCTGGGAGGGCTTCGCCGCCGAGGCGACGGTCGGCTTCCGTGATGCCGAGACCTGCCACAATCTGATCGTCGTGCAGGCTCCCGGCAGCAACAACCCGCTCCCCGACGGCGCGTATGCCTTCAACCAGTTGCTGGCCGACAACAGCCCGGCCTTTGATACAATCCAGACCGGCCCCGGCGATACGGCGGTGATCCTTTATACATCGGGTACAACCGGCCGGCCCAAAGGCGCCGAACTCAGTCATTTTAATATGTTCTTCAATGCCATGGTGAGCGCCGAGAAGTTACTTGGTGTGACTGAGAACGATGTGCTTATGGCGGTGCTGCCGCTCTTTCACTCCTTCGGCCAGACCTGTGTGATGAATGTGACGATATATCTCGGCGCGACGATGACGCTGCTGCCGCGCTTCGAGCCGGTGCGTGCCGCCGAGATCATTAAGCGCGATCAGGTGACGCTTTTCGCCGGGGTGCCGACGATGTACTTCTATCTGCTCAACCATCCCGAGGCCGGCAGCTTCGATCTAAGTTCGCTGCAACGGAGTGTCAGCGGCGGCGCCTCGATGCCGGTCGAGTGATGCATGCCTTTAACAAGCAGAACAATGTGACAATCATGGAGGGCTATGGTCTTTCCGAGACCTCGCCGGTAGCCTCGTTCAACCACCTGGATCGACCGGTGAAGCCGGGCAGCATCGGCACGCCGATCTGGGGCGTGGAGATGGCGATCTTCGATCCCGAGGGCAAGCCGGTGCCGGCCGGTGAGATGGGCGAGATTGTGATTCGCGGCCACAATGTGATGAAAGGTTATTATAAGCGCTCCGAGGCAACGGCCGACGCGATTCGCAATGGCTGGTTCCATACCGGTGATCTGGGCAAGATCGACGAGGATGGTTACTTCTTTATTGTCGATCGGGTCAAGGATATGATTTTGCGTGGCGGTTTCAATATCTACCCGCGCGAGATCGAGGAGTTGCTCTATGGTCATCCGGCCGTTGCCGAAGCCGCTGTGATCGGCGTTCCCGACCCGGCGCTGGGCGAAGAAGTCAAAGCCGTGGTTGCGCTCAAGCCGGGCCAATCGGCCACCCCTCAGGAGTTGATCGACTACTGCAAGGAGCGCCTCGCCGCCTACAAATACCCACGCTCGGTCGATATCCGCGAGACGCTGCCGAAGACTGCTACCGGCAAGATCCTTAAGCGCGAGTTGAAGTAAGTGTGGCGACCGAACAATCACCTCAACCGGGAAGTATCTTCCCGGCGCACCGTCACTGAAGCGGGCCGGCCATTTCGGGGGCCAGGGCATCGCGCAAGCCGTCGCCGAGCAGGTTAAAGCCCATCACGCTCAGGGTGAAGGCGAGGCCGGGGGCGGCCGACAGCCACCATGCGCTGTCGAGGTAGTCGCGCCCGGCGGCGAGCAACGCGCCCCACTCGGGCAGCGGCGGCTGGGCGCCCAGGCCGATAAAGCTCAGTCCGCCGGCTGCCAGCAGCATGGTGCCCATACGCATGGTTAGCAGCACGATCAACGGCGAGGCCAGATTGGGCAGAATGTGGCGCAGCATGATCCGGGTCGGGCCGACCCCGGCCGCTCGTGCTGCCTCGACATAGAGCGTCGCGCTGGCCGAGATCGTGCCGGCGCGGGCCAGCCGGTAGAACGAGGGGATGCCGACGATGCCCAGGGCTACCACGGTGGTATTGAGCGACGGCCCCATGCGCGCCACCAGCACAATCGCCAGCAGCAGGCCCGGGAAGGCCAGCCAGGCGTCCATCACCCGCGAGAGGATCTGCTCGCTCCAGCCGCGCCGGTAGCCGGCCAGCAGGCCCAGCCAGATCCCCGGTGCCGCCGCCAGCAGCACCGAGAGCAACGATATACGCAGCGCGATCCGGGCACCATAGAGCACCCGGCTGAACATATCGCGCCCCGAATTGGTGTCGGTGCCGAAGGGGTGGTTCGGGCTGGGCGGTTGGAGCCGGATCGCCGGGCTGACC
>JAAUQO010000213.1 GCA_012032775.1 Oscillochloris sp. | reverse complement strand
TGCGGCGCCGACCGAAGCTGCGGCGCCGACCGAAGCTGCGGCGCCGACCGAAGCTGCGGCAGCCGAGCCGGCGACCGGTGGGACAATGACAGGTGCCTGGAACGGCCCGTGCTGTGTCGGCGTCGATAACCTTAATCCGCTGCGCGCCGGCGGCGATTACCACTGGCTGAACAAGATTTACAGCCACCTCGTAACCTACAATGTCGAGTATAGCGAGATTGTGCCCGACCTCGCCGAGAGTTGGCAGGTTTCGGACGACAATCTTACCTGGACCTTTAATCTGCGTGAGGGCGTCACATGGCACGACGGCAGTCCGTTCACCGCCGACGATGTCGCATACTCGATCGAGGTCTGTCTTGATCCGGCGTCGGGCGGTTGCAGTAAGGCCAGTCAGCTCACGGCGATCGTCGGCGCCCAGGAGTTCATCGACGGAGCGGCCACGGAGATCGAGGGTATTACGGTGGTTGATCCGGCCACCATCCAGTTCACCACCATTGCGCCGAATGCACCATTCCTCGATACATTGGCCGAGACCTGGATTCTGCACGAGGCATCGCTGGGCGAGGTTCCGCGCGACACCATCGATCAGAGCGATTACTGGTCTACGGTTGCGATCGGCACCGGGCCCTTTAAGCTCAGCCAGCACGAACCCGCGCAGTTTACCGAGTTAGCGCGTTTTGATGATTACTATCGCGGCGCACCGGTTCTGGAGCGCTTGATCCGCCGGCAGTTCTCCGATCCTGCGGCGGCGCTGCTGGCCCTGGAAAACGGCGAAATCGATCTGGCCTATGTCACGGCCGACGAAGTTGCGCGCCTGAACGAAAACCCCGACGTAACCGTGATCGCCGGCCCGTCGCAGGTTGATAATTTCCTCTCGTTTAACTCGGTGGCCACGCCGATCTTCGCTGATCCGAAGTTCCGCCAGGCGATTCTCTATGCCATCGACCGTGAGGCGATCATCGAGTCGCTCTATAATGGGGCGGCGAAGCCGGTGAACTGCCTTTACGGCAATCCGCAGTATGTTCCCGATAGCGTTACCGAGAAGTATCCCTACGATCCGGAGCGTGCCCGCGAATTGCTTGCCGAGATCGGCTACGACGGTTCGGCCATCGGCGAGATCGAGTTGTCCACCTACTACAATGATCCGCTCTCGCTCGACGTGATGACGGTGATTCAGCAGTACCTTGTCGATGTCGGCATTAATGTGGCGCCGCGCCAGATGGACGGCCCGGCCTGGACAAAGCTGTACTATGAAGATCTGGCCTTCGGTGCTTCATTCGCCGGCGGCGCCAATGGCCCCGACCCGCACCGTGCGTTCCAGTACTTCCACTCCACATCGATCTGGCCGAAGGGCACCAACAACCTGAGTTTCGCCAATGCCGATCTTGATGCAGCACTGGACACAGGTGCGAGTACGATGGATCCGGCGGCGCGGGCCGAGATCTATCAGCAGGCCTGCGAGGTGATGTCCGAGACGCTGCCGTGGATCTTTCTCTGGGAGCAGGAGCGCTATGTCGCCGTCTCGAACCGCATCCAGAACTTCGTCTACACACCGGCTCCCGGTGGTGGTTCGTACTACGATGCCGCTGAACTCTGGTCGATCAGCGAGTAAATGACTTTTTGCGCTGTGTTGGCGGTTTCGCCAACACAGCGCAAAAGTGTGGCTCTTCCGCCGACAACACAGGCAGACCATGGGACAGTATATTCTGCGACGGCTCTTAATCAATATTCCGGTACTGCTCGGCGTCACCGTTCTGGTTTTTCTCTTTACAGCCCTTGCGCCGGGCGATCCGGTTTCGGTCTATCTTAGCCCCGAACAGGGCGCCAACCCGGCCCTGCGCGAGGCGATGCGCCGCGAGTTGGGCCTCGATCTGCCGCTGCCGGTGCGCTATGGCCGCTGGCTTGGTCAGTTGCTGCAAGGCAATCTGGGCTACCGTGCGGTGGGCGGCCAACCGGTGGATGAAGTGGTGGGCCGGGCGCTGCGCAATTCCGTGGTACTGATGGGAACCGCCCTGGTGGTCGGCTGCATGGTTGGGATTCCGTTGGGGGTGATCTCGGCGTTGCGCCAATATTCAACCCTTGATTTTACCCTGACGACGATCGCATTCCTTGGGATCTCGTTGCCGTCATTCCTGCTCGGTCTCGGCGGCCTTTACCTGTTTGGCTTACGCCTGAAATGGTTCCCGATCGCCGGCATGGTTACGCCGGGGCAGCCGTTCCAGTGGCTCGATTTTCTGCATCACCTGGCGCTCCCGGCGCTGATCTTGTCGTTCGCCTATGTCGCGATTCTGATGCGTTACACCCGCTCGTCGATGCTCGATGTCATTCACAGCGCCTATGTGACCACCGCCCGTGCCAAGGGTCTCCGCGAGCGTACGGTTGTGTTTGTGCATGCGTTCCGCAACTCCTTGATCCCGATTGTCACCGTGATCGGCCTTGCGCTGCCCGATATGATCGGCGGCGCCGTGATCACCGAAACGGTCTTTTCGTGGCCGGGGATGGGCTCGCTCTTTGTCGATGGCGTGGCGGGGCGTGATTTTCCGCTGATTATGGGGGTGAATCTCGTCGTTGCGGTCAGTGTTCTGCTGGCCAACTTGCTGACCGATCTGGCCTATGCGGCGATCGATCCACGGATTAGGTACGGATAACCATGAGCGAACACAAGCTTACGCAACCGCTGGCGATCCCGCAAACCAGGCGACGTGTCGTGAACAACTCGCCCTGGGCGCGCTCATGGCGGCGTTTTCGCCGGCACCGCCTTGCAATGGCCGGTTTGCTGATTATTGTCGTGCTCGTGATCGCGGCGTTCCTTGGTTCGGAAGAGGCGGCGCTCACGGCGAATCTGCGGGCGCGTAATCTGCCGCCGAGCCTGGAATATCCCTTCGGCACCGATCGTACCGGCCGCGATGTGCTTGCGCGCACCCTGGTGGGTGGCCGGGTTTCGCTGTCGGTCGGCTTTGTTGCGGTCTTTTTCTCGCTTGTGATCGGCACGCTTGTCGGCGCAATTGCCGGCTACTATCAGGGGATCGTCGATACGATCGTGATGCGGATCGTCGATATTGTGATGTGCTTCCCGCTGATTGTGCTGCTGCTGAGTATGGTGGCGCTGCTTGGGCCGGGCATCTACAAGATCATGCTGATTATCGGCCTGCTCACCTGGCCGACACCATGCCGGATCGTGCGCGGCCAGTTCTTGTCGCTGCGCCAGAAAGAGTTTGTCGAGGCGGCGCGTTGTATCGGGATGACCGACTGGCAGGTGGCCTGGCGCCACATTTTGCCGAATTCCCTGGCGCCGTTGCTGGTTTACGCCAGCCTTGGTGTGGCCACCGCTGTGTTGCTGGAAGCGGGCCTTAGTTACCTGGGGCTGGGCGTGCAACCGCCGACGCCGAGTTGGGGCAATATGCTGAATACCGCGCGCTCGATCACGACCATGGAGCAAACGCCGTGGCAGTGGGTTCCGCCCGGCATCTTCACGGTGTTGTTTGTGCTGGCGGTGAACTTTGTGGGCGACGGTATCCGCGACGCGGTCGATCCGCGCGCCCTTGATCAAAAGCAGTAGGAAGACCATGACGAAGCAGTATCGGGTTGCGATCGTCGGCACCGGCCGGGTCGGCGCACTCTGGGAGACCGACCCGCCGAGCGGGATTTCGCATGCCGGAGCGTTTGCGCTGCTGCCCGAATGTACGCTTGTGGCCGGCGTGAACCGCGGCCGGGCGCGCCTGGAAGAGTTCGGCCGGCGCTTTGGGGTGACGGCGCTCTATGGCGACTACGAAACGATGTTGGGCGAGGTGCGCCCCGATATCCTTTGTGTGGCGACCCATCCCGGCAGCCACGCGGCAATTGTCGAGGCTGCGGTTGCGGCCGGGGTGCGGGCGATCTTCTGCGAGAAGCCCCTGGCCCTGGACATGGCCGACACCGATCGGATTATCGACGCCTGCAATGCCGGCGGGGTTTTGCTGTCGGTGAACCATTCGCGGCGCTGGTATCCGGCCTATCGGCAGGCCCGCGAACTGTTGCACGCAGGCGCGATCGGCGAGTTAGTCGCGCTGACCGGTTACTGCCAGGGCGGCAAGCCCGCGCCGAGTTGGCAATCGGAATTGGAGGGTCCGTTGCTTCACGATGCGACCCACCTGTTCGATATGTTGCGCTATTTCGCCGGCGATGCCCGTTGGGTTGCGGCAACGGCGCAGCGGCGCCGGCATACCCAATACCCGGTGGAGGATGACAGTTCAGCCTTGATCGGGTTTGATCAGGGCGTGACGGCGATCACACAGGTGAATGAGCTGAGCGCCTATACCCGCTTCGAGGTTGAGCTACACGGCAGCAACGGCGCGATGCGCTTGGGCAATGACGGCTCCTGGATCGGCCGCCCGAGGCCGATCGTGATCGAGCAGCCGCCGGCCGAACATCCCGAGTTCGAGTGGCAGCGCCTGGAGTGGCAGCCGCTGGAATTCGAGAACGGCCCGCCGGCCTTCTTGCAGGCCGCCCGTGAATTGCTTGCTGCACTTGAAGGGAAAAGCGGCCTGTGTTCAACCGGCGCCGATGGTCGGGCCTCGATGGAGATCATCGAGGCGATCTATGCCTCGCAGCTGCGCGGCAATCTGCCGGTTGCCCTGCCGCTGGCGTCCGACAGCAGCGCTCTGGTCGATCTCGCAGAATCCGCGGGCTGGAGGTAGGGCCGCAGTAGGGCGCTGAAGGGTAAGGGCAGCCCAGGGTGGCCGACCCATACGCATCACCCCACCTGGCGCTTAAAGGCATCAACACTCGGCGTCGTTTCAATCTGCGCGCCCAGATCACCGGCGACGAGTGCGGCGGCGAGGCGCGGGAACACCTCGTCCCAGGCTGCATCCAACAGATCGAGATCGGCAGTGGTATGGGCGGCGCACAGATTCACCCCGAACGAGGTGAAGAATCCGCGCCGGGTCATTTCCTGCACATAAAAATCTTTGATCGACCTGCGCTCATCGCCATAGCTTGCGTCGGCCACAATTGCCAGTTGTTGCGGCAAGCCCTCGGCGCGCAACCGCAGCCCGTGGGCGGCGGCGGCGGCATTGAAGCGCTCACGGAATGCCTTGCCGAGTTCGCCCACATAGTTTAAGGCGTCGCGCCGGCGCAACTCGCGCAGCGTCGTGAGGGCGGCGACCAGGCCGATCGTGTCGGACCAGTAGGTACTGCTGATAAACAACTCGGCGGCCACCTGCATCACTTCGCGGCGCCCAACCACCGCGCCCATCGCATAGCCGTTCGAGATCGCCTTGGCGTAGGTTGCCAGATCGGGCAGCACGCCGAATTGCTCCTGGGCGCCGCCAGGGGCCAGCCGAAAGCCGGTGACAACCTCGTCGAAGATCAGCACGGCGCCGTGGGCATCGGCCAGGGCGCGCACACCTGCGAGAAAACCGGGCGCCGGCAGCGCTGCGCCGCGCGAGGCTTCCAGGATAATGCAGGCAACCTTGCCGCGCTGGCGATCGAGTTGCGCTTCGAGCGAGGCCAGATCGTTGTAGGCGAATGGTAATGCCGTGCCTTGCAAACCGCTCGGTACGCCACGCGGTTGAATGCCGGGCAATAGGTGGCTGTCGAGCACATGCGCGCTTTCCAGGTTGGCGGCCAGATACCAATCTTGCCAGCCGTGGTAGCCGCAAAACAACGCGATCTCGCGGCCGGTATAGGCCCGCGCGATGCGCACCGCAATTGCATCGGCCTCGCCGCCGCCCTTGCAGTAGCGCACCATCTCGGCACACGGAATCGTGGCGACTAACTCCTCGGCCAGTTCCAACTCCAGCGGGCTACTGACACTTGAAGCCGTACCCCGGCCGATCTGAGCGATCACCGCCGCATCGACGGCCTCGTCGCCATAGCCGAGGATCGCCGCGCCGACACACATCATCGTATCGAGGTAGCCGTTATCATCGAGATCCCAGAAGCGCGCGCCTTGCGAACGAGCGGCGTATGGCGGAGTAAGGCCCGGCGCATAGAGTTGCGGTCGCCGGCTGATCAGTTGGGTGCCGCCGGGGATCAGATCCAAGGCCCGTGCATAGGCGGCATTCGAGCGCTGCGGGCGATGCGTATGCTCCATAGGGCGCTCCTATCGTCCGAGCAGCGAGGTAAAATCCTCGCGGATGCGGCGGAAGCCGTGTTGTAAGATGATCACGGCGGCGCCACAGGCGAAGAAGCGGGCGCCCTGCTCGTAGTACTGCGCGGCGATCTCGGCCGATCCCACCGGCAATCCCCACCACTTGCCATGGCGCGCCGCCGCTTCGGCGACTCGATCGATCGCATGGAGGATCTGCGGATGCTGCATTTGCAGAGGTATGCCGTAACTCTGCGACAGATCGGCCGGGCCGATAAACAGAATATCGACGCCCCGGCGTTGCCGCAATCGCGTCGATATCGTCAACCGCCTCGCGATCTTCGATCTGAACTGCCAGAAAGCTTTCGTTGTTGGCATGAACCATGTAATCGCCCATCGGCGCCATCCCATAGTCGGCGGCCGGTTCGACCCCATCCATCCCGCGCATGCCCTGCGGGTGAAAGCGCGACCAGCGCACGATCTCGGCGGCGTCGGCGCCCGATCGACAGTGCGGGATCATGAGCCCGGTGGCGCCCGCTTCGAGCGCCCGCGAATAGCTCCAGTATTCGCTGCGCCTGATCCGCACCATCGCCTCCATGCCGGTGGCGCGACAGGCCAGCCCCATGGTGAAGACATGCTCGTAACTGTAATCCATATGCTCCATATCGATCCAGACGCCGTCGAAATCCAGCAAGCCGATCAGTTCGACGATCTTGGGTGATTCGTACGAAGCAGGGGAAGATATCAGCGTTGCACCGCCCGCGCGCAGGCGGGCCAGAATACGATTGGTACGCATAAAACTCCTACTGTTTTTGTTTCGGTTTGGCAGCGAAGCTGCCAAAACTAACTGAATTGGTGGAAAAAAACCATCTTTACTTTTATCTCGTGGTGGCAGCTTCGCTGTCACCACGAGACAAACAATTATGGAATGCCCCAGGTCGAAGGGTCGAGCAGTTCAGGATCGTCGAGGCGTAGGGTTTTCAGGGCCGCCCGTAACTCCGCCGGCAGCGGGCGATCGGCGGCGCCGACGGCTTCGGCGAGTTCGGCGGCGTTGCGGACGCCGACCAGGGTTGCGCCAACCTGGGGATGGCCCAGCACGAATGTGATCGCGGCTTGCACCGGGCTAAGTTCGGCGTTGTGGGCCGCCACAACGCGCCGGAAGGCCTGTGATCGCTCGCGCAGCGGGGCCAGCCGATCGGGCAGGTAATCGCCGCGTGGCGTGAGCACGCCTTTCAACAGCACCGAGCGTACGATCAGGCCGACATTCTGCGCCGCCGCCGCAGGAAAGACGCGTTCTTCCAGGCGCTGATCAAGCACCGAGTAGGTTACCTGGAGCACATCAAACAGATCGCTCGCCAGGGCGGCCAACGGCGCTGCGACGGCATAGGTCGAGCCGCCGACGGCGCGTACCATGCCCATGCGGCGGGCCTCGTCAAACACCGCCGCAACCGTCTCGCGCTCGGCAAGCAGCGCCGCATCGACATTGTGGATCTGCCACAGATCGACATAATCGGTACGCAGGGCGTGCAAGCTCGCCATAAGATCGGCCAGCATCGCCTCGCGTAACGCGGCCCCGGTGGGCGTCGTACCGTCGGGGCGTTGGGTGCGCACCTTGGTGGCGAGAATCACATCTTGACGCCGGTTGGCCAGGGCGACGCCGAGCACAGCTTCACTCACACCATAGGCGCGGGCGGTGTCGATCAGGGTGATTCCGGCCTCAAGCGCTGCGTGTACCAGTCGTACGCCTTCAGCCTGCGAAGGCTGGTGCGACTCGCCCGGCAATGCGATTCCGTAGGTCAGGCCGAGCTCAACGGTGCCAAGCGCCAGTGCCGAGACTCGCAGGCCCGATCGGCCAAGTGTATGGTATTCCATGATGGTGCATCACCTTACAAATGCACAATGCTGCCTGTCCGCGACGACTCAAGCAGTGCCAGTGCTACCGCAACCCCGGCCGGCCATCGGCGCCGCTGACCGGCGGCGGGGTTCCGGCGAGCACCGCATTGGTGAACCCGGCGAGTTGCTCGATATAGGCGCCCATCCGCGGTTGTTGGAATGCCGTCGCGGCCTGCTCGGTGTTCACCGGCGGTTGTTCGGCTGCCACACGCCATATGCCGTCGCTGGCAACCCGTAACGAGTCGTAGGCATCCATATCGAGCATGCCGGTTTCGCCCATCAGGAAGGCCCGGAATGTCAGGCCGGGAAATGCCGGCGGCGGGCAGGCGCTGCTGGCCCAGAGCGCGCCGATCGCGCCATTGCTGAATGTCAGCAATCCCATCGTCGTGTTCTCAGGTTCGTGCTGTTCGCGAAAGGTGCGGCATGCCCAACAACACTGACCACCTCGCGCCGAGGACCCAGCGGCAGAAGTCGATGCCATGCACACCACCGGCCAGAATATGGCCCACCGCCGCCGGATTACTCCACCACGACCAATCGCCGCCGAAGGCCGGATCATTAAAAAGCTGAAACACCTGGAAGAGTTGAATGCTATGCACCTGGCCGATCGCCTGTTGGCGCAGCAGATCATAGGCGGCCCGCGGTACCGTGCGATAGCGTTGTTGATAGCCGACCGAAAGCGCCAGCCCACGTTCGGCACAGGCGGCAATAATCGCATCACAGTCGGCAACACTGGTTGCCATCGGTTTTTCGATAAACAGGTGTTTAGCATGTTCCGCCGCCCGCAGCGCCTGTTCGGCGTGAACGTATTGCGGGGTGGCGATAATCACCGCATCGACATCGTCGCGGGCGATCAACTGCTCGGCCGAAGCACAAAGCGTTGCGCCATAGTCGTCGGCGAGGCGGGCGGCCCGTTGACCGCACGCGATTGCCGTCAATCGGGCATGCGGCACATGGCGGATGACCTCGGCGTGGGTGCGACCCATAAAACCCGAACCAAGGATGCCGTAGCGCAATTGATCGCTCACAGCAGCTCCTATCACTATGGTTGTCTGGTTCAGTGGATATACCAGCATACCATTGGCCTGGAGGGAGCGTCAAGTAGACAACGTTTCTTCTGACGAAACAAGAGCTGCTTGCAGCGAATTATATCGGCATGCTACAGTAGTCCAATCCCTGTTCTATCACTTCGCGCAACCCGTCACCAGCGGCGCAATCCCGCCGGTGGAATGTCCACAGGTTGTCTGCGGTATGTTGGATATCCGGCATACCGTGGGCCACGCATTTTTTGGGCGTTCACACCATCCTGTATAGCGGCAACCGTAGCAAGGAGGATGACAATGTCCACCGATCAGACACCCGAACGGCTCTCACGGCGACGCTTTCTGCGCCTTGCAGGGATGGGATCGCTCGGCGCGATCGCCACGCAGGTATTGCGCACGCGGTCGTCGCCCTTCAGCTCCTCCGTACCGATGTTGAGCAGGCCGACGCTGGGCTCGTCCTTGCCGTCCACGGCAGACACCAGCGCACTGCCCAGCACCGCGAACTGCAGCAGGTGCTCGGCGCTGCAATCGACGTTGGCGCCCAGGTCGAGCACGGTGGTGTAGCCGTCGTTTCGATTGGGCATGACCGTGGCGATGGCCGGCCGGTCGATGCCCGGCAGGGTGCGCAGCACGAACTTGGACACCGCCATCAGCGCGCCGGTATTGCCGGCCGAGACGGCGGCGTCGGCCTCGCCGCGTTTCACCGCGTCCAGCGCCATCCACATGCTGCTCTTGCCGCGGCCCTGGCGCAGCGCCTGGCTCGGCTTGGCGTTCCATTGCGATGGCGACCTCGCAATGCACCACTTTCGACACGGCG
>JAAUQO010000212.1 GCA_012032775.1 Oscillochloris sp. | reverse complement strand
ACCACCACCGGCTCCTCGGCCATCGGGGTAACCGATTCAACCTCCGGCATCGGCACTGGCGAAGGTGTCGTCTCAACCGGTACCGGCGCAGCCTCAGGGGGAGCAACATCGGCAGCTTCAGCGGCGGCGATTGCAAGGCCGGCCTGGATCTGCCAATAATCGGAGATAAACACCGGCTCGACAGTGGTAATTGCCGGCCGCGATGTCGAAACGACGACACTGATATCGTCGATCGGGAGCGGCTTCTCGGGATCATGCAGGCGTTGCTTGAAGGAGTGAGTATCAACTTCAGGGCTGGCGATCTCACCCCCGAGGCGCGACGTCATAAAAATCACCGTCCCGTTGCGATCTTCGCGGGTAAAGCGCGGATCAGCGGACAGGGCAGCGGTGATATCGGCAGCCACGGCATCGGCGGGGCGCTTCTGCACACCGGCGAAATACGCAGCCAGGTTCTCAATCGACTGGCGAATCGGCGCATTAATGGCAAACAGTGCACCCTGAGCGGTCATCAACTGCCAGACTTCATCGGCCAGGCTCTGCCCAGAGGCAGACGTGCTCGGAGCGACGGTCATTCGCTATCCTCCATCACCGACTTACTGAGAATTTCAAGATACTGCTTAACGAGTTCACGAATATCTTTCGGCTCACCATTGGAGCGCAGCCACTGAATCAACCGATCGATCGCCGTCTCACCGTACGTAATGAGTTTTGCGTCCATAAGCTCCGTCTTAAACAACAGCAAGCAGAGAGGCCAAATTCCTCTCTGCTCGATGCGCGGTGCGCTCGTGCTCTTTGTATTATAGGTCGGCCCCACCAATTGTGCAAACGCGGCGGGTTCACTTGATCATTCGTAGCGGTTTGCCGCACATTGGACAAACCGCTACGAACAAGGTTTTGCAGCCGTTAATCCGACAGACTATCAAGGGCCAGCGCAAGGGCACCGACCGTGACACTATCGGGGCCGAGGATGGAGGCAACCACCGGCAACTCGCGGGCGATCTGCGGCGCAATAAAATCGTTTACCTTCGCTGCAATCGCCTGCACAAACGGCTCACCGCCAATACGCACCGTAATGCCGCCGAGCACAACCATCTCCGGATCAAGCAAGGCGATCGTCTGAGCGATTCTGGTCGCCATCAGATCGATTGTCTCCTGCACCACCTGTTTGCCGGCTGGATGATCGCTGAAAACCGCTTCAAGATCGTTCGTCTCTAAACCCTGCAATTTCGCCCGCCGCAGCAAGCCATCGATCGACACCAACTCTTCCAGGGTTTCCGGGCGACCGGTACCATCCCATCCACGGCCAACCACGGCATGCCCGATCTCGCCGGCAGTGGAGGTAGCGCCATGATGTAGCCGGCCGTTCAACACAATCCCGCCGCCGACGCCGCTGCTCAGGTGGATGTAACACAGATGTTGGGTGCCGTGCCCGATCCCGAAGGTCGCTTCGCCGAGGGCAATCAGATTTGCGTCGTTATCGATCAGGGTCACACTGTCAAACGCGCTTTCAAACCGTTCCTGAAGCGGGTAGCTTTCCCAACCGGGAATGCGCGGCGAGAGCCGAATCACTCCGTGCCGCAAATCGACCGGGCCGCCGAAACCGACGCCAATCCGAACCAACCGCCCGACATCAACGCTCGATTCGTGGATCAAGCGGCGCGCGAGCGCAATCCCATGCTCAACCACATCATCCGGGCTGCCGGTCGGTACATCGGTATCGATGCTGTGGAATTTACGCTGATCCAGGTCGATCAACGCCGCCCGCAAACCGTAACAACCGAGGTCAATACCAAGAAGGACGCCACTGCTACTCAGCAGACTACGGCTTTCGTGCTCAAGTCGCTCATTAATCAGCGCCTGCACGTCGCTCATAAAGACCTCCTTCCAGTATCAACCGCACATTGCGCTCAATCACGATTTGGTGATTATAGCATACCGGCATCCTCGTCCTTGAATACCCTCGGTATACGTTCCATAACCAGAAGTGCGCCGGCGATAACCAGGAGCACGATTCCGGCGAGGAAGGGCCAGTTTGGCACGGCGCTCGCTTTGGGCGGTGCAACAAGCAATTCCGCTTCCAAAAGACTCGCAGCAATCGGCGTAACCGTGTTCACCGGGATCATCGTCGGCGTTGCCGCAAATGGTAGATCGATCCGGCTTGCGTTGAATAATAGGCGGGAGCCGGCGTTAGTACTCCGGCCTGTAACGCCTGCGGGATGCCGACCGGTATAAGCGGCGCTCTTCGGCCCGGTTGGTTCGCTGATCCCGGCGCTGATTCGGGTTCAGACGCGGAAAACCCTATCTCCGCCGATCGGTCGGGCGCCACAGGCATAACAACCGGCGGGAGATCATCTGCACCACCGGAACCCGCCTCAGACGGCATTGCCGGTATGGTGCGGTTCGGCGATCCCGGCGTCGGCGGATCGTTATCGTGCCAGGTATTGTCGGAAGTACGGCTGAAACTGACATCCGGCCGGGCGCTCGTGTAGCTATAGCGATCCTGAACCTGACCATCGGGTCGGATCAAGCGCACACTGTCGCCGCTGTTGTTCAACATCGCGCGCTCGAACGATATCAGGAGTGTTGCCCCCGGCGCCAACGGCATTTCGGCGGTAATACGAACTGCCGCACCATCGTTCGCATCATCGATCAGCCAGCCGGTCGGATCGATCGGTTGTAGATCGGCGTTGATAATTTCGACCCATTCCTGGGAAAAGCGTTCCCCCGGCGCCGCCAGAATCTCGTTCAATCGTAGATCACCGGAATGATCACCGATCTGCGGTGCCGGCGACGGCGTGCGCGTCTCCGTCGGCTCCCGTGTCGCACTTGGTGTGCGCGTCTCCGTCGGCTCCCGCGTCGCACTCGGTGTGCCGCGTCGGCGATGGTGTGCGCGTAGCAGTGGGGCTTGCAGTAACGGTTGCGCTGGCTGTAGCGGTCGGCGATGGCAGCGGCGGATTGGCATACCCCGGCGAGGATTGATCGCTTTCCAACCAGTACTCGCTGCTTTCCAACAACCGGGCGTAACTCTGTCCGGCTGCAAGGGCCGGATATGTGATCGGGCCATCACTCAGCGCATTGCCGGGGCCATACAGGCTCAGGGCTGCGCCGTCGTTAGGCAGTGTGCGCGCCGATAATGCGATCACAAGGTATTCACCCGGCGCCACGGCAACGGCGGGCAGATCGCGCACCGTAGGTTGAGCGCCGTTCTCACGCACCAACCGCCAACCAGTCAGATCAATCGCGAGTGATCCGCGGTTCACCACCTCGATCCATTCTGGGTCGTCGGCAGGCGCAATTTCGCTGATCAGCAAAACACCGGCAGTAAAAACCGGCGTTGGGCTGAAGGTCGGCGTGGCCGTGTTGCTTGGCGCCGGCGTCGGGGTGTGGGTCGGTGTCGCACTTGCGAGCGGCGGAGTTACCTGCGTTTCGCTTGCTGATGGACTCGCCGAAGCTGTGACTGTTTGCATTGCGGGCGTAGCAGCAATTGCTGTGTCGGTTGGCGGGGGGAATGCTGCGGTGGCAGTTAGCTCCGGCGGCGCGGCATTCCAGTCACCGGGACTCGCTGTTACCCAATTCCAGTTCGCACTGCCGTCGGGGATGCGGGCATAGGCGTGATCGGCAACTGCGGCAGGCACAATCACCGTCGCGACGATTTGGTCCATTGAGTTGACTAATTGGGCCAGGTCGCCGCCATTATTCAAGATCGCGCTATTCCAACCAACCACCAGCAGTGCGCCGGGGGCGATTGTGGTTCCGGCGGGGAGTGTATAGCGGGTTGTGTTGGTAAGCATGTCGTCGTCGATCCGCCAGCCGCTCAGGTCGATCGCTGTTGGGCCGAGATTAAGCAACTCAAGCCACTCACCGCCGCTACTCGGGGCGGACATCACCTCGTTGATCAGCAATAGATCATCTGCAGCGGCAGTCGGCGGTGATCCAACAAGAGCGACAAAAAGACTCATCACAACGATCAGAGCATAGGTACGCACAAAAAAACCTCCTCGCGCCGGAATTGCTCATTGCCAGAGCATGTACCGTGCAGAGGAGGCAAAAGGTTCGTGGAACATACGCGGCTGCGCTACTCCTGCAAGGCCAAGTAGGCAGGAGCACCGCAAACCCTGGGGTTAATCCGGCCAATAACTGATCAAGCGGCCTTGCGGATCGTAGAGTGCGCCGGGATCGGACTCATTATTGCTCCAGATATTATTGGCCGGGCCTGGAAACGTTTTCGCTTCGCCGGGAGCCAGGTTTCCATCAAGCGGATGCTGTTGACCGCCGCGGATACTACACATTATCCAACCATCAAGATTGATCGGCGCCGTACCGACATTTTCGAGGGTGACGGTTTCCTCGGCCTTGTCGATCAGCAGGATCTCGACCGGTGCATGCGGCGCGCGATCGGCATTTGGAACATCGGCGCAACCAGTGAAACTCGGCGCAAGATCACTTCCATCTGTTGACGATCCGGCAATCGCCCCATCGCAACCGGCGCCTTGCAACGCAAGCTCAACCGGATCGGACACGGCATTGAGAAGATCCAGCCCGGTGCGCTGCTCAATACAAGCGACGCTGGTGCGATAGTCCTGCCAACTACGACCGGCGGTGCTGGCATCATTGGGCGTCCAGATCGCGATCACTTCCGTTTGCGTATCGATTCGCGCCAGATCGTCCGTACCGGAAGGCAGCGCCAGGATCACCTTCCAGACCGCTTGCGGGATCGTGAGCGCGCCATCGGCCAGGGTGCCGTCGCTGCCGTGCCCACCGGCGATTATGTACAGTTCATTCCCTTCGCGGACAAGATCGCGTGACACTTCTTCTAAATCACTCCAAAGGCCCTGATTGTTCTCCGGCGCCTGCGGCAAGATATTGGAAAGAATAAACGTCGCCTCATTATCCGCGACCGTCGCCGTACGATCGGCGGAAGGCGTCATATGGCCGCGATCATAGCCTGAGCCGCTATAATCACGATGATTCACCCGATACCAGCCGGCGGGCAAGGAGATATCGGTGATAAATGGACCGCTGTAGCGCTCGACGGGGCCGAGATCGAGCGAACTCACATGCCAACTGACCCAATTGGGAATGCCGCGATCGCATGATAGGAGAGCGCATACTGCGGGCGGCTGATGAGATAGTTAGCGGGATCGGCGGGATCGGCAACTGCGCCACTGGGATTACCAAGGGCCAGATGATCACTCATTTCCGGCGGCAGGGTGCCAAACGGCCCATCGGACGAATCGGCGGATTCTTCAGGTAGGGGTACACAGGCGGCCAAAATCAGCAGTGCAAAGACAAGAAATGCATGCAGGGGACGTGTAGAGCGCGGCATCAATACCCCTATGTTTCGATTAAGCTGGTGCGCAGGCCAACAAACTCGTCGGACGGATCGCGACCGATGATCAGCGCCGTAATCCGAGTTGTGCCGACTTGATATACCGTCACGTCGCGCAGACGATCGGCGATCAGATCGCGCAATGCAGCAAAGCGGGTCGCGATTACACGCTGCTCGTCGTCGAACCACTCGCGATCCTGGGCCAGCGGATCAAAAAACGCCTCCAGGCTGCGGGTCTCGATCGGCGTATCGATGGGCAGTTGCAGGTATGCCAACAACGTCTCAGGAGTGATCGGATCGGCAGCGGACCAGCGAAACGGCTCCAATGGATGATCGCTCTCACTCATCACCAATAAGCCCTCGGCGGCGGTGGCAAGCTCAGCCAGGGCATCAGGTTGATCGGCTTCTGCGGAATCGCCGCCAGACCAATCACCGCCGTCTTCCCAATCACTGCGTAAATCCGTCATTGAAAACATCTCCTGAATGCGAAAAGAACCATGCTGCATTCCGCGCTACGGCCCGGCCGGTTGGGATGCTGCGCCTTCGATCGGCCAACCGGAATCGCCGGCCTGCAACAGCAAGCCCTCAGCATCGAGCGGCACATCGAAGATAAGCGGCACCGTTCGCATACCACTACGAGCGGCGATCGCATCCTCAAGGGCGAGATCGCCATACTGACCACGGCCATACGTCGAGAGAAACACAGTCGAGGCTCCGGGGGCCGGTGCAACCGCGCGGCCCTGCCGATCGACGATACTGAACAAATCGGCGGGAATAGGTCGCGCGACATCACGCTCATTACTGATCGCGATCAATGCGAGGACAAAGCGTCCTTGTGGGCGCAGATCGCCGATCCCGCCATCAAGCAACAGCGCATATTCAGGACGCAGCAGCGTGATATTCCAATCATCGACGGTGGCGATGGAGCCGAGAGGCAAGGCACGATTGGCGGGCGCAACCGGCTCGGTAGTCGGCCCCGTCGGCGCAGCGGTCGGTGCAACGGCGGCGATTGTCGGCAGATCGGGCGCAGGCTCGGCCGGCAGCGGCAATTCCGAGGGGATCAAGGTAGGCAGCACGCCGGCGGTCGGTGCAATCGGCGCTACATCGATGATCGGCGCAATGCTCGGCTGCGTAATTGGTGCCGGATCAGGCGGCCCACTATCAGCGAAGAGCGATCGCCCAATCAACCAACCGATGATGACAATCAAGACCAAGATCACGACAATCGCGATCCGGTTCAGCAGCGGAAAGCGCGGCGGCGAATCACCTTCATCGGCGGAGGCGGAAGTTGCGCGGCGCGGCGACGGGGTTTCAGCCGCGAAGGCAGCCGCAGCCTCGTCGTCGAGATCAAATGCTGCGACGAACGATTCATCGCCAAACGGCGACTCAGGCGGCGCAGCAGTCGGCGGCGGCGCAGGTGGGGTACGGCCAAGCTGGGCCGCCAACTGTTCCAGCCGATTGCGAATCGCGTCATCGTCGGGATCGAGGGCAGCCGCCTGTTCAAGGGCCTCGTAGGCATCGTCGGGATTTGCGGCCACATCGGCTAACCCGCACCAACCACGCGTATCGGCGGGAAATTCGCGTACAATCGCGCGAAACAGCGTGCGAGCAATCGAGTGGTGCCCGTTACGAACCGCGTTCTGGGCAGTTAGCAACAACGGCTCAATCTCGGGGCGGCGCGTAGCATCTAGGGGTTCCAAAGGCGCTCCAGACAGTGAACAGGGCAGGCAAGCCGACGAGTAATTGCAGCCAATCCACGAGGGCAACCGGCCGAGCGGCAGACTGAAGCGATGTCGGTTGCAGGCCAATTAGCAGGGGGACAGCATGCAGCAGGAAGATGAGACGCAGCGGCAACCAGCACAATTCGTGCATAAAGCCGGCCCGACGTGTGCGCCACGCCGGGCCGGGCTTTGGGGAATTAGACGGCCTGCAACACCAACCAACCCTGACCCGGATTACTACGGGAGAAAAACACCAGATCGGTCGCATCGGGGGCGACATCGAAGATAATCGCCACACTACGCGTCAGCCCATCGGGCGGAACCGTCTGCGTCTGGGCCAGATCGGCATTGATACCGGGGCTAACATATGCTTCCGAAACCTCAGGGCGTGCCGTCCAGACGCGGCCCTGGGCATCTTTGATCACAAAGAAATCCGCCGGTAGCTGCTGTGGCTGGCCAGTATTATTCACGATAAAGGCCAGCACAACCACAAAGCGCCCGTTGTTCGGCGCATACTGGCCGAGAGAACCGATAATCGGCGCTGCATAGGTCGGCTGATTGAAGTCGTAGAGCCAGCCCTCACTGGAGAGAGGCGTATTGGCCGGGACAATCGCGGGATCAACCCCAGCGAGATCCGTGGTCGGCTGGCCTTCGGTCGGCGCCACATTCTGGTCGGTCGGCGCGGGTTGCTCCGCCGTTGGCGCCGCATTCGGGTCGGTCGGCGCGGGCTGTTCCGCCGTTGGCGCCGCATTCGGGTCGGTCGGCGCGGGCTGTTCCGCCGTCGGATCAACACCCACAACCCCACCGGTTGTCGGATCGGCGACGGGCTCACTTGTCGGCCCACCAGCCAACGCAGTTGCATTGGCGATCGCCGTTTGCTCGGCGGGCTGCGGTTGCTGCGCGACTTCATCACCGCCGAATAAACCGGGAACAAGCAACGCAACCAGAATAGCGATCAAACCAAGCCCAACCAGCAGCAGGAGCAAAAGCAGCAGGGGACTCATCCCACGGCGCGCCGGCACCGTCGCATATTCGTCGTCGTCATCGTCGTAGCGCGACGGACGCGAGCTACGGGGCGAGCCAGCCGAGCGCTCGTTCCGGGCGGTCGCACCCACCGGCGCAGCGGCCGACATGCGGTCATCGTCGTAATCCGGATCAGCGGCTAGCGGTTCGTTGCGCCGCACCGGCCCCGAAGTATCGGAGGCCATAACGTCGGAGAGATTATCCAATTCGGCAAATGGGTCATCATCACCGAATGGATCATCACTTCCGAATGGATCATCGTCGCGCGGGGCAACCGGTGCGGGAGGGGGCGGTTCGCGATCCGGCATAGGCCGAACCGGGGCACTTGCGCCGGGAGTAACGCCAAGTGCTTGCAAGCCTTTCTGGGCCATGACGTTGTCGGGTTCCAACTCCAGCACTCGCTCCAGGGCGCCCTGACGCTCATCGCGGTTCTCCGCGACGCCGGCCAGCCAGAGCCAGGCCTGGGAATTGCCGGGCTGTTGACGGGTGAGGAGCCGAAACAGGTTACGTGCTTCTTCTTTTTTGCCCTCGCGCGCCGCCTCGATCCCGAGCTGTAAGATGCTTTCTGGCTCCGCCATGCGCGGTCCTTCCTCCTACGCCCATTGGGGCAGAGATTCGTAAAGAGTTTTCTACCGGTGCTATTCTAGCATAGGCTTGTGCAAGGGTCAACAGTTTCGCATGCGCGCGTCGCGCCCTAATGACCAGGATCGTTATCATTGCGACGGAAAGTGCAAAGAGTTTTTACGAGGACACAGGATACAGCGAAAATCCAACATGCAACATTCGCCATGGCGCATAAGGCAACCCATCCACATTGTAACGTACTCATTGGACCACACCACAAAATCAGCGATCGCGGAGGGCGTTTCACGCATTCTACTGCCTTCGGCGCCCAGGTAAGCCAAGCCGGCGGCGATGATTATTCACCGTGCCGATACTAACCCCTAAATGCGCGGCGATGGCGCGCAAAGTGAGTTGTTCTTCAAGATACAATTGCCGCAGGATTTCAGGATCGATCGGGCGTGCCGTAAAGCGCCCCGATCGCATCGCGACCCCGCAACGACGCAGGCGATTCGACACCGTTGCCGGGCTGATGTTTAGTTGCCGGGCAATTGCCGCTACACCGAGTTGTTGTTCTTCATATAGGTGCCGGAGTTCACGACACACCTCTTCGCTGCGCATCACCCGTTCTATCCTTATCGGATAGAAGCGGCAAAAACGCGCACGATCGCTGGTGATCGTGCGCACCGGTTGATCCTCACCGGCGCCGCTTCAAGCATTCCATGAATGCCTATCGGCAGTCTAACACGGAAACGTGTATATGTCAATCCTGGACGACAGATTCGTTGCCGTCGGTCGATCCATGTTCCGATCCTGAATCAACCTGATAGGCGAAGCCAACTCGTTCGGCCACAAGGCTCAGGGTCTTCTGGGTGGAGCGGTGCGGACGATGGATACCAGTCTCCCATTCGCTGATCGTCTGCTGGCGAACTTCCAACTCATCGGCCATTTGCTGTTGGGTCATGCCCATAAATTCGCGCAGCGCCCTGATCCGCCGCCCGTCCCAATCCTGACGGTGCCGCCGACGCGCTTGCGGCGACGGATATTGATATTCATCGCTCATCAACTCACCTCACGCTTCATCACGTTTGTGGTGGAGCCGCTTTGCACTCCGCGATCCGATAGAGGTATTCTAACACGACAGCGGATATTTGCAACTGCGGTCGTTTGCCGAACCTGGCGGTTTCGGCAAACGACCGTTACTTGAGAGGATGTGCTGTGCGCTGACGGCGGCTGCGCCGCCGTCA
>JAAUQO010000211.1 GCA_012032775.1 Oscillochloris sp. | reverse complement strand
CGGCTCGACCATGTCAGTGTGGAGCGTGGTTGCTCGGGGATCGGCATTCCCAACATTTATGCCTATTTCCGCGACCGGGTTTTTGAGCGCGAACCCCGGCCGTGGCCGAGCGATTGCGGATTGCAAGGGACCCGACACCGGTGATCGTCAGCGCCGCGCTTGATCCCGACAACCCATGCCCGCTGTCGGCGGCAACCCTGGAGACATTTGTCCGTATTCTGGCCGCCGAATCGGGCAATCTGGCTTTGAAGGTGTTCGCCACCGGCGGTGTGTATATCGGCGGCGGCATTCCACCACGGATCTTGCCGGCCCTGCGCGATGATCGCTTTCTGGCCGGCTTCACCGATAAGGGACGCTTCGGCGCCCTGCTTGAACGAGTGCCGGTTGCGGTGATTCTGAATGCTCGTGCGGCCCTGCTCGGCGCCGCTAATGTTGCACTACGCGGCTAAGTTATGCACCCGGCTCGCCAGCGATTTATCGAATTGATCCAGCGCCCTGATAATCGTTTGCCGCTGATCGAGGCGGTATTGATGATCGCCTGGGAAGATCAGGGCCGGATCGATCTACGAGCGGCGCTTGATGTCCTGGATCAGCTGGCGCAAACCGCCGCTGCACCGGTTGCCGCAGCAGCCGATCTGCATGGCCGTATCCATGCGCTCAATCATGTGCTGTTCACGCAGCAGGGATTTTATGGCGATCCACAATGCTACGATCGGCCCGACCCGGCCAATAGCTACCTCGATCAGGTGCTCGCCCGCCGTACCGGCCTGCCGATTATGCTCGCGCTGATCTATGTCGAGGTGGGTCGCCGGCTGGGCTGCCGCTCTATGGACTGGCGCTGCCGGGCCATTTTCTGGTGCGTTGCGCCAATCCCGGCGAAGATGTGTACATCGATCCCTTTCGCGCCGGTGCGCTCTGGAGCAGCGCCGAGTGTATGCAGCAGATCGCCTCGTTCTACGGCACGGTGACGCCGGAGTTGTTCGCGATGTTGTTGCGCCCGCCCGCCGCTGGTGCGATGCTGGCCCGCATCCTACGCAATCTCAAGCAAACCCATCTCGCTCAGGAAAATGTCGGCGGCGCACTTATTGCGGTGGAACGGTTGCTGTTGTTGGATCAGAGCGATGCCGGCGAATTGCGCGATCGCGGCCTGCTGCGCCTGCGGGCCGGTCGGATCTATCCGGCCCTGATCGATCTCGAAACCTATGCCCGCCGTAGCCCCGCCGCCGCCGATATCGATCAGATCCGGCGCTTCGTTCGCGACCTGATGACCGCCGCCGCCCCGCGCAATTAGCCATGGCTTGACATTTTCAGCCGGCGGTCGTAAAATAGTGTAAGTTTTACACTATTTCATGATCGGAAGGAGCCGGTTCCATGGAACCTGAGGAGCACGGGCACAACTACGATCCCAGCCGCTACGAACGCCCCTCGGTGACGGTGGATGTGGTGATCTTCACCCTGATCGACCGCGAGTTGCATGTGTTGTTGGTGCAACGCCGGCGCTGGCCCTATGAAGGCTACTGGGCGATCCCGGGCGGCTTTATCAATATGGATGAGTCGTTGGAGCAGGCCGCCCGGCGTGAGTTGGAAGAAGAAACCGGCGTTCGTGATGTTTATCTGGAGCAGTTGTTCACCTTCGGCGATGTTGAGCGTGATCCGCGCACGCGGGTGATCAGCGTGGCCTACATCGCAGTAGTGCGTGCCGAAAGCCAGCAGGTGCGGGTTAGCGACGAAAGCACCGATGTGCGCTGGTTCCCGGTACGCACCCTGCCCGAACAACTGGCCTTCGATCACGAACAGATTCTGGGCTTTGCCATCTCGCGCCTGCGCTCGAAACTCGAATATACGACCCTCGCTTTTCAGCTATTGCCCGAGCTGTTCTCGATCCTGGAGTTGAAGCATATCTACGAGCAGATTCTCGGCGAAAAGCTCGACAAGGGCAATTTTTACCGCAAAATCAAAGAATCCGGCCTGCTCGAAGAAACAACCCAGATCCGCGAAGGCCGCGGTCGCCCGACCCGGCTCTGGCGCTTTCGCCACAACCGCGCCGGTGATAAGCAGTTCGTCTTTCGCTGGCGCGAGGATCGCCTCGATCGCAGCGGCTGAGTTTGGAATGCAGACGTTCCCCCGCGTTATGGGAGCGTCGGGTTTGCCGGAACTGCACGCTGCTGCATGTTTCGCATGCCGTCGCTACTGGACGGTGAATTCCTGCACAGCGGTAAGCTTGCTGCGTTGGCCGTACAACACCAGTTCGTAGGTTCCCGGCGCAAAGCCTGCACTCGAGAAGGTGAACAGCACGCGCCCAAAGGCGTCGCTGTTCAGATCGCGCTCCAGCGGCTCGATCCCATCGGGCGTGTTGAACCAGGCGGCCACCGGCTCGTAGGGTAGCAAGCGGTCGGTATACGCTTCAAAAAAGCTGCCGGCCGGGCCGCTGTTGGGCGTAATCTCCAGGAACACGTAGCGCGAATCGTTGTTGAAGTCGCCCACCAGCACCGGCGCCCAATTGCTGCGCTCGCTGCCGCCATTGCGCGCATCCTCCCAGGTGTATGTCCCGCGCACATCGATCACGGTGTCGTTGGGCAATGTCTCGGCGACATCGAACAGCAGCGTCGCACTGCGCACCTCGTCCGGCTCCAACGCAGCGAATGTCACCGTCACCTCGCCGGGTCGCGCTCACTGACGAAATCCCCCTCATCTTCACTTGCAAAATTCACCAATCGGATCTGATTGGAGTTGTAGGGCAGATCGACCTCGATCTGATCGGTCGCAATCTACCCTTGCCATCTACATCTCCGATCTGGCACAGATCTTGCGGCGGGCCATGCCATAACCTCCGTTTGCCGGTGGGTATCACACCTGCGGTAGAAATCGGGCCGGGCAGCATGGGAGTTGCCCCGTTCATGGGTTGGCGCATCCGAACTTGTCGGTTGGGTCGGCCCGCTATGGAAGACAGGTATGTCAAGGTTCCTGGTTGCATTTCGATTGCCGCGCGTACACGCGCTTGTGGTTTTGGGCCTGGTGATGGGTTTACTCTTCAGTTTCGGCGCCATGCGCAGTGCGGCTGCTCCGCTCACGCAGGAGCCGCCGGTATTGCCCGAGACGCTGAATTTGATCGGCACACTTGGTGGAAGTGTCGTGGCGGTGGACAGCGACGGCACGTTTATCTATATCGGCGAAGGCAGCGGCCTGGCGGTCATTCAGGCCGAGAATCCGGCAGCACCGGTGCGGATCGGCCGGCTCGCATTGCCCAACGTGGTTGAAGCAGTGGCGGTAGCGAATAATCGGGTTTATGTCGCCGCCGGGCTGGCCGGCTTACAGATCGTCGATGTGACGACCCCAACGGCGCCGACATTGCTCGGCAGCTTTGATACGCCCGGCATCGCGCGTGATGTGGCGGTCGCCGGCGATCGGGCCTATGTCGCCGATTCCGCGCCGGGATTGCATGTCTTCGATGTGAGCGACCCGACTGCACCGGCGCTGCTCGGCAGCTATATGATCCCGAGCAACATCACCGGCGTCCATCTCTCCGGCGATCGCGCATACCTGAGCGCCGGCGCGGCCGGAATGCAGATCATCGACACAAGCGATCCCGCCAACCTCAGCTTGATCGGCAGTATCGACACCAGCGGCAGCACCCTCGGCATTGCCGTGGCCGAACCGCTGGTGTATGTTGCCGACGGCGCCGGCGGCTTGCAGATCGTCGATGTGAGCAACGCAGCGAATCCGATTGTGCGCAGCAGCATTCCGGTTGGGATCGCCGATGCGCTGATCGTTAATAACGGCACCGCCTACGTCACCAGCCGCGAAGACGGGCTGTACGTGGTGGATGTCACGGATCCCGCCAATCCGCTTACCATCGCCGAACTCGACACCTCCGATCGCGCCACGGATATAACGGTGGTTGGCAACCAGCTCTACCTGGCCGATGAGGGCGGCGGCCTGGTGATCATGGCCATCGACAACCCGACGGCGCCGACAGTGCTCGGCAGCTACGATATTCTCGGCGACGCATTGGGGTTGCAACTGTCGGGGACGATCTTGTACGCAACCGATCGCAACAGCGGCTTGCAGATCATCGACGTAAGTAACCCGAGCGCGCCGATGATGATCGCCGGCCTCGACACCACCGGGACGGCCTATGATGTAACTGTGCTCGGCACCCGGGCCTATGTTGCCGACGGCGGCGACGGCTTGCAGATCATCGACGTGAGCAATCCGGCCGCACCGGCCTTGCTCGGTCGCTTCGACACACCCGGCAGCGCCCGCGGTGTAACAGTGGTGGATGATCTGGCCTATGTTGCCGATTATTTCGGCGGCTTGCAGATCATCGACGTAAGCAACCCGGCTGCGCCGACCCTGCGTGGCAGCAGCACCGATGTCGAACTGGCGCTGGGCGTTCGTGTGCAGAATGATCTGGCCTATGTGGTGGGCGAACTAAGCAGTCCGGTGATTTTCAATGTCGCAAACCCGGCGGCGCCGGCAGTTGTGAATGGTGGTTCGCCGCTCTGGAATGCGCGGCGCTTGCAGATTGTGGGCGATCGGGTCTATCTTGCCGGGCAGACCGGCGGCCTGCACATCCTCGACATTAGCGATCCGACCATGCCGGCGCAGATCGGCGGGTTGAATCCGAACGGCGCCGCATATGATGTGCGGGTGCAGGGGAATCGTGCATATGTGGCCGATCTGCTTGGATTGCGAGTAGCCGATATCAGCAACCCGCGTGCGCCGCGGCCGTTGAGTGCCGTCACCACCGCCGGTGCGGCGCGAGCGCTTGAGGTGAATGCGGAACTGGTGTATATTGCCGATGCGCGCGCCGGTTTGAAGATCTTCCAGCGCGGCCCCGAAACCGCGCCCGATCAAGTGATCTTCTTACCACTTATTGATGGGTAACCGTGATCTGCTGATCTGAAAATAGCTTAGGAACAGGCTCCATCCACTCAATCCAAAAGACGCCCTGGGGGGGCGTCTTTTGTTTGCATCGATCGGCGGCGCGTCCGAGGGGCGAACGCATGGTTCATGGCCTACTGAATATACTTGAAGTAGACAATCGCCCGGTGGCCGCTGCTTACCCCTTCAAAGGTAATCGCATAAATGCCGGTCGGCAATCCACGCGGCAGCGCGCCGACAATCCCGAAGAAGCCATCGCTATCGGCCCTGGCCGAACCCTCGCGGAGTTGCAACTCTACCACCGACTGATCGGGGGCGGTAATATAAAAACCGACCTGCTCGTCGGGCTTGAAGCCAAAGCCGTACGCCTCGAAGATATCGCCGCCGCGAATACACTTCGGCTCCATATCACCGCTGATCGGCTCAGGCACATCGGTGCAGGTTGAATCGACCGGCGGCCGCGCGGTTTCGCCCAGGATCTTAAAGTACGCAATCGCCTTGTGGCCGCTGGAGGTGCCTTCCATCACCAGCGACCAGATGCCGGGCGTCATGCCGGTCGTATCAACCGGGAAATCGTTCACGGCGCCGGTCGGGCCGATATTATAGGTTTGAACCGTGCCGAAAATCACACCCTCGGGTGTATTGAGCCAGAAGCCGACACTTTCATTGGACCGGAAGCCGAACAGATCCACCGCCGCCTGCGTGCCGGGGTTAAAGCACTTACCGGGGCGAATGCGCGCATTCACCGGGTCGGGCACATCGGCACAGGGGTCGCCGGGTTGCGGTTGCGGTTGCGGCTGTGGTGCCGGCGGCGGCGCCTGCATCTCGCGGCCGAGCAGACCGAGCAGCACCGTGTTGAGGCCGATCTCGGGATGGAGTTCAAAGCGCGCCCGCTCGAACCACTGCATCAGATACATATTACCGTCGCCGCCGCGCTCCATCTTCGCCTCAGTCAGCGGCAAGCCGAAGAGCGCCAGGCTTTCGGCTTCGGTAAATCCGGCCCGCCCATCAAGATTCAGGCCGTTGCTGCGCCAATAATTGAGGAACTGCTCGCAGACCAGATGACCGGTCTGGCTGAAATACTGGCATCCGGCCTGGCTGGTCGTGGTCGCCTTGGATTCATTCTCCCAGGGCCGGCCGATCTGGCGCAGGCGATCATCGCCGAGGCGACCGAGTAATACATCATAAGGGCGGGCATTTTCCGGGTGCAACTCGAAGCGATTTCGCTCAAATGGCTGCACCAGAAACGCCCCACCGCCGACATTTTCCATCCTGGCCGGGCCAATCGGGAAGCCGAAAACCGGCAGGCCACCGTTTTGCTGCCAGTACTCCGCAAAGCGACCCTCGATGCAATCCGGCACTTCGCTGAAGCAGAGGCGATTCTGAGCTTCGGCTGTGCTGGGGGTGCCGATAAACCACAAACCGGCCAGGGCGATTGCCATAACCCCGAACAGTCGTACAAACCGTTCCATTGCGGGACTCTCCTGTTCTGAACGCATAAGCTGAATGTGGCGTAACCCGCGCTGCATGTGCATGACAATCGATAGGATAAACATCAAAAAAATCGCCCTTAAAAATGGATGAAAGGGCGAATTTCGACGATTGTAGCGGCCCCTCCGCCACAAATTATCATCAATGCTTATCATACGGCGGCCTGGGCTTTCCCGGCAGCGCAATGGGTTGCACGCACCCGATATTATAGCGTAATTTTGCATGTGGTAATGCGCAGATTCCTTGGGCACGGCGCCTCAGACTTTGCGCAAACATATCACCACAAACTTCGAGGTCGGCGTGTTGCTGCGCTCGGCAACGCTATCGATCGGGACGAGTACGTTGGCCTCGGGGAAGTAGGTTGCCGCACAGCCCTGCGGGATCGGGTATTCGACGGCGACGAAACGCTCGGCCACCCGCTCTCGGCCGGCGTGATGGCTGACCAGATCGACCGGATCGCCCTCGCATAGCTCGGCGGCGCGCATATCTTCGGCGTTCAGCAGCACCACCCGCCGCTCCTGATAAATGCCGCGGTAGCGGTCGTCGAGGCCATAGATCGTGGTGTTGAACTGATCGTGGCTACGAATGGTCATCATCACCAGTTGGCCCGGCGCATGTTCGTGTTGCGGTAGCTGATGGACGAAAAACGGCGCCCGACCACTCGGCGTGGCGAAGCGGCCTTCACGAACCGGATTGGGCAAATAGAAGCCGCCCGGTTTGCGGATCCGCTCGTTGTACTGCTCGAAACCAGGAATGACATTGGCGATATGATCGCGGATGCGGTCGTAGTCGGCGGCCAGACCGGCCCAATCGACACTGCTGCGCCCGGCCAGGGTGAACTGCGCTACCCCGGCCACGATCGCCACTTCGCTGCGTAAGTGCGGCGAGGCCGGTTCCAGTTTCCCCTGCGAACGCTGCACCACGCCCATCGAGTTCTCGGTACTGACGAATTGCCCTTTGCCGGCCTGCACGTCAAGTTCGCTGCGGCCCAGGCACGGCAGAATCAAGGCCTGCTCGCCGGTGACAAGGTGGGAGCGATTGAGCTTGGTCGAGACTTGTACACTCAGGCGGCAGCGCTGCAAGGCGGCGGCGGTGTAGGCCGTATCGGGCGTGGCCGACAGGAAATTCCCGCCCAGGGCAAAAAGACCCTGGCTGCGCCGGTATGCATGGCCTTGATCGCATCAACCGTGTTGTAGCCCTTGCGGCGCGGCGGCGCAAACCCAAACTCGGCCCCGAGCCGGTCGAGAAATTCCGCCTTCGGGCGCTCCACAATCCCAACCGTCCGATCGCCCTGGACATTGCTGTGGCCGCGCACCGGGCATAATCCGGCGCCGGGCCGGCCGATCTGGCCGCGCAACAAATGCAAATGTACGATCTCCTGAATCGTGGCGACGGCGTTGGTATGCTGAGTCAGGCCCATCGCCCAGCAGGTAATCATGCGTTCGGCGCGGGCGATGATCTGCGCCGCCGCCGCGATCTGCGTGCGGGCGATTCCACTCTGCGCAACAATCGCATCCCAGGAAACCGTATTCAGGGCGGCGGCAAATCCGGCGAAGCCGTTGGTTTTGGTGTCGATAAACTCCCGATCAAGCACTTCGCCGCGCGATTCCTCCAATTCCAGCAGCGCCTTCATTATTCCCTTGAGCAGAGCCATATCGCCGTTGATACGGATCTGCAGGAACAGGTCGGTCAACTCGGTGCCGCTGCCGAGCAATCCGCTAACCTCCTGCGGATGTTTGAAGCGCATCAGACCGGTTTCGGGCAACGGATTCACGGCGATGATTGTGCAACCGTTGCGCTTGGCCGACTGCAAGGCCGTAAGCATCCGCGGGTGATTGGTGCCGGGATTCTGGCCGATCAGAAGGATGGTATCGGCGCGGTTAAAATCGTCGAGAGTAACAGTGCCTTTGCCGATGCCGATCGACTCGGCGAGTGCAACCGACGTGGATTCGTGGCACATATTCGAGCAGTCGGGCAGATTGTTGCTGCCGAACTGGCGTACGAAAAGCTGATACAGAAACGCGGCTTCGTTGCTGGTGCGCCCGGACGTATAAAAAATCGCCTCGTCGGGCGTATTGAGGCGGCGCAACTCAATCGCGATCAGTTTAAAGGCGTCTTCCCAACTGATCGGCTGGTAATAATCGGCGCCGCGCGGCAACACCAGCGGCTCGGTTAACCGGCCCTGCTTGTTCAACCAATGATCCGACTGTTGCGACAGTTCCGCCACGCTGTGCTGCGCGAAGAACCGAGGCGTAATCCGGCGTTCGGTGGCCTCGTCGGCCAGTGCACGAGCGCCGTTCTCGCAGAATTCGGCCGGGCTGCGCTGATCATCGGGATCGGGCCAGGCACAACTTGGGCAGTCGATTCCATCCTTTTGATTCAGCCGCATCAACGCAATTGCGCCCCGGCTCAGCCCCATCTCCTGCCAGGCGTACTGCAAGGCCGAAACAACGGCCGGCGGCCCACCGGCGCTCTGCTTGATCGGCCCAACCTTAAGCTCGACCGGCGTCTGCGGCGGCTCGGCCCGCACATCGCGGCGAGAACCGGCTCCAGTGCCGGCACTGACATCTTCGTCGGAAATCAATACAACCTCCGCATATGCTTGTGCCAACGGCTAGTACGCTCAAGCGTCCGTACGTCTCCGGCGCACATCGCCCGGTGACGGACTCAAGGCCGTTACAAACCCGCGACGGACGTAGGCCGACCGGTACGAGTGCCGCTGCTCAGGGCCGCATGCCACTTGCTCGGCTTTTCGACCATTGGTGCCTTTCTATTGTAGCACCGGTTGCCGGTTTGACAGCTATTGTGTACGGCGGCTATAGTGCAGTCCAGTCAGCTTCGCCCATCTTTCACGCCCACGCCCCGAAGCGGTGAATATGCTTGCGCCGCTCGACCTGGCGCAGACCTATCGGGATGTCGGTGTTGCTGTTTATTATGTCAATCCGATCGTAGATTCAACGCCAAACCAAAAGCAACCGGAGCGGCCGGCTGCCTGACGGGTATTGTGCAACGAGAACAATGATGGACACTCCCCAACCACTTACCGACCTGCGCAAACGGGCGCCGCTGGCGCGCAAACTGATCGCAGAGATGCTGACGAATCTGATCGGGCCGGTGGAGTTGAAATACGACTTTCACCGCGAATGGAACGGTTGCTGGAAGGTGCAGGTGACGATCAGCGGGGCTGCGTCGGGGCGGCTGGAATGCACCCTGCTCGACACGCCGGCGGGCGGGATGCTGGCGATGCCGCGCCCGATGCCCGAGCGCTGGCGCAGCGAAACCGGCATCACCGCCAGCGACGGCAGCATCTGGACGCTGAACGCTGCGGGGCAACTGGTGCCGTTTAGGAAGTGATCGATCACTGGAGCGCCGACTATCGCACGATGCCTGATGCGTGATGCCTGATACCGCTCTGCGCGTCGGCGCAACCCGCCAGCGCGCTGCCGCGCGGCTCGCCAGTCCGGTATGCGCTCCTTGATCAGGCTCACGTGTTGTGCTCACCGCTATAAACGACGAAGCATGGC
>JAAUQO010000210.1 GCA_012032775.1 Oscillochloris sp. | reverse complement strand
ACAACCACATGAGCGAAATCGCCCACCGAAAGAAAGTGATGGTAGGGGAGGAAGAAAGATAGAGCGGGAAGAAAGACAATCCCCCCCGCAGCTTTCTGATTCATGGCCAACGCCAAGAGGAGCGAGAGGATCAATCCGGCGGGCACCACGCCGACTACGTAATAGATCGTGTTCTGCATACTCTTCCAGAACAGCTCATCGGCGGCCAGCGCCAGCGCCAGAGTCAACTCAGCCTGAGCGACATCATGACCATTCTCGTGTATTTCCACGCCAGTCATTACCGGGATTTCAAACACTATTACACTCAATACTGCGGACAGAATTTAGGCAGCCTTCTCAGTGATGGTGCCATAGCTACAAAGCTCTTCGTAAGCGGGGCTGGATTTTTCCAAGCTGTGCCCCTGGGCTAAATGAGCAGAAATTCGCGCGAGCAGATGTTGATTGAAGGCGCGACGCTTGAGAGGGGCCATAGAAAACCCTGAGGCGGCATCCTCGTGTTGCTGACGGGCTTCGAGTTTGGCGAGCGTGACCGCGCTCAGACTGGCGTGGAAATGAAAGTGGAGTTGGGCGTGTGAGCGCGCTTGCCAGTCGATCAAACCCGTAAAACTGTTTGGCGTCTCTGAACAGAAATTCCAAGGTGCTGCACGACGCGTTGTGGGCGTTGCACGAGGCGTTGATGCATCGGCCAGCGGGGAAGGACGGGCTGGCGGGCGAGTCGTTCCACGGGTTGATGGGGCGGTGGTTGCTGCACGCTGGGCCGACGCTGCCGGGCGAGATGCTGGGGGGTGTGGAGGAGTCGTCGGTGGGGCCGAGGCGCTCGGCGATCGAGGTGGCGCTAGAGCGTGGCCGGTCGGTGGGGTTTGCCGAGCATCCGTGGAAGGAGGCGGCGGCGGGCGGCGCTGCGACGTCTGGAAGGCGCCTTCGCCCTGGTGCTGCTGTTCGCCGGTTGCCCGCTCGGATCGGCGCTAACCATTATTGTCTGCGCATCGCTGCCGGCGGTTGTGCTCACACTCAGCCATGCCGAATCACTGGCTGCCGTCCATTTAAAGATGCCGCCGCCGCCGTTGCTGATATTCAGCGCGGCGCTCAGAAGATCGCTGCTGCCGGCCTCCGTATTCCAACTGATCGCAGCCGGGTCAGCTACCAGAATTGGCCCCGGCGCACTGAGATCGTCGCCGACCGTGATGCTGATGCTGGTGCTGGACGCTAGCCCGGCGCTGTTGGTTGCTGTGAGTGTGATCACATTCAGGCCCACCGGCAGATCGCTGACGGCAAGCTGTGGCCCGCTGCCCAATGCCCCGTCCTGGTTGCTCCAACTGAGCCCATTGTCGGCCACAGCGCCATCCTGCGCATCGGCTGCTTCGCCGCGTAGGCTCACCAACTGGCCCCACTCCAACCGTGTTCCATCGATCGGGGCCAGGATCTGCGGCCTGGGTGCTTGTGCCGCCAGTTCGATCGGATCGCTGTCGCTTTCGGCGCTGTGAACGCCATCGTCGGCAAGAACCCGGAAGATCCGCGAACCGCCGCCGACATCGGCAACATTGATTGTTGCGCCAGGTGTGCGCAATCCGCTTAGCAGCGGCACAAAGCTGCTTCCGCCATCGCGGCTGAACAACACATCGTAGCTTAAAGCATCGCCATCAACATCGGCCGCGTCCCAGGCAAGCGTTATCTGCGTTGCGGTCGGGTCGGGCGCACCCTGAAGGGCAACCGCGCCGATCGTCGGCGGGTTGGCGCTGATCGCCCGTGCATACACCTCCTCGGCAGAGGAAAGGCGCACAATCGCCAACCGTTGCGCGCCCGCCACGAACGGCACAATCACCCCGAAACTCGCTCGTCCTGCATCATTCGGCTCCTCGGGGGTGAAGGCGTACTCGGCCAACTGCGCATCGCCTGCATCGAACAGGCGCAGGCTATAATCGCCCGCCACGCGCGCCGGAATGAGCAGTTCGCCGGACAGACGACGAATCAGGCTTACGGCTGCCTGATCGCCGCTACTGTCGAGTGAACCGTACACACTGAGCCAATCGCCGCTTTGTGCCGTTTCCGCCGCAAGCGACGAACTTGCCGTGGTCAGGCGATTGTAGATCCGCTCGTAGTTCACATCACTGATCCATTGCGGCTGGCAGTAGGCCATAATATCGAAGTAGGAGCCGTCCGGCAGCACTGCCCGCGCCCCGCCGAAGGTGCCGTCGCGACTGTCGAAGCCAACGATCGAGCTGTCGCCGGGACCAATCCGCCCGTTGCCGTGGGGCGGTTGCGGATCACTGCCCGCTAATCCGCAACTGCCGTTGGCGGTAGCCGGATGGCCCAATCCAAGCGAATGCCCGAGTTCGTGGCCGGCATAGAAGCCATTCCAGGCGCTGCTGTCGGGCCCACTCGATACATTGCTGCCGCCGGCCTGCCCGCGTGGGAACTGGCCGGCAATCCCGCTGTCGGGGATCTCGCCATAAAGAAATGTGTCGGCCGGCACACTGCGCCGGCTACGCAGATCGCGCATGATGCCATTGACATAATCGCTCGCACAAAGTTCGCGATTGTCGGTGGTGATCATGCCGTTGCGGTCGCGAACAACATACGCCTCGCACTCAGGGAATTGCCGGTTAATGCGGGCCGCCAGCCCGGCATCGTTGATTTGCCAGACCGCATACTGCAATCCAAAGTTCCAGCCACTTACCCCGATACTTGCACCAAGCGGGTAGACGCGCCGAATCCAATTCACATTCTGATAAGTGCCCTGGGTTGCATAATCGGTGTTGTTCAAGCGGTAAGGAAACTCCACGAAAATCACATTCAGGCGTGGTGTCGGCTGAAAGGCGAACGGCCCGGCCGTGAGCACATTATCGCCAAGAGTCGGTTCCAGCGGCACACCATATGGGTTTATCACCGCCCGCAACTGCAAATCGGGTACCTGGGTATACTCCCACGGCAACTCGAAAATAAAGCTGTCGTTGGTAACACCGCGACTGGGATTTACCAACACGCGGATCCGTGAACCAAGGCCGGGATTGACCGGGATCAGCGTGGTGGTGCCGAGCCGGCGGCACTTACCTGAAGGTGGGCCGTCACATCGGTCACGCTGGTGCCGGTGGCGCGGGCGAATACCCGCACAAATGTCGGGCGCAACCGGATCAGCGGCACCGTATTATCGCTACGCTGAATCCCCTGCGTGATCTCCAGGCCGGTAACCGTGAGATTTACCTTCGGCAAGGCTTCGGCGTTGGCCGGTAATCGTTTAAGGGTTGCGGGCGACAGTGGCCCGTTGATGGTTTGCTCGGCCCAGTACAGATTGTAGCCGTCGCTCTGCACGTTTTGCGCCCGGTGATCGGTATCGGTGAACCGTGAATACAGATCCAGCGGCGCGCCGCCGCCGCTATTCACCACGCGCAGCAAGTCGGTCGCCGCTGTCACAAAGCAACCCGGCGGGATGGCGCAAGGTATGTACCGCTGCTCAAAGAAAAATAGACTCTGATTGCCGAGGATGAAGCGATTGGCCAGTGCCAACCCGTACAACCTTCCGAGTTGACCACCGGGCAGTTGCGGTAGATACATCAATTGATATAAGCCGTCGATGTTGTTATAGCGCACAATGCTGTTGTTGCCGACGGTTTGAATGTAATACACATAACTGGTGGTGGTGCATGTGATCTGAAAACAAATCGATTGCTCGCCTTCGACCACATATTCACTGATTTTGCCGACGATTGTGATCGGTGTTTCGGTGGAACCGGCTGTAAAGCGGCGCAGCGCCGTATTCGCATCCTTGTAATAAATATACTTCCCATCGAAACGCGGCATTGTGCCGAACTCATTCAGCAACAACCGACGCACCGAACTGCCGTCGGCGGTAGCGATCAGTTCAAAGCCGGTGCCGAACAAGCAGAACTGGCAATCCTGCTGCTGCAGCGCAATAATCTGCCCGTGAGCCAGCGAGAGCTCGACCGTATCATTAAAAAAGGTCGGACCCCATGGCTCCGGCGTATCGCCGGGATTAGCCTCGACCGAGAGCCGCACCAGTTGCGTGCCGTCCACCCAGTAGATATAGCGCTCATCGGCGACGATGTTCGAGTTCAGGCGGTAGGTGTTGCAGGCCCCCGGAGCACGGGGATCGTTGCGAAGATAGATCGAGCGCGCAAAGCCGCCGGTGTTCTTGATGCGCACCATCACAACCGGAGCGGCCGCTCCACCGGGCGCCGTACAATCGGGGTACCGTAACCAGATCACCCGCGGCCCGGCCGCGGTCCAATCACTAAGAACTTGATCGGTAAGCAGTTGTTGCGGCGGTGTGGCCGATTGAGCGGCCACCGGCTGCACGCCACTATCGGAATACCCGGTTACAAGCATGGTTGCCAGCAACAGCACAAGCAGCCCTAAACGGTAGAAGCGCATCCGACTCATCATCTGTCTCCATTACTGCGCAAACAGTGGCAACAACACCGAATGATCGAACTTTACAGGCCGAAAATCGGCCTGCGGTACCACCAGCAGCGTGATCAATTCGGCGGTGAAGGTGGCGCTGAGCGCGAGATCGGAGGCGCGTTTGATCGGGTTACCGTTGGCTGCGCTGTAGTGATAGACTGCTACTGCACCATGTGATGCGGCAAGAGGTGGAATGTGGTAGAGACACTATATACCCCGAATGTAAAGAATGTGTAAAGCCGGTCGTTCCAGAATGCGGCCGGCTGCACATCCGGCTGAGGCTTGACTCTCCCCCCGGAGGAGGATGTATCGTGATTATGAGTGGTTATGCACGATATAGGAGATGAAGGCAATGCAGCAACTTACATTACGCGGCACCCCCCCAGAAATAGGCGCCGCACACGGTACATTGACGGCTACACTAAGCTTGCAACTGCCGCCGCCCGAGCCGGCGCTCAGCGATGTGGCAATCGCGAGCGAGGTGATCGCCCGTCGGTACGTCCCGGATCTGATCGCGGAGGCGCAGGCATTCGCTAGCGCCGCGCACATACCGTATGACACCCTGCGCTATATGCTGCTTGCGCTGCCGCTTGCGCAAAATCTGCCGTCGTGCAGCGTGGTTGCCGTGATGCCCGAGCGCAGTGCCGACGGGAAGTTGCGGATTGGGCGGAACTACGATTTCAGCTACCCGATCTCCTGGGAAGGCGCCACCACATATATCACCTTTCCGGCCCGGGGCCGCGCCCATATCGGCAACTGCGACATCTGGATCGGGCGTGAGGACGGCTTGAACAGCGCGGGTTTATTTGTGGCGATGAGCGCGACCATGCTGCCCGGGATTCAACCGGGCTTGCCTTTCTGGTTCATCGTGCGCCATCTGCTGGAACATGCGACCTCGGTAGACGAGGCGCTGGAATGGATCGGTGCGGTGCCGCACAGCCAGAGCCGCAACTATATGCTCGCCGATCGGGAACGAGCGCTGGTCGTTGAAGCGACGATCGATGGGATCTTCGTGCGCGAGCCGGAGGCCGGTGTGCTGGCGATGACGAATCACGTTGCGCATCCGGCGTTGCGTGATCGGAAAGCGTTCACACCGGATGATACCTACCAACGCTACCAATGCCTGCAAAGCCTGCCCACCGGCGCTGTTGGCGAAGACATCCTGGAGCACGCATTGAACGACCGGCAGAGTGGCGTGTGCGCGCATGCATACATCGGCGATCAACCCTTCGGCACGATCTGGTCGGTGATCGCATGCCCCGAAGATCGCCGCTTTGCGATCGCCGGTGGCACCGGTAGCAACAGCGGTGTTATGCACTACCACATCCATCATGTGCCATGCTGAAAATCGGCACCTTCTCACAACTTACCGGCGTCACTGTTAAGGCGTTACGCTACTACGACCGGGTCGGCTTGCTGAAGCCGGCGGAAGTGGATCGGTTCAGCGGCTACCGCTACTACACGGCGGCGCAAATCGACCGGCTCAATCGCATTCTGGCCCTCAAGGATCTTGGCCTGTCGCTGGAGGAGATCGGCCAGGTGCTTGATGCGCATATTTCGGCAGCGGAGTTGCGGGGCATGTTGCGCCTGAAAGCCGTGCAACTTCGTCACTCCATTGCGGAAGAACAGGCCCGGCTCGACCGGGTTGCCGCCCGGTTGCGGCTGATCGATCGCGACGATGCACTTGCGGCCGAGGTGGTGGTACGGCAGATTCCGGCCCAGCAGTTGCTGAGTTACCGCGAGGTAATCGCGGGGCCGTGGCAGATCAAACCCTTGTTTGCGCGTGTCGCTGCCGCAATCGAGACGCACCGAATCATCCCTGCCGGGCCGGGCCTGGCGCTCTACCATCACGGCGAGTATCGCGAACACGATCTTGATATCGAGGTCGCATTTCCGGTCTTGCCGGATGGCCCGCATAGATTGACGCTGGATCACGAACGTGTGATGCGGCGCACAACGCTACCGGCCGTACAAGTCGCGACGACGATCTGCCGTATGCAAGCTCAGGTCGATGTCTTCACGGCAAACCGCGATCTATGCATCTGGATTGCGGAGAATGGCTACCGAATCAGCGATGGCCCCTGCCGCGAAGTCTATGTCGAAACGCCGGTGCCGGGCGAGCCGCTGATCTTCGAAGTGCAATTGCCGGTAGAGGAGGCGTGAGCACAACGCTTGCGCCTGATCCGGGAGCGCATACCGGGCCGGCGAGCCGCGCGGCAGCGCGCTGGTGGGTTGTGCCGACGCGAAGAGCGGTATCAGGAATCGCGCATCAGGCATCGTGCGATAGGTACCCGCAGAGCTTAAGTGCGACGGCGCAGATCGGCTGCATATCAATGTTGGGAATCGCGAGAACACCTTACGCAGGTGGCCACATCAACCGGCCTTACCGCAGGTACGCGGCAAGGCCGGTAATCCAGGAAAAGGGTTACGCGCCCTACACCACCTCGACGATCTTGAACTGCGCTCCGGCCGGGTCGGCCAGGGTGGCCATACGACCGAATGGCGTGGGCTCGACGGCGCTGAGCACCTTGCCGCCGTTGGCGGTTACCGTGGCCACCGACGCATCGGCATCGGCGACGCCGAAATAGGTGATCCACTGCGGCTGAACCGCGCCCAGGGCCGGATCGATCTGCATCACCGCGCAGAGTTGCTCATCGCCGCGCTTGAGCACATAATACTCTTCGCCGCCCGGCATCGGCTCGGCGGTTGTGCCGAAAAGCGCACAATAGAAGTCGCGGGCCTGTTGCGCATTGGACGAACACAGTTCGTACCAGGCTACTCCGCCCGGCTCATCGTTCACCTGCGAGCCGATATGCTCACCGGCCAGCCAGAAGCCGAACGCCGCGCCCGTCGGGTCTTCGAGGAGGGCCATGCTCCCGTATGGCTCAATCGCCATCGCCGGAACGTGAACCTTCGCCCCAAGCTCCACGGCGCGGGCTACGTCGGCTTCGATGTCGTTCGTGGCAAAGTAGAGGCTCCAGGTAGACGGTGTCGGTGGAGCATCGGGCATGGCGCCGCCCATCCCGACGGCCACCCGCTCGCCAACCCTGGCATTGGTGTAATAGCCGTACTCGGGCGGGCCGATGTCATACTCCCAATTGAAGACGGCGTGGTAAAAATTGCGGGCCATGTCGAGGTCGTGGGCGAGCAGATCGACCCAGGTGGGCGTACCGGGCGGCTTGGGCTGCGTGTGTGTCGTCATCATCAGGCTCCTGTGGTTACTCAGCGATACCAGCAACGCATGAGCGTTGTGCGGGAAGACGCACTGCGACGGGATTCACGCCTTGGAAGACGTATGACCCGTACCTGACACTATCCATTCTTGTGAAGGTCGCCTTGAGGAGATGTCTGAGATTAGCATATTTGTTCTTATGCTACATCGGTCGTAAGACGGAGCCAGTAGCATAGGTACCTGTTGTTGCCGCGTGATTCGGCACGAGAGCTCCCTTATTCCAGGTTATCTATCTCGTGTGCAACCAGGACTATGACGCCGCCGATTTAGATCCGCAGCGGTGCCTCAGCCGCTTCAGGCGTCACAAGGGCTGCGCCATGGGGCGCTTCCTCATTGGTGTGGGTTGGCGGATCGCCGCCCAGCGTGGCATCGCGCAGCATCACCAGGGCCAGCAGTACCAGCCCGGCCATCACGACCGCTGCGATCAGGGAGAGGAGTTGCAGCCCCTGGGTAAAGGCCGCCCGCGTCACCTCCAGCAAAGCCGCACTCATTGCCGCAGGAAGTTGCGCTACCTGCGCCGTCGCAGCGCCGAGTGTATCTTGTGCGGCGGCAGCGGCGGCGGTTGGGATATCGGAGGGGAGGGTTGCCGTGACGCGGCTGCGATAGACTGCCATGCCCAGGCTGCCCAGTACGGCGATACCGAGGGCGCCACCCAACTCGGCGCCCGTCTCGGTGATCGCCGAGGCCGCCCCCGCCCGCTCCGGCGATGCACTCCCGATGACAAGATCGGTGTTGATTGTGAAGGTCAACCCGAAGCCGAGCGAGATAATTGTCCATCCCGCTACAACCAGGGTTAGTGAACTGGTTGTAATCGGCACAATCAGGGCGAAGCCGACGGCGGCGAGGGCCAGCCCTGTGGCGACGACATACGCCGGTCAATCCGGCGCACCAGTACCGGCGCCACATTCGAGCCGATAATCGAGGCCAGCGCTCCCGGCACCGACCAGAACCCGGCCTGCACCGGCGAGAGCCCGAGGACGAGTTGGAGGTACTGGGCGATGAACAGAAACGCGCCGAATGAGACGAATACGCCCAGGGTGTACATCGCCAGCGAGGCGCTGAAGGCGGGGATACCGAAGAGGCGCAGATCAATCAGCGGGTCGGCCAGGCGGCGTTGCCGCTGCACAAAGATTCCGCCAAGGGCCAGACCTGCCAGGATCGTCCCGGCGGCAAGGAGGTCGGCGCCGACCTGCGCAATATGCTTGACGCCGAAGATGATCAGCAGCACCGCCGCAAGCGAGAGCGCCGCGCTGGGCAGGTCGAGCCGGCCTGCAGCAGGATCATAGGCCTCGGGCAGCAGCAACGGAGCGAGAATCAGCAGGACGATCATCACCGGCACGCCAAGCAGAAAGACCGAACCCCACCAGAAGTATTCGAGCAACAGGCCGCCGACCAGCGGCCCAATTGCGCTGCCGGCCGAAAAGCCCGAGATCCAGACGCCGATGGCCACGGAGCGCTGCGCCGGGTCGCGAAACATCGTGCGGATCAGCGCCAGGGTCGAGGGCATCAGGGTGGCGCCGGCCACGCCGAGCAACGCGCGAGCGGCGATCAGGAGTTCGGCACTGGGCGCGAACGCTGCTAACACCGAGGCAAACCCGAACGCAGCGGCGCCGATTAGCAACAGCCGACGCCGGCCGATCCGGTCGCCCAGCGTACCCATTGTGATCAGCGAGCCGGCGATCAGAAAGCCGTAGATGTCCACGATCCAGAGCAGTTCGGCGCTGCTGGGTTGAAGGTCGGCGCTCAGATGCGGTACGGCGAGGTGCAGCACGGTCAGGTCCATTACGATCAGGAGCGTGGGCAGGAGCAACACCGCCAGACCGAGCCATTCCCGCCGACCCGCACGAGGTGGAATAGGACTATCCATTGAAGATCCTTTTTCACTACCGGAACCACACATGGGCGCCTTGAACCCTGGCCGTCCGTGGCCCGCCGTTGGCCATAGTTAAGGCGGAATGATCACAGGTGATGCAGGCGGGAATGCGCTGTGGAAGTATAGTACAAACGTTCTTTCCAGGCCATCGGTCACGAGACCGATCCCGCTCTGCATTGAGAAACGGGAGGGCTACGGTAAGGCCTTACACAAGAGTGTCGCCCTATGTGCGCCCCCCATCCCACGCCTTCATGGTAAGATGCCCGTGTGAAACATCGTACACCGACCCTACTTGGGTTACTCATCGGTCTGCTGGTGCTGGTGGCCGGCTGTGATATTGCATCTGCGCCGCGCCGAATCCCCCGCACCTCGATTGTCC
>JAAUQO010000209.1 GCA_012032775.1 Oscillochloris sp. | reverse complement strand
CGTTGGCGACGCCGGTAAAATAGCTCGACACCGCGAGCGTGAGGGTGAGCGCTGCATATTCCACGGCGAAAACCCGCCCGCGCAATTCGTCGGGAACGTGCATTTGCAGCAGCGCGGTACTAAAGACCCACTCGATACTGCCGCCCGTATGCGCTAACATCACCGCAAGCATGGCGAAGAGCAACGAGGGCGCGCCACTAAATGCCAGGTAACCCGCCGCTGAGATAAAGAACGACACCCCGATCATGCGCCGTAGGAAATGTGGCCCGTTACCGCCAAAGCGCTGAGCTACAAGCGGCCCGATCGCTGCGCCGAGGCGCGCGCGGCATAGAGCAGGCCGATGCTGATCGCTCCATCCCGCCCAAGGGGAAACAGCTCGCGCCCGTAGAGCGTCAGCAGCAGTAAAAACGCCGCCCGAAGTACTCCATAGTGCCTTTGTGAAAGTACACCAGAAGACATCGCGATGACTAATAATATAGCGCCAGCCCGCACGCAGTTCGCTCAGCATGGACAGCACGCCGCCACTCGCTCCCGTCGCCCCCTGCCCCGCTAGTTCTCGGTTCTGTGCCAGCGCAGCACGCTGCGCAGCTACGGTTCTCGGTTCTGGTTTCTTGATTCTATGCTCTATGCTCTGCGCTCTACGGGTCTCGGTTCTGAGTTCTCGGTTCTGGGTTCTCAGTTCTCGGTTCTCGGTTCTCGGTTCTCGGTTCTGGGAGAATTGCTATAGAGAAAGGATCAACAATGGCGTTAAGCGGGCGAGTTGCATTGGTAACCGGCGGCGGGCGCGGGATCGGCCAGGGTACGGCGCTGGCATTGGCGCGCCTGGGCGCAGCGGTGGCGTTAATGGCCCGCAGCGGCGACCAGATCATGACGGTGGCCGAGCTGATCGGCGCGAATGGCGGGCGCGCCGCCGCATTTCCCGGCGATGTCGGTAATTACGCCGATGTCGAGGTTGTGGTCGGCGCAGTAGAGCACTCGCTCGGGCCGATCGATATCCTGATCAATAATGCGGCGATCGTCGAACCGATCGCGCCGGTTGCCGAAGTTGATCCTGCGGCCTGGGCGCGGCTCCAGCAAATCAATCTGATCGGCGCGTTCCACTGCATTCGGGCCGTGTTGCCGGGGATGCTTGAGCGCGGCTGGGGCCGGATCGTCAATATCTCGTCGGGTGCGGCAACCGGCAGCGGGCTTAGTCACGGCTCGGCCTATTCGGTGAGTAAGGCCGGGCTTGATATGTTGGCCAGGGCAACCGCTGCGGAAACCGGCGCGCGCGGTGTGGCGGTGTGCAGTATCTATCCGGGGATCGTCGATACTGCCATGCAGGCCGATATTCGCGCTGTGCCGCAAGAGCGGGCCGGCGAGGTTACGTATCAGCGCTTCCGCGATTTCCACGAACAGAAGATGCTCAACACGATCGATGCGGTCGGTGAGTTGATCGCGGCGGCGGCGCTCGCTGGTTTCAACGGCGAGATCCTTGATGTGCGCGGGGATGAAGCGCGTTTGCGGGCGGCGCTGCGATCGCAGGCGTGAGGCGGAGCGGTGAGGTATTTGTTGACGTGCTTTACATAGCGTGTTAAGCTGCCCGAAACAAGTTCATAGTGCTCGGGGTGCCGGGTGAGCCCGGCTGAGATAGCGGCCCGATCGATGTCGCCAACCCGTCGAACCTGACCTGGGTTATACCAGCGTAGGGAAGCTTCAGCGCTTTTTGAGCCGCCGATTCCTTCCCGGAGTCGGCGGTTTTGTGTTGGGACGAAGTATGGGCCTGGATGTAGTGTGTGTGCAGTGTTCTGTGGGGCGAATGCTTCGCCCTTATGCTGGATAGGAGTAGTCTATGCGTCGGTTGTTTGGTTTCATGGCTGCCGCTTTGCTGCTGGCCGCTTGCGGCCGGCCGGGGGCAAGTTCGCCGACGGCGCCGCCGATTGTGACGCCGGCAGCCAATACGGTGCCGATGGATGCAGCGCCGCAGTCCGGGCAGGAGTTGGTGCTGCTGGCCCACGATAGCTTTAGTATCAGTGAAGATGTGTTGGCGGCGTTTGAACAGGAGACGGGCGCCACTGTTGCGGTGTTGCGCGGCGGTGATGCCGGCTCGATGTTGAATCAGGCCATCCTGAGCCGGAATGCGCCGGTGGCCGATCTGATCTTCGGCATTGATAATACGTTCCTTAGCCGCGCATTGGAGGCCGACATCCTGGAGCCGTATGAGTCGCCGGTGCTGAGTGCGATTCCTGCGGAATTGCAACTCGATCCGACCAATCGCATGCTGCCGGTCGATTATGGCTATGTGCTGATCAACTACGATCCGCAAGCCCTGGCGGCCGCAGGTCTGGCGCCGCCGAGCCGGTTGGAGGATCTGACTCAGCCCGAGTGGCGCGGTAAGTTGGCAGTTCAGAATCCGGCTACATCCTCGCCGGGATTGGCCTTTTTGCTCGCCACAATCGCGCATTTCGGCAGCGAGGGCGACTACACCTGGGAGGATTTCTGGGCTGAGTTGCGGGCGAACGAGGTGTATGTCGGTAATGATTGGACCGACGTGTACTACACGCAGTTCAGCGGCAGCAGCGGCGCAGGGCCGTATCCGCTGGCGGTAAGTTACTCCACCAGTCCGGCTGCCGAGGTCTTTTTCAGCGAAGGCGCCCTTGCGGAGCCGCCAACGGCCAATCTGTTTGTGCCGGGCGGCAGCTTCCGCCAGATCGAGTTCGTCGGCATTTTGCAGGGCACCGAGCAGCGCGAACTGGCCGAGCAGTTTATCGACTTCATGCTGCGGCCGACCTTCCAGGCCGATATTCCCTTGCAGATGTTCGTCTACCCGGCCAATCGCGATGTGGCGCTGCCGGAAGTATTCCAGCAGTTCGCCGAAGTGCCGGAGCAGCCAGCCAGCCTTGATGCAGTCACGATCGAGGCCGAACGCGAGAACTGGCTTCAGCGCTGGACCGAAATTGTATTGCGCTAAACATTTTTTGTGCCGGCCGGATCACGAAGGTGTCCGGTCGGTACAAAAAACGGTATGACCGAGCAACGAACACTCTTTCGCCGGCTGCGCCGGGCGCTGTACTTGCTGCCGCTCGGCTTTTACCTGCTGTTCCTGATTTATCCGCTGCTGCGAATTTTGGGGCTGAGTTTTGCCGAGGGGTTTGCAGGCGTACGTGCAACCCTGAGCGACAGTTATACCTGGCGGGTGCTGGGCTTTAGCACCTGGCAGGCACTGCTCTCGACAGCCTTGACCTTGGCCTTCGGTTTGCCGGGGGCGTATGTGTTTGCGCGCTACGAGTTCCCCGGCAAGGCCTTGCTGCGGGCATTGGCCGGCGTGCCGTTCGTATTGCCGACGGTGGTTACGGCTGCGGCATTCGGGGCTTTACTCGGCCCGCGCGGCTTAATCAATCTGGGATTACAGAGCCTGTTCGATCTGGCGCAGCCGCCGATCCGCCTGCAAGGCAGCCTGGGATTGGTTTTGATCGCACATGCATTTTACAACTATACGATTGTGTTGCGCTTAGTCGGCGGCATGTTGGCGAACCTCGATCCGCGTCTGGAAGAAGCGGCGGCTACGCTTGGAGCGCGGCGGGTCGAAATCTGGTGGCGCGTGACATTGCCGTTGCTGGCGCCGGCGCTCGGTGCGGCGGCGCTGTTGGTGTTTCTGTTTACGTTTACCAGTTTTGGGGTGATTCTGTTGCTCGGCGGGCCGCGCATGGCGACGATCGAGGTTGAGATTTATCGCCAGACGGCCCAGTTTCTGCGGCTTGATATTGCGGCGACGCTGGCGTTTATTCAGGCGATCTGTTGTTTGTTGCTCAGTGTGATGTACGCGCGATTATCGGCCCGGAGTGCCGTTCCGCTGGATCTACAACCGCAACAGGCGACGGCGCGCAAGGCCCGTTCGTGGCGCTCACGGGTGTTGTTGATCGCCAATAGCGGCTTGATCCTGCTGTTGCTGGGCGGACCGTTGTTGGCCCTGGTGGTGCGTTCGCTGCTAGCCGGTTCCGACGCGGCATTTCCGCTCACATTCACGGCCTATAGCGCCCTGGCTGAGAACCGCACCAACTCGGCGTTTTTCGTCACACCGGCCGAAGCGATCTTTAACTCGCTACGGATCGCCTTCGCCGCCACTGGAATTGCCTTGCTGATCGGCCTGCCGGCGGCGTATCTGCTTGCGCAGCCGAACAAGCATGCCGAATTCGGCAGATCGCATGCAGTCGGCAGTTCGCTGTTGGACGCATTTTTCATGCTGCCGCTCGGCGTCAGTGCGGTGACATTGGGCTTTGGTTATACCCTGGCGCTCAGCACACCCGGCCTGGTCTGGTTGCGTAGTTCGCCGCTGCTGTTGCCGATCTTGCATGCATTGGTGGCGCTGCCGTTTGTGATCCGCAGCCTGTTGCCGGCCTTACGCGCCCGTTCGCCGCGCCAGAGCGAGGCCGCCGCAACCCTTGGCGCCGGCCCGTGGCGCACATGGTTGTGGGTCGAATTGCCGCAACTGACGCCGGCCATCCTTACGGGCGCGCTCTTCGCATTCACCGTCTCGTTGGGCGAGTTCGGCGCCACATTGCTGCTGGCCCGCCCCGAAGCCCCGACCTTGCCGGTGGTGATCTTTCGCCTGCTCGGCATGCCCGGCGCATTGAACTATGCCCAGGCGCTGGCCGCAAGCAGCTTACTCATGCTGGTCTGCGCGGCCGGCTTTCTGGCGATCGAACGCATCCGCCCGCCCGGAAGCGAATTCTAAATCGGCACGAATTATTGCGCAGGCTTGACTCTATCATTGTGTCAGGTTCTATGGTGTGTCCGGATAATGGAATCGCACCCGAAAGGAACCGACAATGTTTACTGCTCAGACTATTCACCAGACGGATCGCAGCGCAGTTTCGCCTTCGCTCGCCCGGATCGCAGGGGTGTTGTTGATTGTTGAAGCGTTGCTGATCTTTGTGCCGATCATCATTCTCGGCAATGCGATCAACTGGCCGGCCAGCCTGAGCGAGCCGGCTGAGGTGATGTTGCCGCTGCTGCACGACCAACTTGCCGCCTCGCGATTGGGTTACTTCGTCTATCTGATCTATTCGGTGTTGTTCTTCCCGGTGGCGCTGCTCACAAGCCGCCTGGCGGGGCGGGGCGAGAACAGCACATTGTTGCAGATCGGAATCGGGTTCGCGGCGGTCTCTACATTGGCCCGTAGCCTGGGGATTATTCGCTGGCTGGTGCCGATGCCGGTGTTGGCCGCCGCATATGTCGATCCAAGCAGCAGTGAAGCGGCGCAGGCCGGGATCGTGGCCGCGTTTACGGCGCTGAACGCCTATGGCGGTGCGATCGGCGAGATTTTGGGCGTGAATCTGTTCGCCGCACTCTGGCTGATCACCGTTTCGCTCACGATCCTGCGCAATGGCGTGCTGCCGCGTTGGGTGGGCGGCTTCGGGCTGATCGCGGCGACAATGTTGTTTAGCGCCGGGATCGAGATGTTCGGCATCGACATCGGCGCCTTGATCAGTGTTACCACCTCCGCTATTCAGCTCTGGTTCCTGGCGGCCGGAATTACATTGCTACGCCGCAGGGCTGCCTGATCCGCTCGATCATCAAGTACGACATCTATCACCGCCGGTTGTCGCATCGCAACCGGCGGTTGATGTTCAGTCACTATCCATAATTTGCAGCGATTTCATGGTTGACAATTGGTTATCAATTTTTCTATAATACCAGCACAAATAATTACATAGCATAAATTTCATACTCCCAAACAAATCATCCCACCTCTTCGCGTGCGGCCCCGTCATGCCGCATCAGGGAGAACCGGCATTCGACGTTCTTTCGAATACCCTGGTTTGAACAGGAACCCTTTGGATCGTGTGCGCTGAACTGCGAATGTCGGCGTACGAAAGAGGGGACGTTTATGGCTGCTGCGAACGGCGACGGTGCTACCTCCGGCAATGGAGCTATCGCAAACGGATCTCATTCTCACGCTACATTGCAGCAACTTGTAGCGCGGTTGGAAGAGCCGCGCACCGCTGCGGCGCTGCACAGCCTGCTCGACAATGCGGAATTACTGGCATTTTCGGTCAGTGCGGTCGATGGGTTGATCCGGCGCGGCGATCGCATCACCAGTAATCTGGCCCAGAGTGTGTCCGACATCAAGAGCGCCTTGCCCGAGGATACTTCCGTTTATACGCAGCATGTGCCGCGCCTTGTCGCCCAGACTCCACAGTTGGCCGATCTGCTTGAGCGACTGCTGCCGCTGGCCGATTCGCCCGAATTTCAACGCACCCTTACATTGCTCGGCAAACCCGAAACCATGCGCGCCTTGAACAGCCTGCTTCAGCATTCCGAGTTGCTGGTGTTCGCCGTGAGTGCCGCCGATGCATTTGTGCGCCGCGGCGATCAGATTACCGAAAATGTGCGCGACAGCCTGCGCGATCTTTCGCCCAGCAGCAGCGATCTCAACTCGCTGCTTGAGTCGGTCTCGCGCCTGTTACCCTATCTACCGCGTTTGATCGCGGTCGCCCCGCAGTTTATCGATATCATCGAGCGGCTTGCGCCGTTTGTGGCTTCGGAAGAGTTCGACGCCCTGCTCGATTCGGGGGTCTTCCACGCCGACACTGTGCGCCTGATCGGCCAGGCCGGCGATGCCTTTGTCGAAAGCTACGAGACCGTCAGCAAAGACGATCGTAAGCTCGGTGTGTTCGGTGCGCTTATGGCGCTGAACGATCCCGAGTTACAGCGGGTGCTGGCCTTGTTGGTGGCGTTCGGCCGGCGCTTTGGACGGGCGGTCGGTAGGTAAGTGGAGGCTTGATGCCTGATTCCTGATGCTTGATTGCGCTGCCGCGCAGTTCGCTTTGCAAGTGTCGGGCAGGCCACAAGCGCAAGTGACCGGGATGCACGAGCTTTCAATCGCCTATCAATTAGTTGAGGCTGCAAGTAATGCGGCACGGCAGAACGGCGCCGCGCGGGTTACGGTGGTGCATCTGCAGTTGGGCAGTTTCGCCGGTGTGGTGCGCGATGCGCTGGAGTTTAGTTTCGGGATCGCCGCCGAGGACACGCCGGTTGCCGGGGCGCAACTCCTGATTGAAGACGTGCCGCTGACGATCTTTTGTGAGCCGTGCGCCGCCGAAGCGATTCTGCCCGACAACCGGATGTTTCGTTGCCCGCGTTGCAATACGCCGAGTAGCCGGATTGTGCGTGGCCGTGAACTGCTGTTGACGGCGATCGAAATCGAGGAACCCCATGGAACCCCGCCTGGTTGAAATCCGCCGGAATGTCCTGAGCAAGAACGATCAGCTTGCCGCCGAGTTGCGGGCCTCCTTCGCCCAGGCCGGGGTGTGTGTGCTGAATCTGCTCAGTAGCCCCGGCGCCGGCAAAACCCGTCTGCTGGAAGAGACATTGCGCCGGCTCAGTGAGCGCTACCGGGTTGCGGCGCTGGTGGGCGATCTGGCAACCGACAACGACGCAGGCGCCTGGCCCGGAGCGGCGCAATGGTACGCCAGATCGAAACCGGCGATCTGTGTCACCTGGAATCGGATCTGGTGGCGCGCCATCTGCAAGGCTGGGCGCTTGATCAGTTGGATTTTCTGTTTATCGAGAACGTCGGCAATCTCGTCTGCCCGGCCGGGTACGACTTAGGCGAACGGGCGAAAGTGGTGCTGCTGGCATCCACCGAGGGCGAAGATAAGCCGCTCAAATATCCGGGGACATTCAATCGTGCCAATGCGGTGGTGATCTCGAAGATCGATCTGGCGGAAGCCGTCGAGTTCGATCGCGCCGCCGCAGATGCAAATATTCATGCCGTCAACCCCGATGTGACGATCCTCGCCACGTCGGCCCGCAGCGGCGCCGGGATGGACGAGTGGATCGCGTGGCTGGAAGCTGTGAAAGCGCAAGGAGATACCGGGATGTAAGGGCGAAGCATTGGCATACGGCTTCAGGTTGCTCCAAGGTATGCACTGCGTAGCGAATGCTTCGACCTTACCCGGCGCGTATCTCACTCATGGCTCGCAACAAAGAGGAGGCCCCTGGATGGCAAGTGTGCTGTGGTTTCAGGGCGGGGCGTGTAGCGGCAATACAATGTCGTTTCTGAACGCCGAAGAACCAAGTGTCTGCGACCTGGTGACGGATTTTGGGCTCGATGTGATCTGGCATCCCTCGCTTGGGGTTGAATTCGGCAACAAGGCGCAGCAGTTGTTCCGTGATTGCGCCAGCGGCAAGCGCCCCGTAGACATCTTCGTGTATGAAGGCACGGTGATGCTTGGCCCGAACGGCTCCGGCCGTTACGACATGTTCGCCGATCGCCCGATGAAAGATTGGGTGATCGAACTTGCCAACGCCGCTCAATTCGTGGTCGCGATCGGCGATTGCGCCTGCTGGGGCGGGATCCCGGCTACGACGCCAAACCCGACCGACTCGGTTGGCTTGCAGTATCTTAAGCGCGATCAGGGCGGCTTTCTGGGCGCAAACTGGCGCTCCAAGGGCGGTCTGCCGGTGATCAATATCCCCGGTTGCCCGGCCCATCCCGACTGGATCACCCAGATTATCGTCGCGATTGCGAGCGGTCGCCTCGGCGACATCGCCCTGGATGAGTTGCAGCGCCCGCAGACCTTCTTTAAGAGTTTCACCCAGACCGGCTGTACCCGCGTGCAGTTCTTCGAGTACAAGCAGTCGCCGCCCTCGTTCGGCCAGGGCACGCGCACCGGCTGTCTCTTCTATGAGTATGGTTGCCGTGGCCCGATGACCCACTCGCCCTGTAATCGCATCCTTTGGAACCGCCAATCCAGCAAAACCCGCGCCGGCATGCCCTGCACCGGCTGTACCGAGCCCGAGTTTCCGTTCTACGACCTTGCCCCCGGCACGGTTTTCAAGACCCAGAAGATCAGCGGCACGATCCCCAAGGATATCCCCACCGGCACCGACCCGATCAGCTATATGGCGCTGGCCGCCGCCGCCCGCATCGCCGCCCCCGATTGGTCCAAGGAAGATATGTTTGTGGTGTAGGGTGCTTTTTTGGTGATGGTTCGTTTTGGCGAAGCCGCAACGTATCATCACCAAAACTTTAAGGAGTGATGTATGGAGCCGACAGTGGTTGCTTCCCAACGGGGAGGCAAAGTCGATCTACATATTAGCCCGTTGGGCCGGGTCGAGGGCGACCTTGATGTAAATCTGGTGGTGGATGACGGAACCGTGGTGGATGCCTGGACCCACGCCGGGATGTTTCGCGGCTTCGAGATTATTCTGAAGGGTAAAGATCCACAGGCGGGCCTGATTGTCACGCCGCGTATCTGTGGGATCTGCGGCGGTAGCCATCTGTATAAGGCCGTACATGCGCTCGATACCGCCTGGCGTACGACGGTGCCGCCAAATGCGTTTCTGGTGCGCAATATCGCCCAGGCATGCGAGACACTGCAATCGATCCCGCGCTGGTATTATGCCCTCTTTGCCCACGATCTGGTGCGCAAGAGTTACGCCCAGGCGCCCGAGTATGATGAAGTCGTGCGCCGCTGGACGCCCTTTGTCGGCACGAGTTACGAACCCGGCGTTACGCTTTCGGCCAAGCCGGTTGAGGTGTATGCGATCTTCGGCGGCCAGTGGCCCCACTCGTCATTCATGATCCCCGGCGGTGTGATGTGCGCGCCCACGCTCTCCGATATCACGCGCTCGATCGCGATCCTGGAGGAGTGGAAGGACAACTGGCTGGAGAAGGTCTGGCTCGGCTGTTCGGTCGATCGCTGGATGGAGAATAAGACCTGGAATGATGTGCTGGCATGGATGGATGAGAACGAGAGCCAACGCAACTCCGACTGCGCGTTGTTCATCCGCTTCTGTATGGCCACCGGCCTGGATAAGTTCGGCGGCGGCGTCGGTTCGTACCTGGCAATGGGCACCTACATGCAGCCGGAACTTTATACCAACCCGACGATCGAGGGCCGCAACGGCGCGCTGATCGTTCGTTCCGGCATCTACGACGGCAGTGAGTATCACGACTTCGACCAGGCGCGGGTGCGCGAGGATCACACCTATTCGTTCTTTCGCGGTTCCGGCTCTCACCATCCCTTCGATGGCGTGACCGATCCGCTCGATCCGGCCGAGGCCGAGAAGTTGGGCAAGTATACCTGGGCCAAGGCGCCGCGCTACGATGTGCCGCCACGGCTCGCTGCCGTTGGA
>JAAUQO010000208.1 GCA_012032775.1 Oscillochloris sp. | reverse complement strand
CACAATCTGCAGCGAATGCGGCCGTTCTAGAACGTCGGTAGCGTAATCGGATTTGTGGGCGTTTCGGGCCGCCGGCCCGTAAGGATTCTGTTGTTGTGATGCGGCGCAGCTTCGCTGCGCCGCATCACAATACAAATACTCTACCGACATTCTAGTGGGCAACCCCTTCAAGTTCGGCGATCTTTTCGCGCACCTGCGTGGCCAGGCGGCGCAGTTCGCGGTTAACGACATACTGCCACTCTTCAGCCTCTTTATCTTCGAGGGCGCCGCCGCCGTACTTCAATTCCATCGCCAGGTGCCAGCCGCGTTTCTCGGCGAACCGTTCGAGATCCGTAACCCGCGAAGGCAGCCAGCGCCGGGCGATAAAAGCCCGAAATGCGAACTCCATCCGGCGCGATCCGTCGGGATTCAGCGAGGGAATCGCGAACCATGGCTCATTATCGCGTGGGTCGGGTTCAGTGGCTTTCGTGAAATACAGTGCGCGATGCGGGATCGAATAACGCCACTCACCTTCACCGTTATAGTTGGCTGGGTTGTTGGCAATTGCACCGGTAAGCATGCGATCGGTAATCGTCATCGTGCTGCCTCGCAGTTACGCGCCCGAACATTGGGCGCTCCAGTTGGGGAGAAGAGGTACGGCGCGCCGGCGCTATTCGGCTTTGATCACACGCATACGGACCAACCGTACGAGCCCGAAGCCAATGATAAGCAGGCCGGCGAGGGCCAGCAATCCGGTTCCGCTGCTGCTGTTGGGAAGATCGCCGCTGGAGGCCGGATACATCAACATCGTCACATTCGCGATCGGATTACCTTGCGTGATCACCGGGATTGTTGCGGCCGTTGTGAAAAGAACCGTGTTGCCGGATGTGATGTTCCCCTGCAAGGTATACCTGCTGTTTGGATTGATCCGGGCGGGATCATAGGGCACACTGAAGCGGAACGGCACCTGGGCGCCGTTGGTGCTGAACTTCTGCTCGGTGATCACGCGCGGCACCGGATACGCCGAAGATATCTCGGCGATCTGCACCGTCACAATTGCGTTGGCCGGGAGCAATGAACGCGCCGTATAGGTGATCGTCCCGGAAACGGCAGCAGTACCCTGAGCTGTTGCGGCGTCCGGCAACATGATCAGCAGCGCGGTAAGCAGCGCGACAGCTGCGATACGGACGACGACCATATGATGCTCCTTCGTCAAAATAGTGCGGTGTTTTTCTTTCCGAATCTCTGACACAGTATAGCAGAAGATCGCTGCTCTGTGAACTATTTCGCCCTTCAAGCGCGGAAAGTGTAAATGTTGAAGCCCGAATCATCGTTTGTCGGAGCGCTTGTGGTACACTGATGGCTATGTGCCGCAGCGATTGCTTCCAGGCCCAACGATCGAGCCTGCAAGACACATTATGTATACTGTTGAGACATATCTGGCCCAGCCTGTCGTTGCCGCCGATCGGCGGATTCGCTATGGTGAATCCGCCGATCAGTTCGCCGATCTGTATCTACCCGCCGGCGCCGGGCCGCATCCGGTCGTGCTGTTGATTCACGGCGGTTGCTGGCAGCAACGCTATGATCTGGCGCCGCTTGGTGCGCTCGGTGCCGATCTACGCGCCGCCGGCGTGGCAGTCTGGAGTATCGAATATCGCCGGCTTGGCGGTGCGGGCGGCTGGCCTGCGACCTTCCACGATGCGGCGGCAGCGGCCGATCGGCTCGCTACGCTGGCGGAATCGTATCATCTGGATCTCGCGCGGGTGGCCGCTGTCGGCCACTCGGCAGGCGGCCACCTGGCGCTCTGGCTGGCGGCGCGGCACCGGCTGAGCAGCGATGCGCCATTGTTTACGCCTGATCCATTGCCGCTACGGGCCGTCGTCGCCCTGGCCGCAATCGGCGATCTGGCTGCCGGCGCCGCAGAACAACTCTGCGGCACCGCATGTCGTGATCTCGTTGCCGCCGATCCCCGTAACTATGCCTGGGCTTCGCCGGCGGCGCTGCTGCCGCTCGGCATCCCGCACCACCATATTGTTGGGGCCGAAGATGCAATTGTGCCTGCGAATTATGTCAAGCGCTTTGTAGCCCAGGCCCAGGCCGCCGGTGATCCGACAACGATCACGGTTGTGCCCAATGCCGCACATTTTGAGCCGGTTGCCGTCGCTACAGCGGCCTGGTTGCATGTGCGTAGGACGATCTTGCAAATGTTGGCATAAGCTATGACGGTACTGATTACAGGGATCGGCGGCTATATCGGTCGGCGGCTGGCCGCGACATTGCTGGCCCGCGGCGACACGGTTCGCGGGATCGATCGCCGGCGCGAGGGTCTGGCCGATCTGGCTACACAGGGTGTAAAGGCGATTGTCGCCGATGTGACCGACCAGGCGATTGTGCGGGCGGCCCTTGATGGTGTGACGACGGTTTATCATCTGGCCGGCTCGCCGTTTGGCCGGCGCAACGAGCTTGAGCAGTCGGCGCTACGGGCCGCCGAGGCGTTGAGCGCGGCCTGCATCGCGCAACCACAACTCCAGGCGCTGATCTTCGCCAGTTCCGGCGCACTTTACCCAAGCGGCCCGCAGCAACTCGACGAAGCGACGCCGCCGCAGCCCGCATTCGCCTACGCCCGCTCGAAACATGCCGCCGAACAGTATTTCCTGAACGCCCATGCCGAACGGGGCCTGCCGGTACGGATCGCACGCATCGGCGCCGTGTATGGCCCGGCTGCACCGGCACTGATGATCGAACAGGTGCGACGCGGGCGCTTTCCACTGATCGGCGGCGGACACGGCTACACCAGCAGTATTCAGATCGATGATGCGATCCAGGCGCTGATCGCGGTTGCCGAGCGCGGCCGGGCCGGTCGGATCTATAACCTGGTTGACGATGAGCCGGCGACGGTGCGCGAATTTTACACATTTCTGGCCCAGCAACTTGGTGCGCCACCGCCGCCGTCAATTCCGGTGTTTGCGGCCCGGATGCTGGTGTTTGCCGCGAATACCGGCGCCCGGCTGCGCGGTCGTCCGGCGCCGTTACCAGCCGATCTAACCACAATGGCCCAGGTTTCGCACCGGATCGCCAACCGGCGCATGCACGACGAGCTAGGGCTGAAACTGCGCTTTCCCAACTATCGGGCCGGCTTAACGGCACTGACTGAGAATGAATCGTGAGATGGATGCCATAGTCGGCGCGCCTGCGGCATGTGGTCATAACGATCCCAAAGGCAGAGAGGTTGCTGTGAGTAACACATACGATGATGAACTGCTTGCATGGCGGCAGATGCTTGATGAGCGGCTACGCGCCGAAGACGGCTGGCTCACGCTGATCGGACTTCACTGGTTGCCGGAAGGTACAAGCACTATTGGAAGCGATCCGGCCTGCACCGTGGTGCTGCCGGCCGACGCTGCCCCGCCACTGGTCGCAACCCTGATCCGCAACGGCGATCAGGTGTTTATCAAACCGGCAGCCGGCGCCGAGGTGCGCGTGAACGACGGGCCGATTCCGGATCGGCCATTGTTCAGTGATCAGGAAGACGAACCGGATCTGGTACAGATCGGTCGGATCGCACTGCTTGTGCTGGCACGCGGCGAGCGGCTCGGCGTCCGACTGCGCGATCCGCAGAATCCGGCCCGCCACCATTTCAGCGGCCGGCGCTGGTTCCCGATCGATCCGCGCTTCCGGCTGCAAGCGACGTTTATCGCCTTCGATCAGCCGCGCACGATCAGCTACGAAGATATCCTCGGCGATCGCACGAGGATGTGAGTCCGGGGCAGGTGCAGTTCAGCATCGCCGATCAGCAGCACCAACTGACGGTTTTTGAAGCCGGGGATGATCGGCTGCGAATTGTTTTTCGCGATGCAACCGCCGGCGTTGAAACCTATGGTGCGGCACGGTTTCTGGTGCTAAACGCGCCACACGATGGTATGGTCGATCTGGATTTTAACCGGGCCTTTAATCCGCCCTGCGCCTTTTCCGAGTATACGACATGCCCGCTGCCGCCGCGCGAGAATATCCTTCCGGTACGAATCAGCGCCGGCGAACAGGTACCTGAATAGGTTTGGAGATCGCCGCGATGCGAGGACGGTTTCCGCGCGCCGAGGTGCGAGCGTTATTGCGCCCGCAAACCACGGCTGAGCGCAATATCCGGAATGTATTGATCGACGGCATCGGCGTCGGGATTGTGACCGGCGTCGGTACATTTCTCTCGGTATTTCTGGCCCGCCTGGGTGCATCAAGCCTGCTTGTCGGGCTGATCACGTCGTTGCCTGCGCTGGCCGGCGCATTATTTGGTGTGCCGATCGGGCGCTTTCTGGAGCGCCAACGCAACATCGTGCCCTGGTATTCGGGTATGCGCGTCTGGGTGCTCTGGTCGTATGCGTTCTTCGGGTTCCTGCCGTTTTTTATTCCACTGGAGGCGGTTCCCTGGACGGTGATCGGGATCTGGGCGCTGGTGACGATCCCGGCTACCTTTGTGAATGTGGCTTTCACCGTGGTGATGGGCGGCGTTGCCGGACCAAAGCGCCGCTTTTATGTGATGAGTCTGCGCTGGTCGAGTCTTGGCGCAGTTACCGCGATCACCGTGGCGACGGTCGGCCAGATTCTCGATCGGATTGTCTTTCCGCTGAACTACCAGTTGGTGTTTATCGGCTCGTTTGTCGGCGGCCTTTTGAGTTTTATCTTCTCGCGTTCGATCGAACTGCCCGACAATACGGTTTCGGCCGCGCCGCAATTAAAGGTGCCGTTGCAGGTGCGGGCCAGGGCCGCATGGGGCGCGTTCGCCGATCACCCGGCCTTCGCCCGCTTCGCCGGCAGTTCCTTTGTGTTTCGTTCCGGGGTTGCGATGGCAATCCCGCTTTTCCCGCTCTACTGGGTGAATGTGGTGCAGGCCAGCGATGCCTGGATCGGGATTATCACCACCGCCAACAGCGCAGTGCTGCTGGTCGCCTATTATCTCTGGTCGCGGGCGGTACGAAAAATCGGCATCGGCGGGGTCTTGATCGCCACAAGTTTCGGGATCGCGCTCTACCCAATCGCCGCTGCAACCACCGGCTCGGTCGTGTTGTTGGCGGTGTTTGCCGGATTGGTCGGCTTTTTTGTGGCCGGAAACGATCTGGTCAATTTCGACCTGGTGCTAAGCAGCATTCCCACCGACCGCCAGGCCACCTATGTGGGTGTTTATCAGACGCTGCAAAACCTGGCGCTGTTTATCATGCCGCTGGTGGGCACACTGCTTGCCGATGCATTCGGCCTGCCGTTCGCCTTGATCGTCGCCGGTGTACTGCGGCTCGCCGGCGCCGGGCTGTATGTGCTGCTGGGGGTTGGGCGCGCGCAGGCGACGGCTGCGACTGAAGCCGGGTAACCCCGAGGAGGAGTTGATGCCGGAAGCACCTGAGAACGCGATCCATGCGCTGAGTCGTGAAGAGTGGCGCGCCTGGCTCGCAGCGAATCATGCCCGCGTCCAGGGTGTGTGGCTGATCAGCTACAAAAAAGCGACCGGCAAGCCCCTGATCGAGTACGCCGAAGCGGTTGAAGAAGCGTTGTGTTTCGGCAGGGCTATAGCAAGCTGCCTGATGCGTCATGCCTGACCGCGCTGCCGCGCGGCTCGTCAGTCAGATATACGCTCCGCGATCAGGCTCAAGCGTTGTGCTCACTACTATAAGGAGACAGGAGTCGGGGACGGGTAGGGGGCCACGAAGGACACGATCAGAGCCATCAGAGCGACGTTGAACAGAGCCCCAAACAATGCTGTTCAACGTCGTCCGACTGAATCAATCCGGATCGTACCAATTATTCACAATCACGTCGGCGATTGTGGCGGCAGTCGTATTCAAGATCGCCTTGGCGCGCAAATACGCATCTTCGTTGATCGTCGCACGGTGCTGATGGATGCCTGGGAAACCCGGAATACCGCTCGGGTCGCCCTCGACAATCATATCAGCCGTGATCGACTTGTGCATCGCCCGAATATCGTCGAGGTCACGCGGGCTGGTGGTGTTCTTCTGGCCTTTGTACAGATACTCGATTTCGTAAGGGTTCAACTGAAAGCGAAACACCCGCCGTACATAGTCGATCAAGCCATGAATCGACTGGCTGTGCAACTCCGAACGCTCAATTTCACCAATGATCAACTGATTCCGCAGTTGATCGATGGCACTGAATGCATGCGTTGCCTGGCTGATCTCACGATAGTTCAGCAGCATGTCGGGCGAATTTGCGGCGAGCTTATTCGGATATTGATGCAACAATACATAGATCGTGTTTTTCAGGAATGCTTCGAAAAACATCCATTCCATTAAGAAACAACTCGTATTGAGTACATCGGCTGTACGTGAGAACACATCATCTTCCGCCGGCACTTCAGCAGGTTCCTGCATAAAGCGCTGCGTAATTTGATAGCAAAAGCGTGATTGTTCAGCAAAATCCTCAATCAGCTTGACGCTTGAAAGATATTGCTGATACGGCACAAACTGCGGCTCATCGATCAGATCAGTCATCTTGTACCTCGTAAACATATTCGAAGACGCTGTGCCTACTATAAAATTACTACGGAGCGTGGTTCAAGGCACTGTCCTGCAACATGATTACAATTCGGGCAAAAAAAAGTGGTCGAGCGAAGTTCGTTCGACCACCACCGCCTGATCTCGTCGGGGGATTATGGCGCAAGCAATTTGACCAGCGCCAAGAGTTCTTCAGCGGCCACCATCACAGTCACCTCATCGTCGGCTTCCAGCCTGGTGCCGCCATGAACGGTACGTGTTTGTGCGTTGCGACAAAGTGTGATGATCAAGACGCTCGGCGGTAATTCCAACTCGGCGACGCGCTTGCCGATCGCCGGGGAGCCGGCCTTAATCCGCAGGGCGACTGTGCCGGGTGTGACCGGCGGTGCAGTGCCGGGAGCGAAACAAGCCCGTACCTCATCCGCCTGATCCTGGTCGGTTAACAGTGTAATACGATCACCGGCCCGCAACATGGTTGCGCCGTGGGGCAAAATATGCTGGCCATTGCGCCGAATCGCCGTGATGATCGCGGGGCGTGGCAGGCCCAGATCGCGGATTGCGCTATCGGCGGCGCGACTATCGCCGGGGATCTCCAACTCGAACAAGTGGCCGCCGCTACGGCTGCGCACCCGTAACTGCTGGAGCCGCTGCTCCATCTCGGTGCGCCGCAGCGCCGCCAGATTATAGGCTTTGATCACATCATCGCGCCGCAACAGGCCTAAAAACTCCTTGGGATCATCGCGACTGACCACCGGCAGCCGGCCTACGCCGGCCTCGGCAAAGCGGCGCATCGCCGTATTCAGGCTTTCGTCGGGATAAACCGTCACCAGGTTGGTGGTCATCACCTCGGCCACTGCACCGTCGGCGTCGGTCTCACCATCGGGGCCGAGCCGTGCCCGCTCCAGATCGCTCATCGTCACCATGCCAAGCAGGCGATGCTCACGGACAACCGGTAAACCATGGTGGCGAGTGCGATCGAAAAGTTCTTCCAGCTCGCTGAGCCGCAACTCGGGCTGCACCGTCAGCGGCTCGCGTGACATCGCCTCGCCGACGGAGACCATCTCCAGCACATTGATATCGCGCCCGAAGCGCAACTGAATGCCGTGACGAGCCAGGCGCTCGGTGTAGATCGACTCGCGATGCAACCCCTGGGCAGCCACGGTACTCACCACCACACTCGCCATGATCGGCAGAATAATTCGATAGTCGTTGGTGATCTCGAATACCAGCAGCACAGCCGTGATCGGCGCACGCACCACCGCCGTCAAAACAGCGCCTGCGCCAACCAGGGCGTAGGCAGCGGGCGGTGCGGCAAGGGCAGGGAAGATCCGGTCAACCAGGCCGCCATAAAGGCTGCCGAGCATGGCACCCAACACCAACGAAGGCGCAAAAGTGCCGCCAACCCGCACTGCGCCGAGCGTGATCACCGTCGCGATCAGCTTGGCCGCCAGCAATAGCGCCAGCGCCAGGCCAACCGGCCCGACGCCGTTTAACAGGGCGCCGGTGGTTGGATAACCGACGCCGAGCACTTCGGGGTAGAACAGAGCGATCAGCCCAACCAGCGCACCGCCGAGCAAGGCGCGCGCCGGCCAGGGCAGCCGCAGCCGATCGAACAATGCTTCGCCGGCGAAGATCGCCCGGATCACGAAAGCCCCCAGGCCGGCAGCCAGCAGGCCGAGCAAGCCATAAAGCGGGATCTCCAGAGCCGGCGTCACCAATGCATAGTCGGGGACACTGAACGCCGGTTCGCTGCCGAGGATCGCCTGGCCCACCACCGAGGCTGCAACAGCGGCAAGCACCACCGGGGCCAGCAATGTCGTCGAGAACTCGGCGGCGATCACCTCTAATGCGAAGAAAACGCCGGCCAACGGCGCATTAAATGCCGCCGCAATTGCGCCGGCCACTCCGGCCGCCACCAGAGCCTTCAAGCGGGCTTCACTCAACCGCAGCCGCTGGCCCAGGCTGGAGCCAATCACCGCACCGATCTGCACACTGGGATCTTCCGGCCCCACCGAACCGCCGGCGCCGATCAGAATCCCGGCGGCGGAACTCTTCACCAACAGCGGGCGTGCCGCCAGTCGCCCGCCCCGCAGAGCCACCGACTCCATTACCGCCGAGGTGCCGTGGCTCTGATCGTTCGGCGCAAACCAGTGCGTCAAACCCACTGCAATCAATGCGCCGGCGATCGGGCCAAGGGCCAGATGCCAGGGGGCAAATGTATGCAACGCTCCTTCAACCAGCAGCAGATGAGTGCCTTCGATCAAAAAATGAAATCCGGTCGCACCGAGGCCGCTGATCAAACCGACTGCAATGGTCAGAATAAAAAAAGCGCTGCCCTCCGGCAAGATCCGCCGCATAGCAGCGCGCCAGGTGGTTGCGCCCGATTGGTTGGGAGTGAGCGATTTTGCTGACTGCGCCATAACAATTGTAGGATACCACCTTTTTGCGCTGATCTTTGAGTCGCAAACATCGCAGGCGGCTATCTGCGGGTATAATTCAACCTATGATTGATCTTGATACATTGGAAGTTCGCTGCGCCGAGTTTGTCGCTAGATCAGGCGCTGATCCGGCCCATGATCACGAGCATATTCGACGGGTCGTGACAAATGCACGCCGGTTGGCCACCCTCGAAAACGCCGATCGAATGGTGGTGCTGCCGGCGCCTGGCTGCACGATTGTGTGATAGTGCCGAAGGATTCGCCGTTGCGCAGCCAGGCATCACGGATGGCTGCCGCCGCGGCGACTCGTTTTCTGAGCGGCATCGACTATCCCGGCGAGCGGCTTGCGGCAGTGGCCCACGCGATCGAGGCCCATAGCTTCAGTGCCGGGATCGCGCCGCAAACCCTGGAAGCACAAGTGGTTCAGGACGCCGATCGGCTCGATGCCCTGGGTGCGGTGGGCCTGGCCCGCACGCTGATGCTGGGCGCCGCGATGGGCCGGCCGCTCTACCATCCGGACGAGCCGTTTCCGATCGAGCGCCCCGCCGACGACATGACCGCGTCGATCGACCATTTTTACACCAAGCTCTTGCATCTGGCCGATCGCATGCATACCGCCGCCGGTCGCGCCGAAGCTGCGCAACGAACCGCGTTCCTGCGCGCGTTTCTGGTACAACTCGGCGCTGAAATCGGATTCGAGCCGTTTGTAGCATTCTGAGCGAGGAGTATAACCATAATCACTGCACAAACGATTATCGACAATTACGAACGCAATGTACAGATCGTGAAGACGCAGACGAAAGGACTCAGTCATGCCGACAGTCTGGCGCAATTGCCGGTACGCGCCAATTGCATGAACTGGCTCATCGGCCACATCCTGGCGAACCGCAACAGTGTATTGCGGTTGCTCGACGCCGCACCGGCGGTTGATCCGGAGCGCTTGCAGATCTACCAGCACGAGTCCGAACCTGTCGGCGCCACTACGCCGGAGATCTGGCAACTGGACGAAACATATGCCTGACTGGAATATTCTCTCACGCGAGACGGTTCTCGATAATCCGCCTTATCTCAAAATCGAGCGTCATCGCGTCGGGTTGCCCGACGGACGGGTGATCGATAACTGGCAGTGGATCATCACGCCCGATTACATCAATGTGGCGGCGATAACAGCGGCGGGCGAGTTTGTCTTGTTCCGCCAGACAAAGTACGCCGTCGCGGGGATCAGCCTTGCGCCGGTTGGCGGCTACCTGGAAGCAGGCGAGGACGCATTGGCTACGGCGCAGCGCGAACTGCGCGAAGAGGCCGGCTACGCCTCCGATCACTGGACGGCACTCGGCCATTATGCCGTCGATGGCAATCGCGGCGCGGCTGCTTGTTCGCAGCAGCGCCGAGACTGTCAGAGTCGACTCAGGTGCCTCGAAGAATCCGGGGTCAACTGGTCGCGAGGAGGAGCTGAACACCATCGTCGAACTGCTGGGGAGCCGTACGATTCTCGAACAGGTCGTGCAGCAGGTGGGAGCCGATCGCATTCTCAATGGGAATGCGTCCACGAACCCGCCCAGGAAGCATCCG
>JAAUQO010000009.1 GCA_012032775.1 Oscillochloris sp. | reverse complement strand
GCTTGCGAGCGCAGCACCACCCGCTCCCCCTCGACCGAGATCCGCAAATCGCTGATCGGGATCTGCCGCTCCGGCGAGGCGCTCGGGCGGCCAAGGTAGGGAATCTCGTGATCGCGCAGCACCGGACGAAGCAGCACGTTGCCGATGCGTCCCTCGGGCAAATGAACAATCTCGGCGAAGATGGCGCTGGGCACGAGCGCTTCTTCAGCGCGGATGTAGCGGCGTACGCCTCGCGGAAGGTCTCCGCCCCGAGGAAGCGCTCGATCATGCGCACCACCGAGGCGCCCTTCTCGTAGGTGATGAGGTCGAAGTTCTCGCCGACCTCGGCGGGGGTCCGCACCGGGCAGTAGACCGGGTGGGTGTGGCGGAGCGCATCCAGGCCCAGGGCGGCGGCCCGGCGACCGAGGCCCTTGGTGCGGCGTTGGCGGCGATGCGTGCGGCGTAACGGCCCCCGATTTTGCGTCTCGACAGTACCCGTGCTATAATCGACAACAATGTTGCGCCGGAAACGGTGCATGTCATATCACTCATCAAGATGGGCTGAGGGACTGGCCCTGCGACGCCCAGGCAACCGCCGGAGGAAATGGGAAAGGCCAACATGCAAAAACACACTCGTACTGAAGTGTGAACAGTTGCATGTTGAATTTGCCTTTTGCATTGATTCGGAACGGTGCTAATTCCTGCGCCGGTGGTATTGTGTACCACCCGAGAGATGAGAGGCATGATAGTGGGGAAGCCTCTCGCATAGCGAGTGGCTTTTTTTGTTATGAGCGATGAACTACGGACGGTCTGGTGGGAAAACGCAGCGGTTTGCCTGATCGATCAGCGTCGCCTGCCGCACGAGCAGATCATTCTGCATTGTACCGAGTTGGAGTCGGTTGCCCACGCGATCAAAAGTATGCAGGTGCGGGGTGCGCCGGCGATCGGCTGTACCGCCGCCTATGGCATGGCCCTGGTTGCCCAGAAAAGCGCGGCCACGTCGGCTGATGCATTGCTCGATGAGCTTGCGGCGGCGAAGGACGTGCTCGATGCGCAGCGGCCGACGGCGGTGAATCTGGCATGGGCGACGCGCCGGATGCTGGCGTACGGGCAGGGATTGGCGGCGGCGGGTGTGGCGGCAGTACGTGAGGGTGTGCTGAATGAGGCCCACACGATCCTGGCCGAAGACCTGGCGATGTGCCACGCGATCGGGCGCCACGGCGCTGAGTTGATCCCGGAACGCGGCCATGTCTTGACCCACTGCAACGCCGGGGGCCTGGCTACGGCCGGCTACGGCACGGCGCTGGCGCCGATTCGAACCGCTTTCAACGACGGCCATGCGGTGCATGTGTTTGTTGATGAGACGCGACCTTTCCTCCAGGGTGCGCGGCTGACGGCCTGGGAGCTTCAGCAGGCCGGAATTCCCCTGACTCTGATTACCGATAATATGGCCGGCTTTATGATGCGGCGCGGCGAGATCGATTGTGTGATCGTCGGCGCGGATCGAATCGTGGCCAATGGCGATGTGGCGAATAAGATCGGCACGTATAGTGTTGCGGTGCTTGCGCAGGCCCACGGGCTGCCGTTTTATGTGGCGGCGCCGTCTTCGACGATCGACCTGAGCCTGGCCCACGGCGATCTGATTCCGATCGAGGAGCGTTCGTCGGAAGAGGTGACGCATCTGGCCGGGGTTGCGATCGCGCCCGAGGGTGTGACGGCGGCCCACCCGGCCTTCGATGTCACTCCGCATACGCTGGTGACGGCGATCATCACCGAGCGCGGCGTGGTTTATCCGCCGTTCGCCGATGGCCTGCGGGCCATTGTGTCGGGATCGTAGCATTCACCATGACGCTTACGCTGACGCCTGCCTGCCTGCCCTTGTTGCGTGGCGGTTTGCCGCATCGATCGGCGACTGAGGCGATTGAGGCCATGCTGGCGGCGACGCCGGAGATCCCGGCCTGGCCGAGTTTGCCGGCATTGAGCTATCGCGAGTCGGTGGTGGCGCAGGCGGCGTATGGCTTGCCCGGCGCCTTGATCGATGCCGATCGCGAACGGGTTTTTATTGAGCGTAGCCTGGCCGAGCAGGGTGTTGCGCAGGTTGGATTGGCCTATCTGCGCGGCGATGACGTGTTTGGCGCCTTGCCCGACGAGTACGCGACCGGGTTGGATGTGTTGCTGGCGCATCCGGATGAGGCTGATGAGATTCAGGCGCTGAAGGGCGAGTTGCTGGGGCCGGTGAGTTTGAGTTTATTGCTCAGCGATGATCAGGCTAAGCCGCTGGCCTATGATACGGCGCTACGTGAAATGGTGTTGCAGCATACCGGCTTGCGCATGCGTTGGATCGCCGATCAGCTGAAAACGCGCTGTGATCAGGTGTTGATCTGCCTGGATGAGCCGTTTCTTGATGCGTTGAATAATCCGCTCTGCCCGCTGGATTGGGCCGATGGTGCGGAAATGTTGCAGCGCGCCGCCGAGGCGGCACCGGTCGGTTGCGGTTTGATCGTCGGCCCCGGCGCGCAGTGGGAGTATATTCTGCCGTTGCCGTTTCAGGTGTTGGTGTTTGATGCCTTTGAGCATGGCGCCGATATGCTGCCGGCGGCCGGGTTGCTGGCCGGATTTTTGGAGCGCGGCGGTTGGTTGGCCTGGGGGTTGATCCCGGCTGATCCGCTGGTGAACGCGCACGAGCGCCCCGAAATGCTGGCGGAGCGGTTTGTGGCATTGGTAACCCGGTTGGCCGAGGCGGCGCAGGTGGATGTCGAACGTATTAGCGGTGCTTCGCTGATCACGAATGCGACTTCGCTGCACAGCTTCATCCCGGCCGATGCGCTCAGCGCCCTGCAATGCTGCACCGCCACGGCGCACTTGATCCAATCGTTATATGGCTTTACAAAACCTAAGGAGTGACGACGTGCGTATTGTCGTGACAGGCTCGCTGGCCTACGATTACATTATGGATTTCCCCGGCTACTTCAAGGACCATATGTTGATGGAGAAGGCCCATATGCTCTCCGTCAGCTTTCTGGTCGACTCGATGCGCAAGATGCGCGGCGGGGTGGCCGGCAATATCGCCTACAATCTGGCGTTGCTCGGCGAACGCCCGTTGTTGCTGGGCACAGTTGGCCACGATTTTAGCGATTACCGCAATTGGCTCGAATCGCAGGGCGTGGATACGTCGGCGGTGCAGGTGATCGGGCACGAGTTTACGTCGTCGTGTTTTATCAACACCGACCGGGCGAATAATCAGATCGTCGCATTTTATGCCGGCGCAATGGGCCACGATCACACCAATACGCTGCTGAATCGCGGGTTGACCGGCCAGGATCTGGTGCTTGTGTCGCCGACAAGTCCCGAGGCGATCGAGCGCTTTGCGATCGAGTGCCAGCAACTTGGCGTGCCCTATATTTTCGATCCCGGCAAACAGACGCCGCGTTTGGAGGCCGAGCATATTCAGCTTGGCTTGCGCGGCGCAAAGGTGCTGGTCGGCAACGATTACGAGTTCGGGATGATGGCGCGTAAGCTGGAGATGAGCGAAGAGGATTTGATCGCGCGGGTGCCGCTGACGGTGATCACCCGCGGCGAGCAGGGTTCGGCGCTCTATACCGATGGCCGGTTGGCGGCCGAGATCCCGGTGGCGCCGGTGCGCGAGGTGCTCGATCCGACCGGTGCCGGCGATGCGTATCTGGCCGGGCTGGCCTTTGGGATCGCCCGTGATCTGCCGCTTGATGTGACGGGCCGGATCGCGGCGTTGACGGCGGCGTATGCAATTGAGGAGCGCGGTTGCCAGGAGCATCGGTTCATGTCGAATGAGTTTGCGTCGCGCTACCGCGAGGCGTTCGGGGTGGATCTGGCAGGGTAGCTACTGCAAAAGGCAAAGTGCGAAGCGGAAGCAATTATCCTTGTGTCGTGTTGTGGCGGCAAAGCCGCTAAAACACGACAAAACAGGTGTCATTGAGGTTTTATGGCGAACTGGGGCATTATCGGCACGGGACGGATCGCGGGCAAGTTCGCCGGCGCAGTTGCGGTCTCGTCGAGCGAGCGGATTGTTGCGGCGGCGAGCCGAGATCCGGTGAAGGCGGCGGCATTTGCCGAGCAATACGGGATTCCGCGTAGCTACGGTAGTTACGCCGAGTTGCTGGCCGATCCGGATCTCAGTTGCATCTACCTGGCACTGCCGAATGCGCTGCACGCCGAGTGGTCGATCAAGGCTGCCGAGGCGGGCAAGCATGTGCTCTGCGAGAAGCCCCTGGCGGTGAGCGCCGCCGAGGCCGAAACAATGTATGCCGCTGCCCGAACCAATGGCGTGTGGCTGATGGAAGCATTTATGTATCGCTTCCACCCGCAAACCTTAAAGCTCCAGGAGTTGCTGGTGTCCGGGGTGATCGGCACGGTGAAGCAGGTGCGGGCCTCGTTCAGCTTTCTGGTGCGCGACGGCGCGAATAATGTCCGGCTCTCGGCCGAACTTGCCGGCGGCGCACTGATGGATGTCGGCTGTTACTGTGTGAATGCGGCGCGCCTGGCGGTGGGTGAGCGGCCCCGGCGGGCATTTGCTGCGGCACAGCTTGCGTTCTCCGGCGTCGATAGTACGTTGATGGGTACGCTTGAGTACCCGAGCGGCGCGATTGCGCAGATCGCCTGTAGCCTGGAGTCGGCGCGCCATCATCAGTTGCAGGTGGTCGGTGACGACGGAATCATCGAGGTTGATGCGGTGTTTACGATTCCGGCCGATCGCCCGACGACGATCCGCCTGGTGCGTGGCGCCGCCCAGGATGCGGTCGAATCGATCACAATCGCGCCGGTTGAGCATTTTCGCCTGGAGGCCGAAGGGTTCGCGGCGCTCGTATCCGCCGGCCATGGCGATCACGGCCTGCCGGAGATGCCGCTGATCGAGACGTTGGATAACCTTGCGACGATCGAGGCGCTGCTGCAAAGTGCTGCCGAGGGGCGCGTCGTTTCTGTCAATCAAGGCTAATCCGGTGTGGTGAATGTTTGGCGCAGCCAAGCATTCACCACACCACCAATCCGCCACCTCCCCGCGCGAAAGGGGCGGCATGAAGCGAGTGTCTTGCGAGGCACTCATCGCGATGGTGGCAACGTGCCGCCTCTCACACGGGAGTATTTGCACAATGACCGCAAATTACGATGTCAAGGATCTGAGTCTGGCCGATCAGGGCCGCAAGCGCATGGATTGGGCCGAGCAGGAGATGCCGGTCCTGCGCCTGATCAAGGAGCGCTTCGAGAAGGAGCGGCCGTTGAAGGGTGTCCGCGTCAGTGCCTGTCTGCATGTGACGACCGAGACCGGAAACCTGATGCGGGCGCTGTCGGCCGCCGGCGCCGATGTGGTGCTGGTTGCCTCGAACCCGCTGAGCACCCAGGACGACGTGGCGGCGGCGCTGGTGCAATTCGAGGAGATCCCGGTCTATGCGATCAAGGGTGAGAGCAACGAGGTGTACTATCAGCACATCAAGGCTGCGCTCGATCACAACCCGCAGATCACGATGGACGACGGCGCCGACCTGGTGAGCGGTATTCTCAAGGATCGCAAGGATCTGATCGCGCAAATGATCGGCAGCACCGAGGAGACCACCACCGGGGTGATTCGCCTGAAGGCAATGGCTGCCGACGGTGTGTTGCCCTTCCCGGTGATCGCGGTGAATGACAGCGATACCAAGCACCTGTTCGACAATCGCTACGGCACCGGCCAGAGCACCCTCGACGGCCTGATCCGGGCGACCAACATTCTGCTGGCCGGCAAGACCTTTGTGGTGGCCGGGTATGGCTGGTGTTCGCGTGGTATCGCCGAGCGCGCTCGCGGCATGGGCGCCAATGTGATTGTGACCGAGATCGATCCGATCAAGGCGCTTGAGGCGGTGATGGACGGCTTCCGAGTGATGCCGATGGAGCAGGCCGCACCAATGGCCGACTTCATCGTCAGTGCGACCGGCAACAAGCATGTGATCGACGCCAACACTTTTGCTCTGGCGAAAGATGGTGTGGTGATCGCCAACTCGGGTCACTTCAATGTCGAGATCAACATCCCGGCGCTGGAGAAGATGGCGAGCGACAAGCGCCAGCCGCGGGCCTTTGTCGATCAGTATGTGCTGGGCGATGGCCGCAAGATCAACCTGCTGGGTGAAGGCCGGCTGATCAATCTGGCCAGCGCCGAGGGCCATCCGAGTGCGGTGATGGATATGAGCTTCGCAAACCAGGCGCTGGCCGGCGAGTTCCTGCTGAAGAACCAGGGCCAGTTGTCGGTGGCGGTGCATGCGCTGCCGAAGGAAGTCGATCGCGAGATTGCGGCGCTCAAGCTCAAGGCCATGGGGATCGGCATCGATATCCTGACGCCCGAGCAGGAACTTTACCTGAACAGTTGGCAAGAAGGCACGTAGGAAAAGCTCACGTAGTAAGGGCGAAGCAACGACATGCCGTTGCTTCGCCCTTTGCAGAGAGAAACTCATGTCAACCACTTTCATGAAATCGCCGAAGTTCGTCTTTACGAGCGAGTCGGTGAGCGCCGGCCATCCGGACAAGATGTGTGATCAGATCAGCGATGCGATACTCGACGCCTTCCTCACCCACGACCCGCGCGCCCGCGTGGCGGTGGAGACTGCGACCACCACCGGCTTGATTGTGGTGCTCGGCGAGGTAACCTACGAGAAGGGCTACATCCCGGTCGAAGAGATTGTGCGCACGACGGTTAAGGAGATCGGCTATGTCGATGCGAGTTTCGGCTTCGACGCCGATACCTGTGGTGTGATGGTCGCGATCCACGGTCAGTCGCCCGATATTGCGATGGGTGTCGATAAGGCGCTCGAAGCGAAGAGCGGCGAGATGAGCGAGGATGAGATCGAGGCGGTCGGCGCCGGCGACCAGGGCATGATGTTCGGGTTTGCCTGCAACGAGACGCCCGAGTTGATGCCGGCCTCGATTGCGCTGGCCCACCGGCTGATCCGCCGCCAGGAGGCAGTGCGCAAAAACGGTACGCTGCCTTACTTGCGGCCCGACGCCAAAAGCCAGGTGACGGTGGAGTATAGCTACGGCAAGCCGGTGCGTGTCGATACGGTGCTGATGAGTACGCAGCACGCGCCCGATGTTAGCCCCGATCAGATCCGTGAGGATGTGATCGAGGAGATTATGCGCGCCGAGATCCCCGGCGCGTGGCTCGATGACAAGACAAAGTACTTCGTCAACCCAACCGGGCGCTTTGTGATCGGTGGCCCGATGGGCGACAGCGGCCTGACCGGGCGCAAGATCATTGTCGATACTTATGGCGGCGTGGCTCGCCACGGCGGTGGTGCATTCAGCGGCAAAGATAGCAGCAAGGTCGATCGTAGTGCGGCCTATGCCGCGCGCTGGGTGGCGAAGAATATTGTCGCCGCCGGCCTGGCCGACCGCTGTGAGTTGCAACTCAGCTATGCGATCGGGGTCGCGCGCCCGCTCTCGATCAGTGTGGAGACCTTCGGCACCGGCCATGTCGCCGATGAGGCGATTATCAAGGCCGTCAATGAGGTCTTCGATCTGCGGCCTGGCGCCATTATCCGCGATCTCGACCTGCGCCGGCCGATCTTCCGCCAGACGGCGTCCGGCGGCCATTTCGGGCGCACCGATGTTGATCTGCCGTGGGAACGGCTGGATCGCGTCGATGCACTGAAGTCGGTGGTTAAGCTTTAGGTAACCGGATACAGGGGGGAGAGATGCAAAATCTTGTGTCTCTACCCCCGATGCGTCGCTACAGTTCCCCTGTCTCTTGTCTCCTGTTTCTTATTTCCTCACAACACAAAACTGATCGTGCTATCCGGCAAAAGCTCCTTTTCGGTGGTACGATTGCCCACTTCGGGATCATTCGCGTTTCAGGCCCATAGCTCCGATCTGCGGGCGCGCATGGCCGGCAAACAACCGGCGGTCTTCCTCGATTACGACGGCACCCTGACACCGATTGTCGATCGGCCCGAGGATGCGCTGATCGCGCCGGAGATGCGCGAGACGGTGCGCGAACTCGCCGCCCGCTGCCCGGTTTGTGTGGTCAGCGGACGGGATCGGGCCGTGGTGCAGGAGTTGATGGGTGAGGGCGTGAGGCAGATGTGCAATCACATTCGGCATAACGGCTACCCTTTAGTTCAGTTCAAGTTCATTCAGATTCGCGACCACAAGATCGGCGCCGCCGGCCCGCAGCAGTTCAGGTTCACAATTGCGCGCAACGCCGATCACCAGGCCGAAGCCGCCGTTGCGTCCGGCTTGTACGCCGGCAACGGCATCTTCGATCACGACACATTGTTCTGCTGCTACACCAAGCTGTTGGGCCGCTGCGAGAAATGTATCGGGGGCCGGTTTCCCGGCCAGTCCTTCGGCGGCGGCGCTGATGCCGTCGATCTGCGTGTCGAACATCGTGTCCAGTCCGGCGCTCTTGAGCACAGTTGCACAATTCCGGCTTGAGGTGACGACGGCGATTGCGTGGCCGGCTCGACGAAGCTGCGTGAGCAAGTTGATGCTGTCGGGATAGACATTGGCGCCCTGGCGGTGCAGCAATTCGTTGAAGGTGTGATTCTTGCGATTGCCCAGGCCGCAGATCGTCTCCAGGGCGGGCGAATCGCTCGGTTTACCGCGGGCGACGATAATGTTGCGCGATTGCAAAAAGGCGGCGACGCCCTCGTAGCGCGGCTTGCCGTCCACATAGCGATAATAATCAGGGTTGATCTCGAAGGGCTGAAATGGCGCCCGGCTGCGTTGAGCCCAGGCGCTGAGGAAGCTGTTGAACATCTGCTGCCAGGCGGCGGCATGCAACATGCTCGTCCCGGTAATCACGCCGTCCAGGTCGAAAAGCCAGGCATCATACGTGCCGAACTTCGCGATCCGCTGCACAAAGTGATCATCGCTCATACATACCTCCACAGATGCGCTGTCGAAATGCCGTTACCGGCGCAGTGGAGCCTGTGGATACTGAGCGGGATGTGAGCCGATGCGCTCCAGTGCGCGAAGTGTCGGGCAATCGCACGGTATCAAACTTGGAAACCACACGTCCTACTAACAGCGTAGCGAGCCTGTCAACCGGCAGTGATGTGCGGCAGTGGCTGAAGGCGATGACGTTTTTGCTTGCTGGAACGGCGGATCCGCCGAGGTCGTGGCGCAGATCTGAGTGTGATAAGGCGAGGTTATAAATCCATAACTACGTAAAGATCTGTACATTATCAACGCCCCCACTTCCGCAGACACCATCTGCGGAAGTGGGGGCTAGGAAGTACGGGCCGATCAGTGTGGAAAAGTTACTTCTTCTTGCCGCGCGGTACTCCGCCGGTGGCATTACGCCCGCGCTTCGGCGTATCCTGATTGGCGGCTGCCGCAGTCTGGTCGCTGGTTGCGCGGCGAATCTTCTCGGCTCGGCGGCGATCGCCGCCTCGCGGGCCGGGTTGCGTGTCGTGACCACCACCTTGCCTTGGGCCGGTTGGGCTGCGGCCGCGCCCTGGGGATTGCCCTGGAGTAGATGCATGATCTCACCCTCACGGCCGCGGTGGCAATCCTTGAACTTCTTGCCGCTGCCGCAGGGGCAAAGGTCGTTGCGACCAGGCAGCGCCACTTTGCGCTCGGGCTTGCGCCGTTGCTCCTGCACATCCGTCGAGCCGCCTGCGGTCTGCGCCGTGGCGAGCCGCCGCTCCTGCTCGGCCTCGATCTGCCGTAGATAGGCCTCGTACTGGAACGACGCGTTGATAATGTTATAGACGATCTCGCGGGTGATATGCTCCTTGAGTTGGTCGAACATCGTGAATGACTGGCGCTTAAACTCAACCAGCGGATCGCGCTGTGCGAAGGCCTGGAGCGTGATCCCCTGGCGCAACTCGTCCATCGCGGTCAGATAATCGATCCACTGGCGATCGATTGCGCCAAGCATCATGCGTCGCTCGACGAAGCGCATCACATCGGTCTGGATCGCCTTCTCGCGCTCGGCATACGCCGTTTCCATCTCATCAAGCAGATACTGCTCGATCTCTTCGCGGTTCTTGCCTTCGAGGTTGGCGGTGCTGACCGAGGGGGCGAGCATCGGGTTGATCTTGCGATACTGGCGCAGCAATTCTTCAAGATCCCACGCTTCCTGATCCTCGGCGGGCACATACTCATCGACATGTACCGCGATCTCCTCGGCGATCATATCGAGGACGCGCTCGCGCATATCGGCGCCGTCAAGGATCTGGCGGCGGTCGCCGTAGATAATATGGCGCTGCTTATTCATCACATCGTCGAACTCGACGGTGTGCTTGCGAATATCGAAGTTGTAGCCCTCGACCCGGCTCTGCGCACCTTCGATCGTCCGGTTCAGAATGCCGGCCTCAAGCGGCTGATCGTCGCCCATAAAGCGATTCATCAGGCCCTTGATCCGCTCGACCGGGCCGAAGCGGCGCATCAACTCATCTTCCAGCGAAAGGAAGAAGCGCGAAGACCCGGGATCGCCCTGGCGACCGGCGCGACCGCGCAACTGATTGTCGATCCGGCGGGCTTCGTGGCGCTCGGTGCCGATGATATGCAAACCGCCAAGCTCGCGTATCTCGGCGCCCTCGATGTCGGTGATGCGTTTGGCCTCCAGCCATGCCTCGCGCTGCTGCTCGGGCATCGCCTCGTCGAACTTGATCTTGCGCTCGGCCAGAATATCATCCACCAGGCCATCGGGGTTGCCGCCCAGCAGAATATCGGTACCGCGGCCGGCCATATTCGTGGCGACCGTCACGGAACCTTTGCGCCCGGCCTGGGCCACAATCGACGCCTCGCGCTCGTGCTGCTTGGCATTCAAGACCGAATGCTTGATCCCGGCCTGCTTGAGCAGCGTGCTCACGCGCTCTGATGTCTCAACCGAGGTTGTACCGATCAGCACCGGCCGGCCAAGTTCGGTCATCTCGGCCACTTCCTGGATCATCGCGGCGAACTTGGCCTTCTCGGTTGCATAAACCTGATCGGGCATATCGTCGCGGACATTCGACCGGTTGGTCGGGATGATCACCACCTCAAGATTATAGATCTTGGCGAACTCTTCGCGCTCGGTGTAGGCCGTACCGGTCATACCGGAGAGCTTGCCGTACATGCGGAAGTAATTCTGGAAGGTGATCGTCGCCAGGGTGACGTTCTCATTGCGGATCGTCACGCCTTCCTTGGCCTCAACCGCCTGATGCAGGCCGTCGCTCCAACGCCGACCGGCCATTGCGCGGCCGGTGAACTCGTCGATAATCACCACCTCACCGTCGGTGGTAACCATATAATCCTTGTCGCGATGGAAGACAAACTGGGCCTTGAGCGCATTCTCGACATAACCGGTCTTTTCGAAGTGCTCCGGATCATAGAGACTCTCGTTTTCGGGGATGCGCAGCAAGCGCTCCAGCTTCTCGATCCCCTGCTCGGTAAGCGTGATCGAGCGCGAGCGGGCCTCGATCAAGAAATCGCCGTCCGGCTCCATCCCTTCGTCCTTGATCTGCTTCTGCGTGATCGTACTGGGCTTCAGATTGCGCACCAGCGAAGACAATTGGCGATACAGATCGGAGGATTTCTGGGCCGGGCCGGAGATGATCAACGGCGTGCGGGCCTCATCGATCAGGATGTTGTCAACCTCGTCCACGATCGCATAATGCAGCGGGCGCTGCACCATCTGCGACAACTCATAGGCCATGTTGTCGCGCAGATAGTCGAAGCCGAATTCATTATTCGTGCCGTAGGTGATATCGGCGGCGTAGGCTTCTTTGCGATGCACCGGCCGCCAATGAACCAGGCGCTGATCCTCCTGATTGGCGTTCGGATCGCTGAAATCGGGATCGAAGATCGCGCTCTGATCATGGGCGATAAAGCCGATTGTCATACCCAGGAAGTGGTAGACCGGCCCCATCCAGCCTGCGCCGACTTTCGCCAGATAGTCGTTCACGGTAACGAGGTGAGCGCCTTTGCCTTCCAGCGCATTCAAGTAGAGCGGCAAGGTTGCGACCAGCGTTTTACCTTCACCGGTCTTCATCTCGGCGATTTTGCCCTGATGGAGCACAATGCCGCCGATTAACTGCACATCGAAGTGGCGCATACCGAGCGTACGCCGGGCTGCCTCACGCACGGCGGCGAACGCCTCCGGCAGCAGATCATCAAGGGTTTCGCCTTCGGCCAGGCGACTGCGAAACTCGACGGTTTTCCCGCGCAGCGCCTCATCGCTCAGCGTCTGATATTCGGTTTCCAGCTCATTGATCTCCTCAACCAGCGGCTGGATCTGACGTACATCTTTATCGCTACTATCGCCGAACACCCGGCGTAGCCAATTCAACATCACATAACTCCTCTTGCGCCGGCAAAGCGCAGGCATAAACCAACATAAATATGACGGAGCGTCTGCCCCGCCGGCCATTGGCATTATACAGGAGGGCAGGCGAACGGGGCAAGCCCACGTTGGGGTAGACGCTGCGGTCGCGTCGCTACATTTTGTGGCGCTACCCCGGCGTGCCGACGCGAAACATCTCGGCAACCGTGCTTAACAACTCGTCGGTGCTGAATGGTTTGGTGAGCAGGCGCGTGGCCGTGCCGTAGAGTTGCTGCCGCATCAGCACACTATCGCCGTAGCCGGAGATGAAAAGGACGCGCAGATCAGGTTGGCGGACACGTAATGCTTCGGCGAGTTGCGGCCCGCTCACTCCGCCGGGCATCACAACGTCGGAGATCAGCAGATCGATGCTCGCCATTGTTGTCATGGCCTTGAGTGCTTCGATGCCGTTGGCGGCGGTAATCACCTGAAAGCCGTTGCGCACCAGCACCCGCAGCAACAATTCGCGCAGCGGGGCCTCATCTTCGGTTAACAAGATGGTCGCACCGACCGGTATTGCGTGCCGCACGCGGCGCTGATCGCCGGTGGGTTGTTCCGGCGACGCCGGGAAGAAGATACTGAACTGTGTGCCGCTGCCGGGGCTGCTGCGTAAACTGATCGTCCCGCCGCTCTGGCTGACGATACCGTGGACGGTGGCCAGCCCCAACCCCGTGCCTTTCCCGGTTGGTTTAGTGGTGAAGAACGGCTCGAAGGCACGCTGCCGCACTTCTTCATTCATGCCATGGCCGGTATCGCTTACCGCCAGGCAGACGAGCTTGCCGGGCGGGCATCGGGAAATTGTGGGTCGCCTTGCGGCCCAATCGTCACATTCGTGGTGCGAATCCGCAGTTCGCCGCCGTCGGGCATGGCATCGCGGGCATTGATCGCCAGATTCAACACAACCTGTTCGATCTGCCCCGGATCGACCTTGATGATCCATAGATCCGGCGCGGGATCGACGACAAGCGCGATATTCTCGCCAATCAGCCGGCGTAACATGCGCTCGATGCCGATAATCCGCTCGTTGATGTTCAACCATTCCGGCTGGAGCATCTGACGCCGCGAGAAGGCCAATAACTGCCGGGTGAGATCCGATGCCCGCGCGCCGGCTTCAAGGATTTGGCGCAAGTCATCGCACATAGGACTATGGGACGGTAACTCGCTGAGTACCATTTCGCCGGTGCCGATGATCACGGTCAGCAGGTTGTTGAAATCATGCGCGACGCCGCCGGCCAGTTGGCCGACCGCCTCCATCTTTTGCGAATGACGCAGCCGCTCCTCGGTCTGGCGGATTTGGCGAATGTCGCGGATCACGGTTGAAAAACGTTCCGGACAACCGGCTTCGTCATAATGGACGACGATCAATTGCGAGACCGGGATCTCCTCGCCGGCCTCGCTAAGCACGGCCGTCTCGCCGAGCCATGTGCCGTGTGCGATCGCGTGTGGATAGCCTTCTTCGCGGATCCGTTGCGCCGCCCAGGCGGGATGGAATCCGGCGAACGGCGTCCCTTCCGCTACCACATCGCCCAGCAACTGCCGCCCGGCCTGATTCATATACAGCACCCGACCTTCAGGATCGGCGATGCCGACAATGTCGGCAGATGCTTCGATCAGGGCGATCAATCTGGCTTCGGCAACTTCAAGCCGGCGCCGTTCGGCGTTCTCGCGCTGTGCTGTCTGTAATGAGATGCGCAATTGATCGACTGTTTCGGCCAGCGTCCGGCCCAGGGCGCCGATCTCGTCGGCGCCGGTGCGCGGGATCGGCGTCTCCAACGCACCTGTGCCGATCTTCTCGGCGGCTCCGGCCAGGTTACGAATCGGGCGCAGGATCGAGCGGGTGATCAATCCCGCGATCATAATCGTAACCGCCAGCGCTCCCAGGGTCAGAATGAGATTGCCGGCCAGACTTTCATAGATCGGCGCATTGATCACGCTCAGGGGCAGATCGTAGACAACCGTCCAGCCCGGCGCCAACTGCTGATCGGCCCGCAGCCGGATAAAGGTACGAAAGATCCCTGCGAGATCGGCCGAATCACTGATCTGACCACTCGGCTCACGCAGCAGGCGTGCGCTGTCGATCGGCCAGAGTTCCGCCGCTGCTGCGCCAAGGGCGACGCCGCTCGGATCGGTGTGGAAGATCACCTGCCCATTGCGATCGAGCACGGTTGTGGTTACGTCGGGGTTGCTGCTGGCCAACAATTGATACAAAATCGCGGCATTGATCTCCAGTACCAGCACCCCGGCTACATGATCATCGACCGAACGGAGTGGTGTCGCGTAGTGCAACACCTGAAGCGGATCGCCTGTGGAGGTGATGCCTGTTTCGAGGTAGGAGAGGTAGAGCGGATTTTCGCCCGGAATACTTAACCGGCTCAGGGCAGCCTGAAAGTAATCCTGATCATAGCGATCGGCCAGTTTTTCCTGTGCCGCCACCGCAACATCAGTCTCATTAACCTCAAGACATAATGTTTCTTGCCCGGTCACGTTCAAGATACACAGGCGCTGATAGCGATCGCGATGTTGCTGCAAAAATGCCAGCAGCAAATCCTGGGAACCGGCGCTCTCCTTCGTCGGCGCGTACTGGCGTAGCGCCGGTGTCTGGGTCAGAAACAACAGGTCGGTGGCGATTGCGCGCAATGCAGCGTTGGTCTGGTCGATCCGCGATTGCGCCACATTCAACCGATCGACGCTGATGAGGGCGAAAAGCAGGTTGTTGGTGCGGATCAAATTATAGCTACTTAAAGCTAATGTCGGCAGCAGCATCACCAGACCAAAAGCCAGGCCGAGTTTCCAGCGCAGGTTAGAGCGGAGGATGTGCATTACCGCCCGTCTCCTGTGGGCGCAAAAAGTTTTTCCGCCTCTTGTTGCGCTCTGGTCGCCGCCGCTTCGGGACTCAGATCGCCCCCGTAGCATGTCGTAGTATACGGTGCCGAGAATCTCGGCCAGATCGTACCATTCCGGAATCGCCGGCCGCATCCAATCGGCCAGTTCGCCGCTTGCCTCCAACTGCGCAACGGTTGCGAAGGCACGATAGCGTTTCTGAAGTGGGGGATCCTTCAACAGCGAACGGCGGAGCGTGCCGCCATTACCCTTGAGCGCCAGTTCAAGGCTTGTTTGCGGCAGCGAGAGTGCCCGCAACGCTTGCCAGGCGATCCGTTGGCGCGATCCGATATTCGCCGGAATGCCCAGACTCCATGTGCCTAGAGGGGTTACCGGCGCCGTGTCGGGGCTGTGTGGCGCACCGCTAAAACCAATATGCATGTGCATGGCACGGCTCGGTTCGTCTATCAGATAGGTGCGCGCAGCCCAACCATAGGTCATGGCACAACTGCCCGCACTAAAGCGGCGGATGCGCTCATCCCAGGCCATCGCCAGGATGTCGGGCGGCGCCACGGCGATCAGATCGCGGGCGAAGGTTGCAGCCGCAACGCCGGCCGGCGTGTCGAGGCTCGGCTTGCCTTCCGCATCGAGTAAGGATTGGCCGAAGGCGGCATAAAAGTGGGCCATTTGTTGGCCGAGCGCCTGGCCGCGTTGAGCGTTCCAACAGATTCCATACTGACTGCGTTCCGCATCGGTGAGGGCTCGGGCGGCGGCAAGCAACTCGGTGGTGGTTCGCGGCGGTTTCAGGCCGCGGGCCGCCAACCGGTCGCTCCAATACCACAATAATTCCGGATGCGGCTGAATCGGCAGGCCAAGTTGCTGATCATCATGGCGCGAAGCGTGATACGCCCCCGACAGATAATCGTCAACCTGGAGTGCTGGTGTTGCGGCGATCAGATCGTCGAGCGGCAACAACACGTCCTTGGCGGCGTACTCTCCCATCCAGACGACATCGAAGCTGATGATATCGTACTGCGAAACGGCATCTTGCGCATTGCGCAAGGTCAGGTCGTAGACTTCGTTGTAGCCAACGATCTCGATCTCAACTTCGTGCCCGAGTTGCAGCGCAAGCTCGGGGGCGTGGACGCGAATCGCCGTAGCAAAGGGATCGCCGACCAGCAAGATCCGAAGCGGCGGATTGTCGGTTGCCGATTCAGGCGGCAGCGTGTTGCATGCGGCAAGCGCCCAGGAAGCAACAATCCCGAGTAGAATGCTGAAATGTGCGTGTGATCGCAAGGCCATAGCGCAGCTCCGGCGGTTCCTTGGGTCATATGTACATCATACCAATGGATAGATACTGATCAAGCAACCTTGATGCAGATGGCGGTTAAGAATCTCCGACAACGTTACATATCCTCAAATCAAGTTCGGTATGCTATGCTTAAGCAACATGCAGGAGCAGCCGCGCCGTCTCGGCAGGATTTCCGGGCCGGGACGCACTGTATTCGTGAAGCGCTAGTACCGGTCGGCCTACGTCCGTCGCGGGTTTGTAACGGCCTAAAGGCCGTCACAGGGCGATGTGCGCCGGAGACGTACGTACGCTTGAGCGTCCTAGCAGGCGCCGATGGAGGTGTCCGATGTCGCATGTTGAGTACGAGGACGTGATTGCCGTGCCGGTAGAGGAGGTCTTCGCCGCATTATTGCGGGTTGAGGACGCGCCGCGATGGATGGTCGGCCTGCGTGAGGTGCGCAATGTCAGCGGGCGCAACCAGGGTGACACGTTTGATTGGACGTTTCAGATGGCGGGAAAGCTGACATTCCACGGTCAGACGGTTTTTGCTGCGCTGGAGCCGGATCGGTACCTGCGTGAGGAAGGCAGCGGCGATCTGACGAATGCCTGGGATTGGCGCCTTTTCCCCGAGGCCGCCGGTACGCTGGTGAAGGTGCGGGTCGAGTATGTTGTGCCCGGCGGTTCCCTGATCGGCGGCATGCTCGATAAACTCTTCGTCGAGCGTCAGAACCAGAAAGATCTCGAACAGTCGCTTGCGAATTTGAAGCAGTTGCTCGAAGGCTAAACAAAGCTATGGGATGCCGTTTGCAGGCAACATTGGGCATCCCATAAAAATATCTGAGGAGTTTTCGATGGCTAAAGCCGCAATCATCTATGTCGGTACGCAAAATGGCTTGTTGACGTTCAGCAATCCCGGTGCCGCCAAGAACTGGCGGCGCATCGGCCATACGCTTGAAGGAACGGCGATCCGCGCGATCCTTGCCGCCGATGCCTTACATCTGACGGTGATCACTGATACCGGCGCTCAACGCACTGAAGACGGCGCGCAAACATGGGGTCGGGCCGAGCCCGGTGATGGGGAGCGTTTGCAAACCCTGCTCGATAATGGTGAGCCACTGCTGGCGACAGCTCAGGGTCTTGCTCGCTGGCCCGGCGATCACGCACCTGCGCCGGGAACACGCGCCCTCGCCATGTTGTCGGGTAAGCAGGAGGTATTGCTTGCGGCGATCGCCGGTGGTACGACGCTTCTACGCAGCGAAGACGGCGGCGCCCATTGGGCGCCTGGCGAACTCAATGCCGAGCTACAAGGGTCGGTCAGCGTGATTATGCCGTCAAGTTACCATATCGACACGGCCTGGGCCGGCACCGACGCCGGCGAACTGCTATGCTCCGATGATCGTGGCCGCAGTTGGGCCGTGGTCGGCTCCGCCGATGCGCCAATCCTCTCACTCGCGATTTTGCGCCTGATTTAAGGGCCTATAGCGGTGAGCATGATGCTTGAGCCTGATCCAGAGCGGATACCCGGTTGGCGAGCCGCGCGACAGCGCGCTCAGGCATCACGCATCAGGCATCTTGCCATAAGGGCGCAATTCGCTGCGGCCTTAGGCATAAAAATCGGTGAACCCGTCCTGATCGAGCCGTTCGAGCATGCGCCGCAGTTTGGTTGCACTCTCAGGATAGGGCGCAGTTGTAAGCTGCGCCGCCGTGATCTGCGCCGCCCGAATCGCCGTGTTTGGGTCGCGATCCAGGGTCAACGCCAGTAATCCTTCCAGCGCGCGCCGTAATCGCGGCGAGTCTTCGCCCCGTAGGCGCGGTAACACCCGCTGCTTCAATTGGAGATCAAGCGCCTGGAGCGGGCTAAGCGTTTGCGCTCCCTGTTCGACAAATCGCAACATCTCCGCGATCGTGCGGTAGCCGAAGGCATGCCCGGCCTGGGTCGTTAATGGCTGCACGGCGCTGATCATCTGCCAGACCTGCGGGTCGATCGGGCCGTTGTACGACGTGCGAAACGCTTCCAGATCGACATCGGTGAGTTCGATCAGGTTGGCCCGGTCGAGCAGTTTGTCGCTCAGGGCAAAGGTGCTTTCATCGACATTAACCGTGCCGATCAGCCGTAGATTTGGCGGCAGCCGCAGTGGTGTCTGTACGCTCCCGCCGCCGGCCATTGCGGCATTTTCGCCCGGCAGACCGAGATCGATCAAACCGTCCTGGGCCTCCATTGCCGAGAGCAGCGGCGCCAGATAGTATTCCGGGCGGGCCAGATTCAATTCATCGAGGCAGACATAGTAGGGTTGCAGCGGATCGGCTGCGGCATTCAACAAGAAGCGCAGCAGTGGCGTGGGCTGATACCGATCGGTAAGCGCATTATAGTAGCCGAGCAGATCGCGCGCCGAATGCCAGTCGGGTTGCACCGCCACCAGCAGATAGTAGGGATTCTCGCGTCCCGGCGCGATGGCGTGGATCGCGTCGGCGTAAAGCCGGCTGAGCCGGGTTTTGCCGGTGCCGCTGATCCCGGCCGTGATTACCAGGGGGCGAGTTTGCAAAGCTACGTGATAGGCCCGTAAAGTCAGATCGCTGATAGTAAAACCGCGTGCCCGCACTCGTTCGCTGATCGTCTCAATCGGCGGCAATTCATCGAAGGCATAACGAACCGGCGTTTCGCGCAACACACCCACCGGCGAATCCGCCTCGGCCAGTTCCATCAGTGCCTCGTTGAGCGGCAGCAGCGCCAGTACATCGGCCAGCAGTTGCTCGGCCGTGAGCCGGTCGTCTTCCCAGGGATAGGCGAATCCGAACCAGAGATAATCGGCGCTGCGTGTGGCGAGATAGCGATCGAGCCATGTAAAGGCCTGGTTGTCGTCGGCGGCCCGTGGCGGCGCCGCAAAGCGCGCCTGGCCCTCCTGGCCAACCCTGGCGACCAACGGCTCCCAGACCGGGCGAGCGCCGGCCCAGAGTTGCAACAGGGCGGGTTTACGTGGCCTGCCGAGTTGCAAGCCCACCAGCACGGCTCGTTCGGCGGCACTGACCGTGATCGTCACACCGCTGCCGCGCGGCGGGCGATCAAAGGCGACATGATAATCCTCGATCGGTGCTTTGCGCCGCGGCCCTGATTGACATAACGAAGCGAGCGATAACTGATCTCATAAAGCGGCCACTCACGCGGAAAGCGCGCGGCAGCCGCCTGCCGCAGCTGCTCGGCCAGATCGTGCAGGCGCGGATGCAAATGCTGTTGCACCGCAGCCCAGCGTTCATGCACACCGGGTGTCAGCAGGGCATAGAGCGATTCGGGCGGGAACGGACTCGTCATAGCAACCCATCATGCGAACCACACCAGGCAACACGGCGCCCTAAACGGGTTTGCGTTTCGCATGGTGTATTTTGCATGCTTAGGCCGTCGGCGGCTTGAGATAGCGGCGGTCGGCGGGATCGTCGCCGTCGTTCGGTTCTTCGCGCACGATCACATAATGCACGGCGAGTAATTCAAGCATTGTGTGTAATTCGCCGCACAACTCTTCAAAGGTATCGGCCAGTAATTCGGCGTCATAGAGCGCTTCGTCGATACTCCAGGTACGTACGGCGCCGACATGCACTACCCGTGGGCCGCGCCCGGTGGGAAAGCTGATCTGGCTATCGATGCGCATCTGCTCGTCGTTCTCGACAAAGGTATTGTACAGATCCTGGATAGCACGGGCGATCAGCGGCAGGCTGCCGACATCGCGCTGCTGTTCCGGGCTAACCGGCAGATGGTATGTGACTTCGATATCGAGCGAGGGGCCGTTGTGGGCCTGGTGGGCATAAAGCCGTTCATCGACCAGGCGTTCAATATTGTCGAGCGAGTCGGCGCCGCGCAACGAGAACACCGTAAACTCCGGCGACCAACGAAAGCCGATCACAGCGCGCAGCGCCGGCTCTTCCGGGCCTTGATCGTCCTCAACACCATCGGGCAGGCATGTAATGCTCAGGCTGCGCCCAAGGGCATGCGTATCGAGGAGTTCCTGGGTGTAGGCGATATTCAGTCCGGTTCGTTCGATGGTGCCGAGAAGCACGGCAACCACGTTTCATAAGTAAGCATGCGACATCCTTACTGGGTATCTTCGCCGCCATTATAGCATCCTCTACGGCTGATCGACACTGTGAAAGTTGCACAAATGTTCGCTGTTCGGCCCGGAATCATCGCCACTGTGGTATAATAGAAACGTGAGGCAACAGTGGGCGAGATGAGCGTTGGAATGCCGCAACGGCAGACTCTGATCGAAGTGATCGCCGCCGGTTATCGGTCGATCAACCGGCAGCCATGGCTGATCGGTATTCCGGCATTGCTCAATCTTTACCTCTGGTGGAGTGCGCCGCTCCATATTGGTTCAAGCTGGCCCCGGCTGCAAAGCTGGCTTGCTGCCGGCGCACGGATGATCAGTGGTGATCGGCGCATGCAGGAGGCCCTGGTTCAGCAGATAGTAGGCGGCGATGCGCGACTGCAATTCGCCTGGCTCAATCTGGTGCCGGTGTGGGCGCCGGGGGTCGGTCGTACGGCCCATGAGTTTGCCGGGCCGTGGCAACTGCTGGCAGCGTTGCTGCTGATCAATGGGATCACCCTCTTTCTGAGCGGCCTGTTCCTTGCCCAACTTGCCGCCGCATTGCAGGATAACCGGCTCACGCCGGTACGTTTGCTCAAGGCGACACTGGTTGTATTGCGGCGCATACTGCTGGCCCTGCTTGCGCTGTTGGGAATCGGGTTGTTGTTGGCGCTACCATTTCTGGCCATTTCACTCTTGTTGATCGCCGCAGTGCCGGGCGCCGCACTCCCGGTACTTATCGCATGGTATATCGTCTTATTCTGGGCGTATGTGTATATCGGCCTGACGCCCGAGGCAATCGTGCTCAGTCAGGCCGGGCCGTTGCGCGCGATCTATAACAGTGTCAACATTGTCCGGCGCGATCTCGGCGGTACGCTCGGGTTATTATTTGTCAGCTATGTGATCGCCAACGGGCTTACGGTGGTGTGGTATCGGATCAGCGACGGTCTCGCCGGCCTGATCATCGCAATTGTCGGCAGTGCCTATATCGGCAGTGGGCTAAGCGCCGCCCGGCTGATGTTCTACCAGGAACGACTGAGGCACTGGCGTTCGCTCGGATAGTTGAGATAATCGGCGCAGGAGAAGCATGCTTTTATGAATGACGAGACGGTTATTGCCACAGGCGAGAGCTATGATGCAAGTCAGATTACGCTGCTCGAAGGGCTTGAGGCGGTGCGCAAGCGCCCCGGCATGTATATCGGCCCGACCGATATCAACGGCCTGCATCACATGATCCGTGAGGTGGTCGATAATTCGGTCGATGAGGCCCTGGCCGGCTATGCCGACACCATCGAGATTACAATTTTTACCGATGGTTCGGTGAAGGTTAGTGATAACGGGCGCGGTATTCCCGTCGATATTCACCCCAAACATAAGGTTTCGGCGCTGCAACTTGCGGCCACCGAACTGCACGCCGGCGGTAAGTTCGGCGACGGCGGCTACAAGGTGTCGTCCGGGTTGCACGGTGTGGGTCTTTCGGTCGTGAATGCGCTCTCAATCCGGATGCGGGCAGAGGTGCGCCGCCACGCCAAGCTCTGGGTGCAGGAATATGTGACCGGCAAGCCGCAAGGTGATGTCAAGGCGATCGGGCCGGCCGAAGGCACTGGTACCGCGATCTACTTTATGCCCGATACCTCGATCTTCAAAGATGGGATCGAATATAACTTCAATGTCCTGGCGCAGCGCTTCCGTGAGATGGCCTACCTGACCAAGGGGTTGCGCTTCCGTTTCCGTGATGAGCGCACCGACAAAGAAGTCAGTTTCTACTTCGAGGGCGGGATTATCTCGTATGTGCGCCATTTGAACCGGGATAAGAACGCGCTGCATAAGCTGCCGTTCTATGCCGAGCGCACGGTGAACGATGTCGCGGTTGAGGTGGCGATGCAGTACACCGATACGTACGACACCGACTCGATCTATCCCTTCGCCAACAACATCAACAATACCGACGGCGGCGCTCATCTCTCCGGCTTTCGCACCGCGCTTACGCGGGTGATCAACAACTATGCCAAGGCCAAGAGTCTGCTCAAGGAGAATGAGGCAAACCTTACCGGCGATGATGTGCGTGAGGGTCTGACGGCGGTGATCAGTGTGAAGCTGAAAGATCCGCTGTTCTCCTCGCAGACAAAGGAAAAGCTGGTCAGTCCTGAGGCAGCCGGCGCCGTCGCAACCGTGATCGGCGATGCATTTGCGGCCTGGCTTGATGAAAACCCCGGCGAAGCCCGGCGCATCATCGAGAAAGCGGTTTCGGCGGCACGGACGCGCCTGGCGGTGCAAAAAGTCCGCGAGACGGCTCGAAGAGTGCGATGGAGGGTTTCTCGCTGCCCGGCAAACTCGCAGACTGCTCCGATACCAATCCTGCCCGCTGTGAACTGTACATTGTGGAGGGCGATTCGGCCGGCGGTTGCTTTTCAGGCGACACAGTGGTTGCGTTGGCTGATGGTCGTAATCTGAGCTTCCGTGAGATTGTTGCCGAGCAGGCTGAAGGCAAAGAGCATTTCTGTTATACCATTCGTCAGGATGGGAAGATCGGCATCGGGCGTGTGCTGCATCCGCGGGTAACGAAGCGTGATGCAGAAGTGGTGCGTGTCACGCTGGATAATGGTGAAAAGATCGTTTGCACGCCGGATCACCGCTTTATGCTGCGTGACGGTACCTATCGCCAGGCGATCGATCTTCAAGTCAGTGACTCGCTCATGCCGCTCTATCGTCGCATTTCAGATCGGCGCGAGCGCGGCATTACCATCGATGGCTATGAGATGGTGTGGGATCCGCGTGCTGAGACATGGCTCTTCACGCATATGCTGGCTGATTGGTATAACCGTTGGCAGCAGGTGTATCGTGAGTCTGACGGTGATCACTGCCACCATATCGACTTCAACAAACGCAATAACAACCCGACGAACATCTGCCGTATGCCGGCGGTCGAGCATCTTGCACTCCATCGCGCACACGTAAGCCGTACGCTCCATCGACCAGATGTGGTTGAACAAGGTCGCCTGTTGCGTCAAAGCCCTGAATTCCGTGCTCGGATGAGCAACCGCATGCAACAGCCGGATACAAGGGCAATCTTGTCGGCACAGGCTCAGGAACAGTGGGCCGATGAAAACTACAAGGCGTTGATGGCCGAAAAGTGGCGGGCGTTTTATGCGGCGAATGAAACGTATCGCCAGATGAATGCTGCACAGCTTGATCAAGCTCAGCGTACTTTCTGGGCGGATGAAGCGAATCGATTGGCTCAGGCTGAGCGGGTACGAACCTATTTTGCGACCCACCCGGAATCGCGCGCTGCCCATTCTTTGCGCGCTCATGAGCAGTGGGCTGATCCGGAATTGTTGGCATGGCGCAGCGAGCAAACCCGAGCGCAGTGGACGCCCGAATTTCGTGCTAAGCGGAAAGCGGCACTTGCTCAAACGTACTATCGCAAGACGCTTACGGCGCTGAAGCAGTTTGAGCAAGGGGGAATTGTCAATCTTGACTCGTATCAAGCATATCGCCTACAGGCCGGTGATCGAACTCTCCTGCGCTTCGATAGTTTCTGTGCGCGTTACTTTGAGGGCGATACATCTCGGGCGATTGAAGCAGTCACACATTACAATCACCGGGTTGTAGCGGTTGAGCGTTTGATTGAGCGGATTGATGTGTACGATATTGAGGTGCCGGGCACCCATAACTTTGCCCTGGCCTCAGGTGTGTTTGTGCATAATAGTGCCAAACAGGGCCGCGACCGGCGCTTCCAGGCGATTCTGCCGTTGCGCGGCAAGATCTTGAATGTCGAGAAGAGCCGGCTCGATAAGATGCTCTCGAATGCCGAAGTTAAGGCGCTGATCACGGCGATCGGTACCACGATCGGCGATCAGTTCGATCCGGCTAAGCTGCGGTATCACCGCGTCATTATTATGTGCGACGCCGATGTTGACGGTTCGCATATTCGGACGCTGCTGCTGACGTTCTTCTTCCGGCATATGCGCCAGTTGATCACCAACGGTCATTTGTATATCGCCCAGCCGCCGCTCTACCGGCTCAAGCACGGCCGCGAACAGGTCTATGTCTATTCCGATACGGAGCGCGACGGCTACCTGGCGAAGCTGCCGAAGGAGACCAAGGTCGATATCCAACGCTACAAAGGTCTCGGCGAGATGAACCCGGATCAGCTGTGGGAAACCACGATGAATCCCAGCAATCGTGTGGTGCTGCAAGTTACCCTCGACGATGCACAGCGCGCCGATGAGACCTTTACAATGCTGATGGGTGATCTGGTGCCGCCGCGCCGCCGCTTCATCCAGACCCATGCAACCGAGGTGCGGGAACTGGATATTTAGGCGCAATTTGTGTTGATAGACAAGATGGGCCGTGTTTGCACATTTGTCGCAAGCACGGCCCATTGGATTTCCCGTCTACTCGTTTAGGCCATCTCTAGAAAATTCGGCGGTGCGAAGATATTGCGGCGCTTGAATGGCTCCGGCGATTCGTTCAAGCACAGATCACGGGTGAAACCGGGGCGCTCGGCCCATTCCACTGCAAAGAACGGCTCCGGTAACGCGCCGACCGTCGCTGTCCAGGCGGGTGGTTCTTGCCTGGCCCGTTGCGCCAGCAATTCTACCAGCGCCGCCGCTGCGGTGAGGATGCGCGGGTCGTCGGTCTCCGGTTGCGGCATCGCGGCAAAACGCGGCTGCTCACGTAACCACGCCTGGATGTAGAGGCGCAAGTGAAAGTCGTCCCGCGCCAACAGCATATCCGCAATCTGCTTAATCGGAATCGATTGGTGTATCCGTGTCGCCATAGGTGCGTTCCCACAATTCCTCAAAGGCATACTGTGCCTTTAGATGGACAGTATATGGTGCAACTGCATGCCACAGTGTCGGTTTGTTCGGATAGTACCGGACAAGATCGGCCAGTACGGTTGTGGCATCGCTGATATCTTGGGCGCTTCGCCACGCCGAAAGTTTCATCGCCAGCAGTTGCTCCGGGCTAATCTGATACACCTTGATCCCCGGTGCGTCGATCAGCAGCGGGCCGTAACTGACGCCCTGCATAAAGCCTTTTGCGCCGTCATTGAGCCAATCGGCGGGCAGGCGCAACTCGGTGGCAACCGTTTTCGCCCAGGCCCGCGTTTGCCGCGCTTCCGGTGGTGTCACAAAAAAGGCATCGACATCCTGCGTTGCATACCGCGACTGATAGTTCAGAACCATCGCCGCGCCACCGACCACAATCAGAGTTAATGTGTGACCCTCCGCCGCTGCCAGTTCGCCCAGGCGCACTAACGCCTGTTCCATTGTAGCGCGATCCAGGCCACGGGGCGAGTCCCCAGGGCCGGGAATCCAACGGCGAACCAGCAGCACGACGGCGAGTAAGACAAGGGCGACGAGGCTGAAGACGAGCGGTGTGGAGCCGGGCATAATCGCTTCCTTTGACTTGTTGGTTCGTTAATGTGTAATATGCCGCAATGATGTGTCAACAACTGTCACACTCCACCAGGTTATGGCGTCAATGGGTGGGCAAAAAAGTGGGGCCGTTCTATGCGAAGCCATAGAACGGCCCTGTGGCAATGCAGGCTTACTCTTGCAGCAGTGGCATGTAGATGCTGGGATAACTGATACTGTCGAGGGTGATGCTGCCGGCAACCCAGCTTTCCGAGCGGTTGCCGGCGCCGTCAACCAATGCGACGGCGTAGTGATAGGTGCCTGGTTCGAGCCTGAAGCTACCCAATAGCGCTGCCATGCTGATCGCGAGCTGCGTGCTGATCGTCGCCATGGATTCGCTGGCCGCCGCTGGTGCAACCCGCAGTTGGCTGGGGTCGAGCGGTACATTGATCCATGTCGCTGTGGTGACGGCGGTGATTGGCCCTTCAGGGCTGATGGCGATCGCGGCGGCCCACGGTAGCGGCGAAATACGATCTTGATAACCTACTTCCGTCAGATCGATCGTTTGTAGGACGGTTGCCGTCGGATCGGCGGTAATGGTGAGCGGCGCGCTCGCCTGCAATTGCGGCGCAGTTGCATCCACGATAAAGGTGCCGCTGTAGGTCGCACTATTGCCGATCACATCGGTTACGCTGATGCTGCGGGTATAGGCGCCTTCTTCCGCCGGCAAGCGAAAACTGATTGTCGCCGGCGCCTGGATAATCGCCTGTGGTGCTGCGCCGGGTTCATCGGTCGATGCCTGCGCCAATCCGGCACATTCGCCCGCATCTTCGATCAACCATGTCGCCCGACTGTTGTTGCTCATGCCCGCCCCGCCGCTGCTTGCTCCAGGGCGAACGCGGGCTTGGACGGCTCGATCCAGGGTGATCGGCGCCGATACCGGTTCGGCCTGGATTGCGCCTGCATTGCGTACCTGCGTATAGATGCGGTGTTCCTGACAGGTCGGGCCGGTTTTCGGCGCAGGAATACGCATTTCCGCTGCGAAAGCCAGCCATGGGTCGCCGTCGTTCGGGGGTGCGTCCCAACGGTAGCGCACCTGTGTCGGATCACCCACAACCTCGGCAAACTGAAGCGGGATGCTATCCTCCCGGCTGAATATCTGACTGCGCGCCGCGATCGGAACAGCGGCGACGATACCTGCGGCCCTTAGTCCGCTCTGAAAGCGATACTGACGCAGAAGAACCCGTGAGCCGACGAAAACTTCCGTGGCCGCGTGGGCGTCGAATGCTCCGTTGTTGTCGCGGGTTACTGCGGCGTGCGCATTGAACATAATGCCGGCGGCAGCAGGTGCCACAACCGGCATACTCCAACTTCCGGTTGCCGATTTGACGGCATACCAGAGCTGGAAATTACTATTGCCGGCAGCGGTCCAGATCATGTGCAGATTATGGTTTGCGTCGGCGATCATATTCACCCGCCCGGCGACTTTTCCGTCGATCAGGCGCGCGATCGGGTAACTGCCGTCGGGTTTGCGTTCGGCGAAGAACACTCCGGCATGAACGCCGCGTTCGGCAATGCCGCGCCATGCCACGTAGAGGGTGCCGTCGGGCGCGAAACTCAGGCTCGGATCGGCGAAATCGGCGCCGCCGCTCGATATGCGCTTGCTGGTGAAGCCGGTGCCGTTCCAGGTGGCGACGAAGATCTGCAAGTTGTCGCCCTCAGGCGCTGTGTATGCGATCGCAACTGCGCCGTTTGGGCCGGTTGCCAGCGCGGGTGTATTGACGCCGTTCTCCACGCTCAGATCTGTAATCGCGCCCCAACTTGCCCCACCGGTTGTGGAACGGCGCCAGACAAACGGCCGATCGGGGTTGCGCCAGGCGACGAAGATCGCGCCGTCTGAGGCAACTGCAACTTCCGGAAAGACCGGGAATACCTGGCGCGAGGCCACAATCTGGGCCGGATTCCATTCGGTCGCACCGGCTGCTTTGCTTCGTAGGTAGATCGTTTGTTGCGGTTGATTGACCCAGACATAATACAAGCTTCCGTCGGGACCGCTGCTGATCGCGGTGGTTGAGTAGTCCGGCTGATCTTCCGCCGGGCCGAGCACGGTCGCGGAACCGAAATTCGGCGCAGTTGCCGCTCGCGACCAGTAGCTTGCCTGGAGCCGGTTGACATTCGCCGCCATGTGAACGGTAGCGCCGCCGGCCGTCAGGTGCGGGAATTTGGTTTCGCTGACTCCCGCCACAAAATCCTGATGTACGAACGATGGGGTTGCCGTGAGCGATTGCGCCTGTCCGGGTACGGGGAACACGCCGCCGGCGAGGATGCTGAGGGTGATGATGAGCGTGAACGCGGCGCGCATAAATTAGTTCTCCTCTGTCAGGCTGATCTGATCGAACATGATCCCGCCCAGGGCGCGGGTCATAATGCCGACCTTTCCGGCGGGCAACGGTTTCGCATCTGTGATCCGAGCCAGTTCGCGCCCGTCAAGCCTCACGATCAACGTATTACCGCCGCCGCTCAGTTGCATCGTGTGCCACGTATCTTCGCCGACCACGGCTGTACCACCGGCGAGCACGGTTGCAACACCGTCCACAACTCGCTCTAAGCTAAAAGTTCCAGTGCCGCGATCAAGCAGCAAGCGGTAAAAGCCGTGGTCGCCGGCATTGCTGATCAGCCCGGCCGTGCCATTGTGCTGGTCGTAAAAAGCCGCCGAGATTTCGGTTGCCGGCAGCGGGCTGAGTAGCATCGTGGTGCGTGAACTGAGGTTCGCCGCCGGTTGAATGCCATCCTGCGCAAGGTAGCCGTCGCGCGTGATCCAGCGACCTACTTCGCCGGGGAGTCCGGCCGGCAGATCGACGACCTGCCAGCTTTCAAGTACATCCTGCGCTTTAAGTGCAGGAGCGGCGAGGGCCGGAGCAGGCCGGCCGACCGTCGGAGTCGCCTGGCCGGCGGGGTAGGTCAGAATGGTGTTTCCGGCGTCGTTCGATGCGCCGGCCTGCGGTGTGCTACAGGCGCCGACCATGCCCATTCCGACCGCGAGCAACGTGAGTGTGAACAAGGCTGAGATGAGTTGCCGCATACTGGCTCCATCAAAAAGCGACGACCCGTTCCAAACACAAAAGGACGGTGTCGTCGCTGCGGATTCCTACACGCGCGCGGATCGTGCGCAAGGAGTATTGGTAGTATTACAAAAATATCATAAACCAGCTATAAGCTTGCAGTATTGTTTGGGTAAAGGTTGCGGTACTAGTGGGGGGTAGTATTTGTGCTTCCGAACGAGAAGCGGAAAAGGGGCGAACCTTTTCGGGCTGTTGCAACTGCCGAGCCTGCGCAACAACCCGAAAAAGTATTTTTATTGAAACATACGCGAGGCGAGATGCAACCAGGAGTCGCCCTCAGCATCGTACTGTTCGGGGTGCGGATCATGCGGCACGTCGATCAGGCGTGCAAAGGGGTGCATGTGCATGTTGTGGCTAAATTGCCACTGAATAGCTACCTGAATAAACTGCCAAGGCGGTAACGTCGCGATCAATTGTACGTTCTCCAGCGGCGTGCCTTCTTCATCCAGGAAACGGAAAATGCGTTGGATCGGGTTGCGCTCGAACAAAGTGGCGAACACCGGTTTGAGATCGGCGCCATAATGATCCATCATCTCCAGCATGATTGTGTCGAGCATGCGGTAGCGCAGCGAGTCTTCCGGCACATTGAATGGATGGCCATGGTCGATCAACGAGCGGATGATCGCGGCGCTGTCGTGCTGAATACGAACAAAGGCATAGCCGGTTGTCGGCTTCACCCGGCCGCCCTTGGTGCCGATCGTCATCACATGCTCGCCGACCCGCCGCGGGAAGGGGTGATCGGTGGCCGGGATGACGCCTTGTTCTTCGGCGACGATCGTGTATTCGGTAACGTTCAACACCTCGGCCAGATATTCGCGCAACGCCTCGCTGTATTCCTGGTGGCTGAAGCGCTGATCGGAGAAGACGGTGAATTCCACCAGCGCCCGATTTGGCGCGAAGGGCAACACATAGAAGAAGCGGGTCTCACCCTCTTGCGGCGTCCGAAAATCCATCAGCGTCGCGGCCTCGGGCCGGAACACATCCGCGCCGGTTTCGATCTCCCAACCCTTGAAATGTAACTGCAAATACTGGTGGCGCTCGCTCTCGACGATCTCGGCCGGGCGAAAAATACTGTCAAAGACCCATGTGCCAGAATAGGTCGTATCGCCGACAACAACCTGTGCTGCGTCGGGGCCGTCGATAATCCGATCAACGGTGGCCTGAAGCAGGGTGACATTTGGGCATGCCTTGAGTGCATCGTGGACGAAACGATAGAAATCGATTCCGCGGATCACCTGATAGCGATAATCCTGTAGATCGATCAGCTGCGCGCTGTCGTCATCCGCCAGATGCAGGTAATCCCAGGAGCGGTAGACGATCTGCTCAAACGGCGTCGGTTCATCGGTCCAGAAGGCCCAGGTGCGATCGTTGCGGTTCTTATTCCCCTTGTCGATCACCAGGATCGAGCGATCAGGCAACGAACTATTGATCAATTGGTAGGCCAGGCTCAGCCCGGCCGCCCCACGCCGGCGATAATCACATCATAGCGATTCATGATCTTGCTCACGAGCGGCCCGGCCGCAGAATCGGCAACCGGAAAAGATGATGCCGTCGGGCCGCGATACATTCCTGTCACGGGTGGCATCTCCCGTGGGTTGAACGCTGAATTTGGCGGCGATGTTGCGCGATATTGCGGCTCAATTTCGCTACAATAGAATCATGATCTGGATTGTATTGAGCCTGATTGTGTTCAGCCAGTTTATTCCGGCGCTCCGCCGGCGTAGTCGCGCGCTCAGTCGCTACATCCTCGCCGCCGGCTCGCGGGTGATCTGCCTGGTGCTGGTTGCACTTGCCGCCAGTGCCGCTGCACTCAATAGTCGCGGTGTGCCGCCCGTGTCGCTGCCCGGCACGCTGATCATGAGCCTGGTTTTCTGGATCAGCGGCGCACTGGTGCTACGCTGGTTGGAGAAGCGCAAAACGTGATGCGCGGCGGTGAGCAGGGCGCTTCCCCGCCTGTCTGACCTGCGTAGTCCCCGTCGTTCACCCGCCCGGCTCTACCCTGTCTCCTCACTCACGGGTCACGCCGAAACTAAGCCCGTCGATCGCGCGGGCGCCCAGGCCGTAAAACAGCACCAGTACCGGAATCGCTACCAGCAGCGCCGTTGCGCTCAGCAAGCTCCAACTCACTTGCGAGGCGGTACGCATGCCGTAGAGTGCCATCGCCAGTGTGATCTGCTGCGGGGCGCTGATCAGCGCCCAGGCCAACGCATACTCCGACCATGCCACCAGAAAGGCCAGAAATCCGGCGACGGCAAGTGTCGGCGCGATCAGCGGCAGGGTGATCGTCTGGAACACCTGGCGTGGCCGCGCACCTTCCAGGGCTGCCGCTTCCTCAAGATCGTGCGGCACCTGTTCGGTGGCGGCGTACAATGTCCAGATTGCGAACGGCACCGCGATCGCACTGTAGACCAGCATCAGGCCGAGCAGTGACTGCCGAATCCCCAGATTGCTCAGGTAGAAGAAGAACGGCGCAGCCAGGCCGGCGGCGGCAATGCCGCCAATGCCAGACATGCCAGCAACGCCGGGCGCCGGCCCGGAAAGCGGAAGCGCGCCAGTCCATACGCCGCCCCCGCCCCAGTCAGCAGTGCGATCAGCATTGTGCCCCCGGCGACGATCAGGCTGTTGCGCAGCAGGGCCGCGAAACTGATCCCGGCCCGCGGCTCAATCCATGCCTGCCGTACATTATCGATCGTCCAGAGTTGCGGGATCAGCGCGGCGTCGTCGGGCCGGCCGCCGATCCCGCCATCAAGGCCAGGCGCAGCATCCAGAGCACCGGCAAGAGCACAAACAGGCCGGCGATGCCTAATTCCAGATACGTTCCAACCAAGCGCCGTAATCGCTGAGCCATCTAATCTCCGTTTTCTTACACCAATGCGAGCCTGCCGACATTTGCCGATGGATTCGATGGTAAGGGATACAGGCACAAACGGCGAATCGTACGTGCCGCCTCACGCAGTAACGCCGGCCCTTCACGCCGGGCGCCGATCAGGCTAAAGCCTTTCGGCGGTACCGCCAGCAACAGACACGGCCCATGAAATGACGCGAGTGTCGGATCACGCAATTCGGCCAGGGTTATTACCAGCAGATCGGCCTCGGCAAGCACAGCCCGCCGTTCAGCCGAATCGCTGGTTGCGCAGGTCGTGATGGTTGCGCCGGGCAGTTCACGGCTGATTGCCGCCGCCAGTGACATACTCGATGTTGCATCCAGCACCAGCGCGATCGTCGTGCCGACGCCGGCAGTCTCGCGCACGGTGCCGGCCCGTCGCAACAGGAATGCGTAGAGCACGGTGATCAGGACACTCAAGCCGGTATAACTGGCGAACTGCCCGATCTGTGCTGCCCCACTGCTGCCGGCTTCGCCCATCATTGCGACCACCATCAGCTGAATCAGGCGTGTGCCGCTGATTGCTGCGCCAATCACGCCGAAGAGCAATCCGGCGTACAGATAGATCCGCCGGCTGATCACCCGTTCTTCTGCAATTCCGCTTCGCGCCAGCAGTTCGCTTTGCCGGAAGACAACGGCATACACCGGTAAGGCCACGATTGCGGTGGCAGTATACCAACTTAATGTGGTGTGCCACACCATTCGGATCACGCCGTCGCCCAGCCAGATTCGCAACACTATGCCGAACATCCCGCTCAGGCCGAAATAAAGCGCCGCCAGGCTTACCGCCGCCATCAGATAGAGAATTATCCGGCGCGCCGTGTTGATCCTTTCGGCAGCCCCGCTGATCTCCGCCGTCGCCAACAGTTGACTACGGTGGTACAACAGCAGTGGGAGTGCCACAATCACTGCGGCAACTCCATGTGTCTCCGTCGCAAACGCAGCAAACCAGCCAATCACACCCGCTATTGTCCGGATTCCCGCCGCCAACAACGCCGTCAATCCGCTCAGCAATGCGATTAAGCTAACCGTCAGTACCAGTGCGCTATACACCTGGCGCAACGACGATTGTAATTCGTCGGCCTGCAATGGGCCGGGCTCCTGCACGAGTTTGCGCGCCCAGATCTCGTGCAGGATCCAGATGATTATGCCGCTGATCAACCCGGCGGTCGGTTCCGTGAGTTGCCAGCGCCAGCCGGCAGCCCCGAAGATCAAGCGCTGCGCCAGAGCGTGGATCAATAATCCCGCCCCGACCGACCCCATCACCAGACTTACCCAGCGAACGAGCACCAGGTACCAACGGCGTAGCACTGCATTTGCGCCGGAACATTCTACCTCAGTCCGGTCGGTGGCGAAGATGCGCCAATGCGCCAGCCAGACCATGGCTGCCACAAGGGTACGAACCAGCGCCCGGATCAACTCCGCTGTCGCCAGAGATGTACTGATCGCTGCCAATGACACTTGCAGGGCTGTCTGAAGCTGCATGAGTACCGTGAAGACCGCCACCAGCAATACTGCATACCCATAAAGCCGGCGCAACGCCGAACTGCGGCCCTCCGGCTCACGGGCATCACGCTGCGCCAGGGTCCAGTGTCCGGCCCACAACGCCAACCCAACCAGCACCAGCGCCACACTGCCGCCCAGCCGCAGGGCCAACATCCCGGATGCACCCATGGCTGCGGTGCTGATCAGGCGTTCAAGCACAAAGATGATCAGATCGCCGCTGCCGATACACAGCATCTGCAATCCGACGAAAGCCGCGACATATATATAGAGCCGGCGCACCATGTGCGTTGCCATGTGCCACCTCCTCATTTGCGACGCAACTTACCAGAACGGAGCGCTCATTAGCAGCCATGTCTCGTTACTTCGTTCCAGTAACAAATCATAGCGATTGCTCCATTCATTCGTGCCGAACAGCCCGCCGGAGCCGAAATGCGTGATCGTCACCGTCACTGTGGCCGTATCAGTGTGGATGGCAACGGTGTCAATTCGCATCTCGCTCTCGCGTTCGTAGCGTAGACGTTGCTGGAATTCGTTGAGTGTCACTTCACGTTGGGCATCTACGCTCAGCATGGCATACGCGGCCACATAATCGCCGCCGTACACAGCGCCGAAGAAGCGTTGGACAACACCTTCCGGCGTTGAGAGCGGCGCGAGATCAGGCCTGTTGCGGCCGATCAAAGGGAATGCTCCCAATGCGACGATAACCAGGAGCAACGCAGCGATGCCGATTGCCGGCAGGCCCCAACCAGATAGCGAATGCCGGCCGGTGATCGTCGAATCCGAGGCTGTATGTGCCATTTTGCACCTCCCCAGCAGACTGATCACAACTATGGATCGCCTCACACAGCAGATGGACGGTGCGGAATGTGGGATTTATCTGGATGGAATTGCGTCGGCCGGTAGCGATACATGCGTGAGACAATCGCAACAGGCGCCAATTCTAAGCGTGTGGTTGTATTCTAGCAGAACGCTCATTTGCTTTGAGTTATTGTTGCACACCGCACTGTAAGAATGTATTCACTTCGGGTTTGTCCCGTTGGCAACAACGTGGCCCAAACGATCCAAAAGGATGCTTTGCTGCGGGCGAATCAAAAACTTCGCGTCTGCCGCCGTACAAACAACGCGATCAAGCCGATTGCGATCAGTAACACGATTGTGTTGATCAGCGCGGCAAACGAGTAATCGGAGTAGCGCGCCGCGAAGTAGCCGATCAGCGCCACCGGGATCGCGCCGACCTGCTCGACATTATTCTCGCCGATCACTAGTTGCGGCAGGTAGAAGGCGTTGAATAGCAGCGCGCCGCGAATCAACGCACCGGCCAGCACTGCCGGCGCAATCAACGGCCAGACCACAAAACGCCAGAGGTTCCAGCCCGCCGCGCCATCGATTTGGGCCGCCTCGACCAATTCATCAGGCACGGTGCGTAGCGCCGCCGCGCTTACCAGCAGCATAAACGGAAAGCAGACCCAGACGCCAACCAGCACCAGTACCCAGAATGCCTTCGGCTGACTCAGCCCCTCGGCGATGAAAAAGATCGTCTCGCCGAACGGTGCCAGGCCGACCGCTGCGGTCAGCGCGGCGATCGGGCCGAAGATCGGCCGGAAATCGAGCAGCGGCGTGGGATCGCTCAGCCATTTGATCGGCGCGCCGAGCAGATTGTTCAACGCGCCGAAGTTTCGTCGAAAATCGTATTCCAAACCAGCGCGCCCACAAACTCGGGGATCGCCCAGGGCAGAATAAAGAGTGTCCGCCAGACGGCCCGGCTCCGCAATCCGATCCGCTGCAAGAGCACCGCCAGCCGCAGGCCGAGCACGGTTGCAAGTGTCAGCACTGTGCCGACCCAGATCAGGTTGAAACGCAATGGAAACACGATCCAACTCATCTGCGAGAGCGGCCCGAGGCCGAAATAGTTGAGCGGATTGCGTTCCATCGCCGGCAGCGTAAGTGCGCCGCGCAGCAGCGCCTCCCAGAAAGCCAGTTGTCCGGCCCGGATATTCTGGGCCTGGAAATAGCTCATCGCCATGCCGATCTGGAGGATCAGCGGATAGGCCGCCACCGCCAGCAATAACAGGCCCGCCGGCCAGAGCCAGAACGCCGCGCCGCGCATTTCGCGCCGCTCGACCGGGCTGAAGCGCAGCCGATCGCGCAGCCATCCCGGCCAGGTACGCATGCTTTCGGCCGCCGCCAGAAAGATCGCCGGCAGCAAGGCGAGGACATATTGCGGCCATTTCGTCGGCCAGAAGAAGAGGAAGATCAGGTTCGCCAGAAACCAGAGCGCTACCAGGCGCTGCCCGCCGCCGGCCCGCCAGAGCTTCGGCAATGCCAGCATGCCGGCGAGTGCGAAAAACCCATCGAGCCGCAATGGCGCCGGGCCGGGATTCCACGGCAGCGCCCCGATCAGCCAGAAGAGCGGCTGGAACCAGGGAAAACCGGCTTCGGCTACACTCTCGCCGGTTGAATAGTCGGCGTTAAACAGGATCGACTCGCGCAGGCGACCGATCGGATCGGGCCAGAGCGCCGGATCGGCGGTGTAGAATACCAGCAGCGCCAGGCCGCCCCAGAGGAACGGTAGCACCAGCCAGCGCCAGGGCTGTTCGTCGGCGCTGCGCGACACACGCGCTCGCCAGGCGATCCAGCCGAAGGCGGCGAATCCGCCGGCGGCGTAACGATAGGTGCCGGCTGCCGTTAAACCCAGGGCGAGCGCCGCCAGCCAGAACCGCAGATCGCCGTTACGCCGCGAACGGCTCAGCAGCAGCAGGCAGATCGTCGCAAATAGGCATGGCAACGCCTCAAGCATGGCCTGGCTGGTGTACTTCACATGCCAGCTACTCAGCGCAAGGAGGATACCGGCCGGCGGACTAACGATCGCCAGCACGCCGGCCGTGAGTCCGCCGACAAGCGCACTGAAACCCCGCAACGGCTGCGCGAACTCGCGCACCTGCGCGGCGGTGCCGGGGCGTGGCAATTGATCGCTGGGCAACGCCTCAACCGGTTCAGCGTAGGCTTGTGGCCCGTAGCCAAGCAAGATCGCGCCATAGGCCAATTTCGTCAGCGGTGGATGCTCATAATTCGCCCGCTCGTTCATAACCCCGGCAAGATCGCCTGCGGCGAGATGTTGGGCATACAGCTGACCGGCACGCAGATAATCGTCTTCGTCGTAATCGGTGTCCAGCGCGGCAACCGCTTGCAGGCGTACCAACAATGCCAGCGCAAACACACCGATCACCACAACGGCGCGCAACGCGAGCCGGCGCCAACGCAGACGTGCAACCGGGGCGGCGGTTGGGACGGATAATTCCATATTCTGCATTCACTTTACGCCGCGTCGCCGCGCTCAACATATTGGCGGCGATAATATTCCAGATATGCGCCGGACTTGATCGGGCGCCACCAGGCTTGATTGTCTACAAACCAGCGCACCGTATGCTCCAGCGCCGTGTCGAAACTATGTTTCGATTTCCAGCCAAGGGCGCGTAACTTGCTGCAATCAATTGCATAACGCCGATCATGGCCGGCGCGGTCGGCGACATGGGCGATCAGGCTGTGCGGCTTGCCGAGAATAGCAAGGATCTTGTGCGCCATCTCGATGTTGGGCGTCTCGACTTCGGTGCCGACATTGTACACCTCGCCAGGCGTGCCATTATGCAGCACAATATCGATCCCTTCGCAGTGATCGCGCACATACTGGTAATCGCGCATTTGCCGGCCATCGCCATAGATCGGCAGCGGTTGGTCGTCGATGGCGTTGGTGGTGAAAAGTGGAACCGCTTTTTCGGGATAATGGTAGGGGCCGATATTGTTCGAGCCGCGAGTGGTTGTCACCGCCAGGCCGTAGGTGATGAAATACGCATAGACCAGGTGTTCGGCGCCGGCCTTGCTGGCCGAGTAGGGGCTGCGCGGCTCCAGCGGATCGCCCTCACGCGAGCGTTGCGGCAGCGGAATCGCGCCATACACCTCGTCGGTGCTGATCTGATGGAAGCGCTCCAGCTTAAACTCACGGGCAACTTCCAGCAGCGCCCAGGTGCCGTTCAGATTGGTTGTAACCACCGCATCGGGCTGCATAATCGAGCGATCAACATGGGTTTCCGCTGCGAAGTTCACAATCGTGTCGATGTCATGGGCGCGTAGGGTATTGCGCACTGCATCGAGATCGCAAATGTCGCCCTGCACAAAGGCGAAACGCGGATCGGAACGCACCGGATCGAGGTTGGCCGGGTTACCGGCGTAGGTGAGCTTATCGAAGACGACGATCCGGTAATCGGCGTACTTCTCAAGCATGTAGTGGACAAAATTCGCGCCGATAAAGCCGGCGCCGCCGCTAACAAGCAGGTTATGCATCGCTCCTCCAGAGCTTTTTACCGCATGGAAATGCGTGATAGGGTTCAATATTTCGAATCTAACACAATCGACTGGCTATTCGCTGACATGGCTCTCGCCGTCCGATGACAGCCCGCTCACATGGATATTTTTCGCGCGTGATTGCGCGGCAAGGGCTTGCTTATACGCGATCATCTGTACCAGCAGCGTCTGATCGGCCGAGGCGAGGATTTGAACCGCCAGCAAACCGGCATTTCGCCCACCGCCGACCGCCACCGTGGCGACCGGCACGCCGGCCGGCATCTGCACGATCGAGAGCAACGAGTCGAAACCGCTGAGCGTACGGCTCTGCACCGGCACGCCAATCACCGGCAAAGGCGAGTAGGCGGCGATCATACCCGGCAGATGGGCCGCACCGCCGGCGCCGGCGATGATCACACGCAGGCCGCGCTCGTGCGCGCTGCGTCCGTATTCCGCCATATCGTCGGGCGTACGATGGGCCGATACAACTCGCACCTCATACGCAACCCCGAACTCACAACAGACATCGATCGCGCCCTGCATCGTCGGCAGATCGCTGTCGCTGCCCATAATAATGCCGACCAGCGGTTTCATCCCATCCTCCGCCCGCTTAAAGTTCAACCAGATCCGCCGCTCGGCGGGCCAATGCCTCAGCTTCGGCCAAACTATTGCCAAGCACGGTGATATGGCCCATTTTGCGCCCCGGCCGGCTCGCCCGTTTGCCGTACAGGTGAATATGCGCGCCGGGGATCGCCAGCGCCTCTTTGAGCGCGTCTTTCGCCGGCGGGCCATCGCGGCGGCCAAGCAGATTAACCATCACTGCCGCCGGAGCGCGTAGATCGCAGCGTCCCAGCGGCCAACCCAGAATTGCCCGCAGGTGATTCTCGAACTGCGAGGTGATACATCCTTCAATTGTGTAATGGCCGGAGTTATGTGGCCGTGGGGCGAGTTCATTGATCAGCACCCGCCCGTCCTGGCTCTGGAACAACTCCACGCCGAAAATCCCCACCCCGTCTACTGTTTCGATGGCCTGAACCGCGAGCCTGACGGCCTGAGCCGTAACCGCGTTGTCAACCGGCGCCGGCGCCCGTACCACATGGCAGATATGATCGCGTTGCACTGTCTCGACCACGGGGTAATTGCGTATTTCGCCATCCAATCCGCGCACCACCATCACCGCCAGTTCACGTTCAAAGGGCACGAATGCCTCGATCATAAGCTGGCTGCCGCGCCGGGCCAGCCGATCCCAGGCGGCGGCCAGATCGTCGGGGTTGCGGACGGTGGCATTGCCGTAGCCGTCGTAGCCGTTGCGGCGGGCCTTGAGTACCAGCGGCCAGCCGAGTTGGCTCGCGGCGGCAAGCACATCGCCGGGTGTTCCAACGGCCCGAAAGGCCGGGACATCCAACCCGGCCGCACGTAACGCCTCTTTCTGAAGGAATTTATCTTGTACGACAGCGAGTGTCGCCGCAGTCGGCCGCACCAGAAGGCCGCGCGCTTCCAGATCGGCTAGAATCGCCGCATCGACAAATTCGTTCTCCAGCGTAACAATCTCACTCGCCGCTGCGAAATCCGCTAATGCCGCCGGATCATCCCATTGCCCGACAATCTCATGTTGCGTGAGCCGCCCGGCCGGGCTGTCGGCCTCACGCTCGAAGATCGTTGTCTCAACAGCGAGACTGATCGCGGCCTGTGTCAGCATCTGCGCCAACTGACCGCCGCCGAAAATACCAATGCGTGTCATAAAGCGTTTACAATCTTGTGCGCTGTCGGCCGAATAATGTTCGCTCTAAGAAGTAGAGAGTGACAGATCTGCTCTTCGATGTGTAAAACCTGGGCGTGTTACTTTCTTCGTGCTATCATAGCGTCAGTAGCGCTTGTGTGCAAGCAAGGGGGCATATGGAGTCGTACACTATTCCGGCCGCTACCGGAGTCGGTCTGGTTGAGTTGACCATTATTGATTCGGCGCGTTCGCTCAGGTTCTATCACGATCTGCTGGGCCTTACAGTTGAGCAGATCGCTGCGGCGCCGCGTACCTATCTGCTTGGCACGGCGGAACGCCCGCTGCTGCAATTGGTTGAGCAGCCTGCGGCGCCGGCGCGCCCGCCGCGTACCACAGGGCTCTATCACGTCGCATTGCTGCTGCCGACCCGCCGCGATCTGGCGCGGGTATTGCGCCGTTTGGCCGAGGCTCAGTATCCACTGAGCGGAGTTGCCGATCATCTGGTCAGCGAAGCCCTGTACCTTGATGATCCGGACGGTAATGGGTTGGAGATCTATGCCGACCGACCACGAGAGGCCTGGCCGCGCGCCGGTGATGAGGTGCGGATGACGGTTGATCCGCTCGATCTCGACGGATTGCTGGCTGAACTGGATAGTGAGCCGTGGGCCGGGATACCGGCTGCCACGATTGTCGGACATATTCATCTAAATGTGGCCGATCTGCGGTCGAGCGAGGCATTTTATGGCTCACTGCTCGGTTTTGATGTGATGCAACGCTTTAGCCATAGCGCCCTGTTTGTCGCAGCCGGCGGCTATCATCATCACCTTGGTTTAAATGTCTGGAACGGAATTGGCGCCCCGCCGCCGCCCGGTGCGGTCGGCTTACATTGCTACAGTCTGGAATTACCCGATCGCGCAACCCGTGATGCGCTTTTTGCCCGCCTCGTCGCCGCCGGGATTGCGATGAGCGATGCGGACGAGCCGACCGTGGTTGATCCTTCAGGCATCAAGATCAAAGTGGCTATCCGAGCATTGTAATGCGGCCGATAGTCCATGTGGGTCGCAGATGGTACCGTCGGCACGATCGAACGGCGGCCATGTCGGTACCCATCGCGAGAGAATGGTAGCACCATCTCTACGAAGTGGTATAATCGCGCAGTGTGTCGATTGCGCGGCTTGCAGGTCGCGCCGCTAAAGATGATTCTTTCGGTTTTCAACCGAAACAAGAGGATAAGGCCATGTCTGTCAATCCCCGTAGTGCGCGTCGCCGCCAGCCGGTGCGTAGTTCCCAGCGTCGTCAGCCGGCCCGTGTGATTGCGCCGCCGGATTACACCCGCGAATATATGTATGTGCGGCGCGATCTGATGCTCATTGCGCTTATCGGCGGCTTGTTGCTTGCCGGCATGATCGCGGCATCCTTTGTGATTTAGGTCGCTCAGCCTGTGAGCGACGAAGACGATCGTATTAAAAGTAAAGCCGCCCGGCTGCGCCGGATCGAGCACCGGCTTTACAATGCGCCTCAGGGTGTACGGGCGATTGATCTCGCCCGTGATTGCGGCGTGGCCCGCCGGACTATCTACCGCGATTTGCAGGCCCTGGAAGAGATGGGTGTGCCGGTCTGGGAGGATCAGGGCCGCTTTGGGATCGACCGTGCGGCTTATCTCTCGACGGTGCGGCTCAATCTTAACGAGACGATCGCGATCTATTTTGCCGCCCGGTTGCTCGCCCACCACTCCGACGAGCATAATCCGCACATCGTCGCCGCCCTCGATAAACTCGCCGCCGGATTACCCGATCATGCTATCGCCGAACATATCGCGCGGGTGGCCGATCTGGTGCGTTCGCGCCCGCTGCGGGCCGATTATGTGGTGGTATTGGAGACGATCACGCGGGCATGGGCCGATCAGCGTGCCCTTCGCCTGCGCTATCGCGCACCGAATCGCGAGGCGATCGAGCGCGAGATCGAGCCGTATTTTGTCGAGGTGTCGCGCAGTGGGCCGGGCGCCTATGTGATCGGCTACGATCGCTTGCGCAGCGCCATTCGCACCTTCAAGATCGAGCGAGTTGAATGGGCCGAGGCGCTCGATGAGCGTTTCAGCCTGCCGCATGATTTCGACCCCTACGCATTTCTGATCAACGCCTGGGGGGTAATGGATGACACGGCGGTGGATGTGTGGCTGCGCTTCAGTGCCGAGGCGGCGCCACGGGTTCGCGAGAGCGTCTGGCATCATAGCCAGCGTATCAGCGAGCACGACGACGGCGGCTGCGATCTTTATTTGACTATCGGCGGCATCCGCGAGATTTTGCCCTGGGTGTTGGGATGGGGCGCCGAAGTCGAGGTGCTCGAGCCGGCGGAACTGCGGGCGGAAACCGCCACTCACGGCCTGCGCATGGCGGCATTGTATAAGCTACAGGACACCGGAAACGGGGTATAGCCGCGCTGCCGATCAAACCTGATATTATGCCCGGCCGTGATTTTGGTAATAAAAAAGCGAGCATGGATCATCCACGCTCGCTTTTGATTTCAGTTGTAAGATACGGTATTCGGTATCCTACTCAGCGTCGTCGCCGTAGATCTCTTTGAGCAAGCTCTTCTTCGGTTCCGGCTGGCGCGACTCGCGGCGCTTCTCCAGGGTTGCCTGGCGCTGCTGTGCAACCGACAGGCGGCGCATAAAGCGATCGACCTGACCGGCGGTATCGACGATGCGCTGCTCGCCGGTATAGAACGGATGGCAATTGGCGCAAATCTCAACGCGCATGCCCGGCCGCGTCGAACCAATCTGCCAATTCGTACCACAGGTGGTGCATACGATGCCTTCCATGTGGTACTTCGGGTGAATGCCCTGCTTCACAGCTCTATCTCCCTTTGGCGTCGGCTTTGATACCGTTGCCAGTCATACATTCTGCTTCGTTTTAGTCGGCGGCGGCAACCGGCTCAGCCGGAATCACGCTCACCATCTTCTGGCCACGGCTGTAGGGCTGGAATTTCACATGGCCCTCAACCATCGCATAAATCGTATAATCGCGCCCGAGACCGACATTCTTGCCCGGCTTAATCTTGGTGCCGCACTGGCGCACAATAATATTGCCGGGAATCACGTACTCGCCGCCATAGCGCTTCACACCACGCATTTTCGGCTTGCTGTCGCGACCATTGCGCGAACTACCTACACCTTTTTTATGTGCCATCTCGTTCCTCCTCAGGCAATGATTGAGTCGATGCGAATGCGCGTATAGCGCTGGCGATGACCGGTGCGGCGGCGATAGCGCTTCTTGTTGCGATAACGGAATACCACGATCTTGTCGCCCTTGTGCTCGCCGATCACTTCGGCCTTGACCAGAGCGCCGGAGATGAGCGGTGTGCCGACTTTGGTGGAATCACCATCGCCGATCAGCAGCACTTCACCCAGTTCGATCGTGCTGCCCGGATCGGCGTCGATCAGATCGATATCAACCGTTTTACCCTGCTCAACCCGGTATTGCATACCACGGTCACGAATAATTGCGTACACGCCTGTGCTCCTTCAGGGCGGCACCACTGGCTAAGTGCGTCGGCAGAAAGTGCTGTCGCGAATATGCGAGCGGGCCTATCTTCATCTTGGCAACATGAAAATGGAGCGGCTGAACCGCCCCAAACCTCGTGCATTATAGCAGGGCCATGCAGGTGTGTCAAACGCCGTTCATACGTCCGATTGGGCGATTCGCAGCACTTCTTCGCAGGTGCGAAGGGTGGCGATTCGGGCCCAACCAAGTGATGCATTTGGGCCGATCGCCAGGAGCACCAGCAGATCATCCATCGTAGCCATGATAATACTCTGGTCAAGCCCCTCGTGGATCACCAGATGGCCGGGACGATTCTGGCCTAAGTTGCGTCCAATCTCGGCCAATGCCAGGCTGTTGCCGGCCGCAAGCGCGGCGACCACGGTAACATTAATGTCGCGCCGGCGGCTCCAATGCGTCAACACAATCCCGCTGATATCGGCCAGCACCGCACAATGGACATCAGGTTCCAGCGCCAGATCTTTGAGCGCCTGCCGCATGGCCTCGATCTGCAGATCGGAGTAACTCCGCCCGATGCTGCCCGACCGGCGGGTGGTAAGGCGGACGGCGACCGGCGTTTCTTCCAGCGGGCTGGTTTGCTTTTTGGCGCGCAATTGGGCGAGGCGCTGCGCGATCGGGCCGCTGGTCGATGATGTGGGCGTAGTTGGATGTGGCTCCGGTGCTGATGCAACCGGCGGATTGGGTGTGTTGGGCGCTGCTTCCGCCGGCTTTGGTGCGGCGCCGTTGCGCTGTGAAGGCCGCGGCAGCAGTTTGATCGGGTCGAGCAATAGATCAACCGCCAGTCGTAAACGATCCGGGGCGACCGGTTTCTCAAGTAAGCAGTCGATTTTGAGATCGGCGGCTCGTTCGGGTGTCAGATCTTCCGGACTGACCGTGAAGACAATCACGGCGGTATTGGGATCCAATTCACGCACTCGCGCCACCAGATCGAGCCCGCTCATACCCGGCATGCGAATATCGGTGAACAGCAAATCCACCGGCTGGCGAGCGATATGCAGCAGCGCCGCCTCGGCCGACGAAACATTGTTCACGACATACGGCGAATCGTCGGTCAGGGTAAGTGTGACGAGCCGTCGGATGTTCGGGTCATCGTCGACGATCAAAATACGCTTCGTCATAGTTTCACTCTCCCTGCCGTAAGCGACGCCGACCGTGGACTCTACCGCGGTCGGCGTAGATGTTGCTGACTGTTTACCTTAAGTATACCGTAGGCTGAGGGGCTTCTGCAGCGCTGTCGTCCCACGGTTTTCTGATGATACACCCCGCTTGCGACCAGAAGCGCAACCGGGGCTTTTGTGATCCGGGTTCGTCATCTCAGATAACGTTTGAAACGACGTAATCCACCCTATTCAACGCTGCGAATGTGCAGGTCTCGCAATTGACGTTCATCAACCGGCGAGGGTGCGTTGGTCATCAGATCGATCGCCTGCTGAGTTTTCGGGAAGGCCATCACTTCGCGGATGGTGTCTTCGTTGGCCAGGATCATCACAATTCGGTCGATGCCGGGCGCGATGCCGCCGTGGGGCGGTGCGCCGTACTCGAAGGCTTCGAGCATGTGGCCGAACTGAGCCTGAGCCGTCTCGGGACTAATGCCCAGCAGATCGAATAACTGCTGCTGCACATTGCGGCGATGGATACGAATGCTGCCGCCGCCGGCCTCGTAGCCGTTTAAAATCAGATCATAGGCTTTCGCCCGCACCTTGCCGGGATCGCTGCTCAGCATGTGCAGATCCTCGTCGAGCGGCGCGGTGAAGGGGTGATGGACGGCATCCCAACGGTTCTCGTCGGCATTCCATTCGACCAATGGAAAATCGACGATCCAGGCCCAACTGAGCACCTGCGGGTCGGCGAGTTCCAGCCGCTCGGCGAACAGCCGGCGCAGCTTGTCGAGGGTTGCGGCGACGACATTGGGCATATCGGCGACGATCAACAACAGGTCGCCGGGTTGGGCCTGCATCCGGTCGATCAGCGCGTCCATCTCGCCTGCGCCGAGATTTTTCGCAACGACGAACGCAGATCGCCGCCGTCGGCCGACAAAAGCGCCCATGCCAATCCTCGGGCGCCGCCGATCCTGGCGATCTCGGTTAGTTCGTCGAGTTGTTTGCGGGTGTAGCCGGCGCAACCCGGGATGCGCAAGCCCTTCACCTGGCCGCCGCGCTCCAGCGCACCTTTGAAAACCTGGAACGGCGTTTCGGTCAGCAGATCGCTCAGATTGATCAACTCCAGGCCATAGCGCAGATCGGGCTTATCGGAGCCGTAGCGCTCCAGGGCTTCGGCGTATGTCAGGCGCGGGAAGGGCGTAATCAGGCGGCGCTCGGGCACAACCGCGCGACACAACTCGCTGAAAAGCCGTTCAAGCAGTTGGATCACATCCTCCTGATCGACAAAGCTCATCTCCATATCGAGTTGGGTAAACTCGGGCTGGCGGTCGGCGCGCAGATCTTCGTCGCGGAAGCAGCGCGCGATCTGGAAATAACGATCGTAGCCGGCCACCATCAGCAACTGCTTGAGCTGTTGCGGGCTTTGCGGAAGTGCGTAGAACTTACTGGGATGCACCCGTGAGGGCACCAGATAATCGCGGGCGCCTTCGGGCGTACTTTTGATCAAGATCGGCGTCTCGATCTCCAAAAAACCTTCCTGATCGAGAAAATCGCGCATGAACTTGATCACGCGGTGGCGTAACACCAGGTTGCGCTGCATCCGTTCGCGACGCAGATCCAGATAGCGATACTTCAGGCGCAGCGCCTCGTCTTCGTTGCCTTCCTGGGCGATGTAGAGCGGCGGAGTGCGGGCGGGATTGAGCACTTCGGCGTCCAGGGCTTCAACCTCGATCGCGCCGGTGGCGATCTGCGGGTTGACGGCTTCGGCGGGGCGGGGGCGCACCCGACCACGCACCTGCAACACAAATTCCGAACGGGCGCTCTCGGCAACGTCGTGTGCCTGGGCGGTGATACTATCGAACACCACCTGAGTGATCCCGTAGCGATCACGCAAATCGATGAAAATCAGTTCTCCGTGATCGCGGCGACGATGCACCCAACCCGCCAGTGTAACCTCCTGGCCGATCTGCTCCGGGCGTAGCTCGCCGCAGGTGTGCGAGCGATACATAGCAACTCCTCGCATAGTGCGTAGCGCACAGAATGACGTACAGTCAAATCGCCGCATTATAGCACGGCGATGGGGCGTGGAACGTGGGACGGGATGTGGGGCGGCCATGTGGGCCGTGGGGCGGATGGCCGGCGTGGGGCGCATAGCCGACGATCGCATAACATAGATGTCGGAGAACGGTTCGCGTAGCGCCCTTGGCCTGATTGCGGTATCATAGCGGCGAAGCACGTTATGCAGTTGAATACCATTATGGCGCACGATCACATTCGCATTCTGGGTGTTCGGATCGATGATGTTACCGAGGATGAAGCGGTAGCGCAGGCACTTGCCATGATCCACGCCGGCGGCGCCCATCAGATCTGCACTGTAAACCCCGAATTTGTGATGGAGGCGCGGCGCAACCCCGAGTTCCGTGCGGTTTTAGAGGCGGCCGATCTGACGACCCCCGATGGCTTCGGGTTGTTGCTGGCGGCCCGCTACTGCGGCCGTCCGCTGCGTGGCCGGGTAACCGGGGTCGAGTTGACATTGCGCCTGGCCGAACTGGCGGTTCAACAGGGGTTGCGGATCTTTTTGCTGGGCGCGGCACCAGGGGTGGCCGAGCAGGCCGCCGGAGTGCTGGGGCGGCGGTATCCCGGCCTGATGATTGCCGGATGCTTTGCCGGTAGCCCGCATCCGCGCCACGAGCCGTTTTTACGGCAACTTATTCGCGCCGCGCACCCCGACATCTTGCTGGTTGCCTACGGCCATCCGCGCCAGGATCTCTGGATCGCCCGTAATCAGCCTTACCTTGGTGTGCCGGTGGCGATCGGTATCGGCGGGGTGTTCGATTACCTTTCGGGCCGGGTGCCGCGTGCGCCGCGCTGGTTACGTCGCCTGGGCCTCGAATGGGCGTATCGCCTGATTCGTCAGCCGATGCGTTGGCGGCGGATTTTTGATGCAGTGCCGGCTTTTAGCTGGGCGGTGCTGCACGATCGCCGGCGCTGATGATTGTATCCGTATCCGTCACAATACGAGTATGAGCGGTTTGCGCCGCCAATGATCGAGGAGTGCTATGAAGTTTCGTATGCGCAAGCCCCGGCGAAGTGTCTGGAATATTGCGCTGATCTTGTTTGTTGCCGGCATGGCGGCGATCTACGTCCCCGGCATCGCATTGCTCGCTTTTCCGCTGGTAGCGCTCTCGGCCGCCTTGCTGCTGCTGGGAACGAGTGTGTTCTAGGTTGGGGCGGTGCCTGCTCGCTCTTACAGGGGCGGCGATGGACTGAATCTGCTTTATCCGATGCGCCTGCTCCGCCCCGCCCGGCTGTATCCTGTATTCTGTATCCTGATCGGAGATGTACGTCATGTCCCAGACAACTGCAGAGAAGATCGCAGAGTTGCGGCGGCGGCGGGAGTTGGCCGCGAATCAGGATCCGGCGGCGATAAAGCGCCAGCATGAACGCGGTAAACTAACCGCCCGCGAGCGGATCACTGCGTTGCTCGATCCGGGCAGTTTTGTCGAACTCGATGCCTTCACGGTTCACCGTACTTCAGCCTTTGGTATGGAGAAACGCAAGCCGCTCGGCGATGGCGTGATCACCGGCCATGGCACAATCGAGGGCCGGCCGATCTGTGTTTTTGCGCAGGATTTTACCGTCTTCGGCGGCTCACTCGGCGAGGTGTTTGCCGAGAAGATCTGCAAGGTGATGGATCTGGCGTTGCGTATGGGCGTTCCCTGCGTCGGGATTAATGACAGCGGCGGCGCCCGCATCCAGGAGGGTGTCGTCTCGCTGGGTGGCTACGCCGAAATTTTTTATCGTAATGTGCTGAGCAGCGGTGTGATCCCGCAACTCTCGATTATCGCCGGGCCATGTGCCGGCGGCGCCGTCTATTCCCCGGCCATGACCGATTTTATCTTGATGGTGAAGGGCTCCAGCCAGATGTTCATCACCGGCCCCGATGTGATCAAAACCGTCACCGGTGAAGAGGTTGGCTTTGAGGAGTTGGGCGGCGCGGTGACGCACAACACCCGCAGTGGTGTGGCGCACATGGCTGCCGACAACGAAGAGGAAAGCTTTGATCAGCTGCGAACCTTGTTGTCGTTTTTGCCGTCGAACAACATGGACGATCCGCCCTACCAGGCGCCGGTCGATGATCCCGAGCGGATGGAAGAGTCGCTGCAAACGCTGATCCCCGATAATCCGCGCAAAGCCTACGATATGACCATGGTGATCGAAGCGGTGGTGGACGACGGCTTTTTCTTCGAGGTACAGGCGGGTTGGGCGCGCAATCTCGTGATCGGGTTCGCCCGTCTGGACGGCCATGTGGTTGGTGTGGTCGGCAACCAGCCGATGCAAATGGCCGGCACGCTCGATATCGACAGTTCGGCCAAAGGCGCCCGCTTTGTCCGTTTCTGCGACGCCTTTAATATTCCGTTGCTGACGTTTGTCGATGTGCCGGGCTTTATGCCGGGAACGCAACAGGAGTACGGCGGGATTATCCGCCACGGCGCCAAATTGCTCTACGCCTACTGCGAGGCAACCGTGCCGAAGCTGACGGTGATCACGCGCAAGGCTTACGGCGGCGCCTATGATGTGATGTCGTCCAAGCATATCCGCTCCGACTTTAATTTCGCCTGGCCGACGGCCGAAATTGCCGTGATGGGTGTTGATGCGGCGGTGCGGATCATCTTCCGCAAAGAACTGGCCGATGCCAGCGACCCGCAGGCGCGTTTGAGCGAACTGGTGGAAGATTACCAGAATCGCTTCGCGAACCCGTATGTTGCCGCCGAACGTGGCTATATCGATGCGGTGATCGAACCGCAGGAGACACGTCCGGCGCTGATTCGTGCATTGCGTATTGCACGTACCAAGCGCCAGAGCATGCCGGCGCGCAAGCACGGGAATATTCCATTGTAGTGCGTTTGTATCGCTGTAGACGACCGGCATAACCTACATCGAACTTCCGTCCTATTGCGTAGCCTGCGGCCCCTATGCTATAGTTCGAATAATGTGGGTCATCACAGATTTTTGTTGATCTTCAACAGCAACCCAATGGTTGCGGCCTGTGATAATGGCTGGTATACATCGACAAGGTAGCCATGCATGAGCGAAGATACGCCACCGCTCGAAAAAGTAATTGAACTGCGGCTGCCGAGTAAGCTCGGTTATGAGCGTGTCGCGATGGATACAGCGTCGTCGCTGGCTCGTCGGATGGGTTTTCCTGAGGAAAAGGTCGAATCGCTGAAAACGGCGATTAGTGAGGCGGTTACCAACGCGATTGAGCACGGTAATCAGCAAGATGCCGGAGTCAAAGTGGTGGTGTTGCTGACGGCGCGCGCGACGAGTTGATCGTAAGCGTGGCTGATCAGGGTCGCAAACCGCTTAGTCAAGATTGCACCACCCGTGAACCGCAGATTGAACAGGCTTTTGAGCGTGACGATAAGGGCGGTTGGGGGATCTGGTTAATCCGCGAACTAATGGATGAGGTGGAGTTTACGACTGCACCGAGCGGCGGCAATCAGGTACGTATGGTTATCCATCTCGAACAATGACTTCGGCGATTCAGCATATGAGTATGGAACTTTCACTCCCAAGCGAACTTGGTTATGAAGTTGTCGCCCGTGATGCGGTCGCTGCATTTGCCCGACGGTTGGGGTTGCGAGGCGAAAAAGTCGAGGATTTGAAGACGGCCCTGTGTGAGGCGTGTATCAATGCGATCGAGCACGGCAACTCACTCAATCCTGAACTTCGGGTGCGTGTGATCTGTCAGCTTGAGCCGGACCGGCTGGTGATCGATGTTTGCGACGAGGGCCGGAAGACGTTTTCTGTGCGTAGTGAACCGCTGAGTATGGCGGAGAAACTGTCCGGCCTTGGTTCATTGCGTGGTATGGGCTTGATGCTGATCAGCCAGTTATGCGATGAGTCGGGATTTGTTGCCCACTCCGGCGCAGGAAATTGTTTTCGCTTTGCATTTCATCGCCCGTCGTTTTCACGTTGATGCCGCTGGGTTGTCGGTCGTCGGAGCTTGATCTGAGTTGCTTTGTGAGCGACTCCCTGGGCCGACGTGACTGCCTTACGGTTGTCGGCGTCGGGCGTAGCGATAGTTGGAGGAGCGCATGATGTTGGAAGACGAGTTGACGGTAAGTACGCGCGAGCGTGAGGGTGTGGCGATTATTGATCTGGTTGGCGATGTGACGACGTTTGCTGAGGAAAAGATTAATAGCGCCTACCGCGAGGTGACGAATCGCGGCGCCCGATTTGTGTTGTTGAATTTTCGGCAGAATGATTACATCAATAGTGCCGGAATCGCAATTTTGATCGGGATTGTGACTGAGGTCAATCGGAATGGTCAGAAGTTGGCGGTAAGTGGCCTGTCACAGCATTTCCAGAAGATCTTTCGCATGGTTGGCCTGGCCCAGTATGCTGAGATTTATCAGAACGAAGAAGAAGCTGTGAGCGGGTTTAAGGGTCTTCCGGCAGCCTGAGCGCGTTATCTCCTCCACAAATGCCAGATTACCCGGCAAGGCCGGGCCGGTTGAAGCACGCAAATACTGCGTGCTTTTTCTATGTTCTTAAATGAGGCGTTGGCGGACAGCACCGATCAGATCGGTGAGATCGGCTACTTGTGGGATGGCGTAGCGCGCGCAGACAATATCGACGTTGCCTTTGCGCCAGAAGCCGTCCGGGCAGCAGACGATCAGTTTGCCGGCGGCGGCGAAAAGCCCTAACTCCAGCAGGCTGATCGGCGCCTGGGTTTCGGGTGCGATATACATGGCGATCAGGTCGGCCCGCTCCAGGGCCGTCAATTCCCACTCAACCTGGTTGCGAAACGGCTTATTGTCGATTGTTTGGCGCCAGCTCGCATCCCATGCGGCGCGGCGCGGATTCAAGATGGTGACTTGGATATCGGCCAGTGCTGTGACAACCTCGGTTTGCCAATCGACGGCGCGGCCCTGCTCGATCGATCCGGCGAGAAAGAGGCTCGGCATGTGCGGATCGAGGATGAGTGGTGCCGGGGGTTTGATCTCAGTTGCCATTGCTGATCTCCCCGCTCTGGTCGAGTGCGGCGGCTAATGCTTCAGGGCGAACCACTGCATTGCCGTAGCGGCGTACCACTTGTGCGGCCGCGACTCCGGCTATCTGCGCGGCGCTGCGGGCATTTAAACGTCCGGCGAGGGCCAGGGTGGCGACGGCGATAAAGGTGTCGCCGGCGCCGGTGGTGTCGTAGACTTCGCTGACCCGCGCTGCCGGCAGATGCATGTAGCCGTCGGCATCTTCAAGCGCGATTCCATTCGGGCCGCGTGTCTACCATTACGATGCGGGCGCTAAGTTGGCGGCGCAGTTCGGCGACACCGCGGCGAAAATCAGCTTCGCTACGTAAGGTGGTGGCGAGCGCGGCTTCGGCTTCGTGATTATTACAGCGAAACAGATCGGCGCCGTGGTAGTACGCGGCGTTGCCCTGCGCATCGACGGCGAAGAGAACGCGATGTTCAGCGCAGAGCCGGCGCACCGCAGCAATAACATCCGGCGTTAACAGGCCGATCTGGTAATCGGAACAGATCAAGGCATCGGCGCCGGGGATAACGGCGGCAAGTGCGTCGATGACGGCAGCCTCGGCCGTGCTGTCGAGCGGCGCCCGGCTTAGGTGGTCGATGCGGGCAAGTTGCTGCGGCAGGCGCGGCGACTCATCGGCAAGGATGCGGGTTTTGCGCGTAGTCGGTCGGTCGGCGCAGGTAACGAGTACGGCCTGAATCCGGTGTTGTGCCAGGAGTTCACGCAGTTGGTTGGCTTCGGCATCATCACCGACAACGCCGACTTGCACGGCATGGCTGTCGAGGGCGACGATGTTTCGACTGGGGTTGGCGGCGCGCGAGGATCAGTTCGCGGCGATCCAATTCAAGCACCGGGATCGGCGCCTCACGGGAGAGCCTGGTAGCTCGCCCGAACAGATACTCATCAAGGGTCAGATCGCCGATGACGATAACCCGGTGTCCGGCGAGGCGCGCTACCAGATCATGGGATTGCTGCGCAGGTGTCATGTGGTGGAACCGCGAACCGCGAACCGCGAGCCGCGAGACGAGAGCCGAGAACCGAGAACCCAGAACCCAGAACCCAGAACCCAGAACCCAGAACCGAGAACCCAGAACCCAGAACCCAGAACCGAGAGCCGGGAACCGGGAACATTGCTCTCTGACGGATGGTTTTTAGTTTTTAGTTCTCGGTTCCTGCTCTATAGCGGTGAGCAAAATGCTTGAGCCTGATCCAATCGCGAATATCTGACTGGCGAGCCGCGCAGTCGCGCGGTCAGGCATCAAGCATCAGGCATCTTGCTCTAAAAGTTCAATACCCTAATCCGATAATGAGTCGCGGAAGCGATTCATGCCGGCGTAGATCTCATCTTCGGCGGTGGCATAGGATAGCCGGATATGGCCGGGCGCGCCAAAGGCTTCGCCGGCGACACAGGCGATGTGGGCGTGTTCCAGCAGATACAGGTTCAGTTCTTCGCTGGTGCGGCAGACAATGCCGTTGCGCAGCGGCCGGTTAAGCAGCCCTTCGACATTCGGGAAGACATAGAAGGCGCCGTCGGGGACATTGCAGGTGACACCGGAGATCTCGGCGAGCAGTTCGAGCATCAGATCGCGGCGGCGATGGAACTGCCCCGCCATATGCACAACCGTTCGTTCAATCTCGGGATTCGGCGTATAAGCTGCCAGTGCCGCATACTGCGCGATCGAAGCGGTATGGGTGCTGGTATGGCTCTGGATGGCCTTGATCGCGTCGATAATCGGCTGCGGCCCGGCCACATACCCAACCCGCCAACCGGTCATCGCATAGCCTTTGGCGGCGCCGTTGACGATCAATGTGCGATCGGCCATCTCCGGCGCAACGCGCAACCAGCGCGCATAATCGACATAACTAATCGCATCATAGATCTCATCGGCGATCACGATCGCATCGCTGCCGGCGAGCACATCGGCGAGGGCGCGCAATTCTGCGGCGCTATAAACGGCGCCGGTGGGATTGGACGGCGAATTGAGCACGACCACGCGGGTACGTTCGCTCAGCGCCTCCCGCAGTTGGTCGGGAGTGATTTTAAAAGCATTGGCCTGGTCACCATAGGGCATAATCGGAGTAGCGCCGGCAAGTTTGGCCTGCTCCAGATAACTGACCCAATACGGAGCCGGAATAATCGCCTCATCGCCTTCATCGCACAGAGCCTGAAACGCTAGATAGAGCGCCTCTTTGGCGCCGGCGGTGACACTGATCTGGGCGGCGCTGTAGCTGATGCCCTGATCGGCGGTGACGCGGGCGGCGACGGCTTTACGCAATTCGGCGATACCGCCGGTGGGCGTGTAGTGGGTGTAGTTGGCGTTAATCGCGTCGATCCCGGCCTCTTTGATCGGCGTGGGGGTGTCAAAGTCGGGTTCGCCGACGCTGAACGAGATCACCTTAACGCCTTCGGAGCGCATCTGGGCGACGCGAGCGGTCATCGCCGCAGTTGCCGAAGGCTCTAATTGGGCGAGGCGGCGGGCCAGTCGGTACTCCATCTTCGTTGCCATGCTTTTTCTGCTCCTGTACCATCGGGCGCAGCATTTCGCGCCCGGCCTACAACAATCCGATGATAGACCTTCCGGCGCGCCGTTGCGACGGACAATGATTGGGTTACGCGGCTGTCAATTTAGCCGACGCTGCTGTCCGGTTCCGGCTTGACGGGTGCGTCGTCGGGCGCAGGTGTATCATTCGGCGCCGGTTGGTCGGGCGCGGCCATGATCCGGCTCAAGTAGCCGGCCAGGGTTTGCGCGTCGAGGGCGCCCATATGCCGGGCGAGGATGCGCCCCTCGCTATCGAGAAAAAAGGTGGTCGGAATGGCTTGCACGCGGTAGCGATTACCGGCCCGGCCGCCGGGATCAAAGACCACCGGGAAGCTCATGCCGAACGAGCCGACAAACTCCTCGACGGTGCTGCGGCTCTCGTTGGTGACGGCGAGCAACTGAAAACCGGTGCGACTGGTATTTTCGTAGGCCGCCTGGAGCATCGGGATCTCTTCTTTGCACGGCTCGCACCAGGTAGCCCAGAAGTTAATCACCACCGGTTGCCCGCGCAGATCATGCACATTTACCTTCTCGCCGGCAAATGTGGTGAGTTCGGCATTCGGCAGGATCTGGCCGACCTGAACGCCTTCATCGGCGTTGCGCGGCGCGCAGCCGGCCAACATGATAACGGCTACGAACAGACAGTATGCAGTCAATCGACGCATAGCCACTCCCGGATGTGATGACCAACCATTGACCGCAGCAATTATACCATCGTGTGCCGTGGTGGTAGCGACGCAGCCGGCGGCGGAAGAGGCGCAAGATCTAGGGCCGGGTGGCGTATTCGCGAACGGCATGATAGATCGCGCGCGGTGTGCCGTCCGGTGCGACGAAGTTCCAATTATCGGGGTACGAGCGGGTTGAGAACGGCGTGCTGAACTGCCAAAGGATCACCGCTTCCAGCCAGGGGTAGCTGCGGGCCAACTCGTAGCTTGCGATCGTCCAGCGTACGCGCTCGGCCGGGGTAACGGCGGCGCTCCAGCGTGGATGGTCATTGTAGCCGCCTTCGGTGATGATCATGGGCTTGGATGCGTCGCCGAAGCGATCCATCAGATCACGCACCAGTTCCATCCGCCGAAAATTCACCTTCTCCGGCCCAGGTTCGGCTGCGGGCGGCTCCTGGCCGCCGTAGGCATGCAGCGCCCACAGATCGAAAAAACGGCCCGGCCTCGGCATCATACAGCGACGCCAGATACTGGAGGTCGTCCATACGACTCTGGCCGCCGTCGAGGCTGCTGCCCGGCGACAAGCCACCGGCGATCACGATTGCGTCGGGCGCCGCAGCTTTAACAGTTGGGTAGACAACTTTGAGCAGCGCCGCGTAGGCGCCCGGATCCGGCGGACGCTCGCCCCACTCGAAACGCAGATTCGGCTCGTTCCAGATTATCAGGTGATGCACGCCGAGGGCTTCGTAGCGTTGGGCGAATGCGGCGACATAGTTCGCATAATCCTGGTAATGCTCGGGATCGAGGTAGCGGTCGGTTGTGCGGGCTGGGCGCGCCCATTCCGGCACAATATCGAGCCGGGCGACGACGGTAAGGCCCTGACGGCGGGCGTGGTTGATCACCATATCGGCGCCGCTCCAGTCGTAGCCATAGCGTGAGCGGGGCTGGACATAAGCCCACGGAAAGAGTTCGACGATCCAGCTTGCGCCCATCTCGCGTACTTGCGTCAGGCGCTCGCGAATATAGGCTTCGTCGCCGACGCCGCTAAGGCGGGTATGCACGCCGATCAGCGGGTTGTTCGTTTGCACCTGCTGTTGCGGCGGGAGATCAAGGGCGGGCGGCAGGCGCACCGCGCGCAACTGCATAAAGGCCAGAGCGATGAGGATAAGGGTGGGGAGGATACGAGTAAGCCGCATACGCATTGATTGAGCGATCACGAGATTGAGCGATACTACCGTCATCACGCAATCTCATCATCCCTTAATACCCGTATCGCATCAGTGGCGGATCGCGCTGCCTTGCGCCCCATGCACGCCCGTGCTATAACGGATACAGGATATAGGATACAGGATATAGGGTACAGGCTATGAATCATCAGGTTGGTGATCGCCTGCATCGTACCACGGAGTACAGAGGATCGCTATGCGCGTGATTATTGCTGGCGCCGGCCCGGCCGGCTTTGTTGTTGCCCGCACGCTGGTTGATCGCGGCCATGATGTCGTGCTATTGGAGAAGCGCGATGTGCCGGGCGGCAAGGTTTCGGCCTGGAAGGATGCCGACGGCGATTGGGTTGAGAGCGGGTTGCATGTCTTCTTTGGCGCGTATCATAATCTCCTGGCGTTTCTGGATCGCCATGGTTTGGGCGATACATTCAACTGGAAGCCGGCGGAGATGATCTTCGCTTCGGAGCGCCATGGCCTGGCCGGGATCCAGTTTGTGCCCTGGTTGCCGACGCCGCTTAATGGCCTGGCCGGTGTGGCGAAGTTTAAGCCGCTGACGCTCGGCGACAAACTGCGCATGGGTCTGGGCTTAATCCGGCCGATCTTCGGCGATCAGGCCTATGTCGATGCGCAGGACAATGAGTCGTATGCCTCGTGGCATCTGCGCCATGGCATGGGCCAGCGCTCGCTGGATGAAGTGATGCACACCATGGCGCTGGCCTTGAACTTCCAGCGCGCCGACAATGTCTCGGCGAAACTGGCGCTCACGGCGATGCTGCACTTCGCCCATGAGAAGAAGGCGCCGATGATGGCGCTGGTGAAGGGTTCGCCCGACACGAATATCTGGCGGCCGTTGATCGGCCAGATCGAGCAACGCGGCGGCACAGTGTTGCTCAATAAAAGGTGACCGCGATCGCCCACGATCCGGTGAGCAATCGGGTGAGCGGATTTGTCCTCGACGACGGCAGCAGCATCCAGGGCGATGTCTATGTTTCGGCGATGCCGGTGCATAGTTTGCGAAAAGTATTGCCGGACAGCTTGCGCGATTTCGCGTACTTCGACAATCTGAAGCATCTGAAGGGTTCGCCCGTGATCACGATGCAATTGTTCTTCGACCGCCGGATCGCCGGGGTGGACAACCTGCTGTTCAGCGCCGGCACGCATCTGAGTGTGTATGCCGATATGGCGATGGTGGCGCCGGAGTACCACACGGAAGACACGAGCATTATGCAGTTCGTGGTTGCGCCGGCCGAGAAGTTGATCAGGTTGCCCGATGATGAGTTGGTGGCCTTCGTGATGGAGGAGTTCCGCCGCTTGCATCCGATCGCCCGCGAGGCGAAACTGCTTAAGCATACGATTGTGCGCATCCCGAATTCGGTCTATCAGGCCTTGCCGGGGGTGGATAAGTATCGCCCCGATCAGGCCGGCCCGGTGCCGAATCTATTTCTGGCCGGTGATTACACCCAGCAGCATTTCCTGGCGTCGATCGAAGGTGCGACGATCAGCGGGTTGCGTTGCATCGATCGGATTACGGCGGCGCAGGCGAATGGAACGCTTATTCCCGCCGGCGAGCCGGTGCTTGAGTATTGAGTGCTACAAGCTGTGAGGTAACGAGCAGCGCGCCCGCGTGCATGACTCCGATCGACTCCGACAAGGTGGAACCCATGGTTGCTGGGCCATGTTTGTGGCAAAACCGCCAACATGGCCCGGCAATCGGAGTTTTTGAGCAGTGGTAGAATAGGGGTACTTCAGGATCGTCCTCATAGTTCGAGGTGAGCATGCTCGCACCCGACTCGCTGTTGCGTGAACATTACCGAATTACGTACGTGGTCGATCAGCGCCCCGATTGCGTACTCTATCGCGCGATCGATCAGCGCGAGTCGTTACGGGTGTTGATCGCGGAGTTGCCGCAACCGAATGAGGCGGCGCTCAACGATGTGCAGAGTCTTGCGGTGGAGATTGCAACGGTGCAGCAATCGGGTTTGCTGACGCTGCGCGATCATTTTGTCGATGGTTTAATCTGTTATATGGTGGCCGAAGATGTCGGCGGCCAGGATCTGGATCGCGTAGCCCGTGAGCGCGGTGGCCCGTTGCCCGAGCAGGAGGTGCTTGCATCGATCGAGCGTTTGCTGAATACGTTCGAGGTGTTGCACGATCATCGCCCGGCACTCTTGCTCGGTGATCTCCGCCCGACGGATCTGTGGTCGTCGCTTGATGGTGGTCTGTTTCTGGCGCCGTTTGTGCTTGCCCGCCACGTTGGTGAAGAACCTTCTTCCTATCGGGCGCCGGAACTGACCGATCATCGAACCGAGCCGACGACATCGAGCGATATTTATGCGCTTGGTGCGGTGGCCTATCAACTCCTGACGGGTTGGGCGCCGCCGACGGCGCAACAGCGGCAGGCCAACACACCCCTGGCGGCGCCCCGCACGCTGAATGCGCGGGTTTCGGTGCTGGCTGAGCAGATGATCCTGCGGGCGCTGGAGATGAAGCCGGCCAATCGGTATCAGCGCGCTCGTGAGATGCATAGCGCCCTGGAGACGGTGCGCCTGATGGCCGGTCGGCCGTTGGGTGCGAGTGCGCCGGTGCTGAATGAGCCGCTGCGCACGATTGAGCCGATCCAGGGCGCGCCG
>JAAUQO010000207.1 GCA_012032775.1 Oscillochloris sp. | reverse complement strand
TGGTGTTGGCGTTGTTGCTCACCACGCTGATTCTCGGCGATCAATCAGGTGCTCGATACGGCGCTGGGTATGACGCTCTGGCCCTACCTGCTCGGCTTTACCGTGCTGGCCCTGCCGATCTTTCTGCGGATCGAAGGGCGGGCCGCCGCGCCGATTGTGCCGCTGAATCTGTTCGCCTCGCGCCAACTCGGGTTGACCTATACCCTGTGTGTGTGCGCCGGATCGGCATGGGCAGCGTGATCTACATCGCGACTCTGGCGGTTGCGGCCTATGATGTTGCGGCCGAGCAGGCCGGCTTTATGCTCATTCCGCTGGTGCTGGCGTCGTCGGCCGGCTCGGTGCTGTTTGGGCGCTGGCTGAATCTGCTTGGTTCGCGCCTGGTGATGCTCAGCGGCTTCGGCTCGCTGGCACTCGGCGCGGGCTTGCTTGGCCTTACCGGATTGGGCATGGGGCTGTTTTTCCTGGCCAGTATGCTGTTTGGGCTTGGGGTCGGGATCGTGGTCGGCGGGACATTGCGCACGATCGTGTTGAATGAAGTGGCGTCGGAACAACGTGGCGTTGCTCAGGGCCTGGTCAATATCGGGATTGCGATCGGGAATTTGCTGGCCGTCGCCGTATTGGGGATTGTCGCCGATAGCCGGCCGGGGCTGGACGGACTAGGGCTGGCCTATCTGGTGGCGGCGGGATTGATGCTTGTTGCGCTGTTGCTTAGTTTAGGGCTGAAGCCGCGCCATCAGGAACAGGTGGCGGTGGCGGCCTCGGGTGCGTAGGGGCGGCATGTGCTGCCTTACGCGCGCCGGTGCATGGGCGGACAGAACCCATGGGTGACGAGGGGATTCATGGCGTTGGGACGGGCGTTCCGGCCCTTACCCCCGGTTCCGCTCCCTCGGAGGGAGCGGTGAGTCGCGCCAGCGGCGGGGTGCGGGTGTTGCGCGCATCACGACGCCATGCATGGCGGGATGCGAACAGGATTGCTGTTCGCCCTTAAACGCGCGCCGGTGATCTGCATCGACCACGAGTGGTGGATCACTGCCGACGACATACTTGCAGAATGAATGGCGCGTCGAGGCCGACCTGGCCCTTGAAAATCCGGCGGTCATGCGTCACCACCGAGATCAGGGCCATCGGCGCTTGCAGAAAACGCGCCGCCAACCCGGCTAAACGGTCAAAGCCGACATCAGACGGCGGCTCAGGCATCCCAAGCGCCGGAGCGAGCGCAGCGGCAAGTGCATGTGATCGGCGGTTATTGGAGCTAATTCTTGGCTCATGGCGTGACGCTACGACTCCAGCGGAATGATCCCGCGGCGAATCGCGTAGCGAACCAGATCGATCTGGCTGCCGAGATTGAGTTTACGCAAGACATTGGTACGATGAACTTCGGCAGTGCGCGGGCTGATATGCAACTGTTCGGCGATCGCCCCGGCAGTATAGCCTTCGGCAACCAGATGCAGCACCTCGCGTTCGCGCGGCGTCAGCGAGTCGTAGGGGTCGAGTGGGCGTTCGCGAGCGCGCTCGACATACGATGTGATCGCCCGCTCCGAGAGCGGCGCACTGAGATAAGTTCGTCCATCGAGCACCGCCTGCACTGCGGCGAGCAGGTCGGTCGAGCTCGATTGCTTGAGCACATAGCCGCGTGCGCCGAGCCGTAATGCTTCGAGGACATAGCCCTCATCGGAGAACATGGTCAGCATAACGATCGCGGTATGCGGCGAGCGCTGACAGACCTGGCGGATGACATCGAGTCCATTCAGGCCGGGCAACATCACATCGAGAATCAAGACATCAGGTTGCAGCCGTTCCACCAGGGCTACCGCTTCACGGCCATCGGACGCCTCGCCGACGACATTTAAAGAAGCGTCGCCCGAGAGCAGCATACGAACGCCTTCACGGACAATGGTATGATCTTCCGCCAGCACTACCGAGTTCATAGCTGTTCCCCTACCGGGATGGTTGTTGTGACCGGGTACATCGGGAGATCGACCAGGATAAGTGTACCGCGTTGCGGCGCACTTTCGATCGCAATCTGCCCGCCAAGGAGTTCGACGCGTTCGCGCATGCCGGCCAACCCGCTTTGATAATGGTCACTCTGAAGCGTCTGAAGGTCGAAGCCGATCCCCTCATCCTCGATCTGGATCTGCAGATCGTGCCGATCGGTCATAAGTTGCACCACTACGCGATTAATCTGAGCGTGGCGGGCGACATTGGTCAGTGCCTCCTGGATAATGCGATAGGCAGCAGTTTCGATCACCGGGGCAAAGCGGCGTTCGGCGCCATGTTGATGAAAACGTACTTCGATCCCGGTCTGGCTTGTGAAGCGATCAAACAGCCAGCGCAAGGTGGGATTGAGGCCGAGATCATCGAGCATCGACGGACGCAGATCAAGTGACAGCCGGCGCACCCGTTCGCTCAGTTCACGCACATAACGCCGGGCCATATCGAGGGTTTCGGGGATCGGGGCGCTATGATGTCGGGCCAACATTTCGAGCATAATATCGAGGCCGGTCAGGGTCTGGCCGATCTCATCGTGTAATTCGCGGGCCAGATGCCGGCGCTCGTTCTCCTGCACCTCAACCATCCGATGCGACAGCGCGCGCAGTTGGGCTGCGGTGCTGTGCATAGCACGTTCGGCCTGGCGGCGGGCCGTAATCTCGACGAACACCACACCAACCCCGATAATCGGCCCTGCGGCAAGGGAAACCGGAAAGTAACTGGTCAGCCAATCGCGGGGCGGTTCAGCGTGGGCATCGTGGAACTCAAGATTCTCGATCACGCCTTCGCCGGCGAGGATACGCCGGTAGAGCGGTTCGACAAGCGGCGCATAGGTCGGGATCACGTCCGCCAATGGGCGACCGATATGGGCCTCGGGCGATGCGCCGTTCAGTTCGGCCATGCGCCGGTTCACGCGCAGAAAGCGCAATTCGGCGTCGATAAAGGCCAGGCCGAGCGGCGTGCTGTCGAACAGGGCATCAAGTTGGGCCATTGCGTGTTTGAGTCGCTCGGCGCCCTGATATTCGGCAGCCCGCAACCGGGTGTTCTCCAGGGCCAGCGCGGCCCGATCCGCCATCTCCTGCACCAACATCAGATCATCGCTGGCATATGGTTCGGGCGTCTTATCGCGGAATACGCCCAGCACGCCGAGCACCCGTCGCTCAACCTGCAACGGCACCACAATCACGCTATGAATAGGCGAATAGTCGTAATACAGTTCATACGAGGTTCGCGCCACGCTGAGAAAGCCGGCCCGATCAAGATGCGTGCGCAGAAACGAGGCCCCGGTGCGCGCGGCGATCCCGCTCAGCCCCTGGTCGATACTGGTAGAGGCCGCGTAGAAAATCCGGCGGGTCAAATCGTTGGCGGCCGGATCGATATGGGCGCAGGCCGAGGGCAAGAGCGCCGTACCATCGGCTGAAAGCAGACGCACGACGCAGGCATCGCCGATCGCCGCGCCGACGCGCTCGACCATCAGGGCCAGGGTTGTTTGCAGATCGGCCGGTGTGGCGGCAAAGGCATGCGAGAGGTCGGCAAGGAGACCGAGGCGATGGACTTGGCGGCGGAGCAGTTCGGCGGTTTTATGATCGGCGGCACTACGCGACTGTTCGGCGCGCACCTGAGCGGTACGGTCGCGGTTAATCCCAACCATGCCATTCGGCCGATCATCATCGTCGAAAATCACCCGCACCGAGGCATCGATCCACAACTCAGCACCATCGCGACGGCGCTGAATCACCTCGCCGCGCCAGACACCGGCTCGCAGCACATCCGCCAATACCGCTTCGGGGCTACTGCCGTCGCGGTACTGTAAAACCGGGATCAGTTCATCGATAGTCCGGCCTATGGCTTCGGCGCTACTCCAGCCGTAGATCACCGCAGCAGCGTGATTCCAATACATAATCCGCTGTTCGGCATCAACCGCGATCACCGCATCATCGATGCTTTCGATCACCGCCGGCCAGTTGATTGCAGCGAAAGATTGTTGTGGTGTTGGCACGATTCGCATGTGGATGGCACGAGATACGGCACTGTTCTCGCCACCTGAGAATGTTGAACCCATGCCTGCGTTACGCAAGCGCAGATGGCACGATGCAGCGCTAGTGTAACACGTTTGTGTAACACAAAGGCGATTCTGCTGCTGCGCTTTGGCGGCTGCAACCCCAAAGCGCAGCAGCAGACCCATGGGCCGTTACGCGGCGCCGATCCGCGTAAGCAGCTTGCAGTACGCGCTTTGTCCGCGCCGGAAGCTACTCAGGCGAAAGAACTCATCGGGCGAGTGCTGGCGCTCGTCGGGCAAGCCAAAGCCGAAATTAACCGTATGGACGCCCATGTGCTCCAGGAACAGGCCGCACACCGGGATCGAGCCGCCGGAACGGGTATAGAACGGTTCTTTGCCGTAAACCTCGATCAGCACCTCGCGGGCGGCGAGATTGCCGGGGTGATCGGCTTCCATCAGATAGGGCTGAGCGCGGAAGGCCAGCGGCGTAACCGTGACAGTGACACCGGGCGGGGCGTGGCGCTCGACATGGGCCTGCAAGAGTTCGACAATCCGGTTGGGATCCTGGTCGGCCACCAGGCGACATGTGATCTTGGCGTGGGCCTCGGCGGGCAGCACGGTCTTGATGCCTTCGTTCTGGAAGCCGCCCCAGATCCCATTGATTTCCAGGGTTGGGCGGGCCCAATTGCGTTCGCGCGGCGTAAAGCCGGCCTCGCCGAAAAGGGCCGAGATCTCCAGATCGGCCTTGACGGCGGCTTCATCGATCGGAACGGCGTTGATCCGGGCGCGATCTTGATCGTCAAGGGTTCGAACCTGATCGTAAAACCCTTCGACGCTGATCACGCCGTCGTGGCTGCGCATCGAGTCGAGCAGCATAACCAAAGCGTGGATCGGGTTCATTACCACGCCGCCATACAACCCCGAATGCAGATCCATCTTCGCGGCCTTCACATCGATCTGCACGCCGCAGCCGCCACGTAAACCAACCAATAACTCGGGCTGATCGTCGCTATACTGGCCGCCATCGGCGCTGATCGCGTAGTCGCAGGCGAAGCGTTCTTTATTCGCGGCGACAAACGGCGGCAATGTCGGGCTGCCGATCTCCTCCTGACCTTCGAAGAAGACCTTGACATTCAGCGGCAGCGCGCCTTCGCTCTGCAGCAGCGCCTCCAGGGCCAGAATCGGCACCAGCATATTGCCCTTGTCGTCGCTGGCCCCGCGGGCAAAAACCTTGCCATCGCGGATGGTCGGCTCGAACGGCGGACTTGTCCAGAGATCGAGCGGATCAACCGGCTGCACATCGAAGTGGCCATAGATCAGCACGGTCGGCTTGCCGGGGGCGTGCAACCAATCGGCATACACCACCGGATGCCCACCGGTCGCCATCATCTCAACATGTTCCAACCCGGCGGCGGCCACCCGTGCGGCCACCCAATCGGCGGCCTGTTGCACATCGCCGGCGTGGGCCGGGATCGCCGAGATACTGGGGATACGCAAGAAGGCAAGCATTTCGTCGCTGAAGCGCTGCTGTTCCTGCTCCAAATACTGCTCCCAGGAAGTCATGGATTGTTCCTTTGTTTCAGATGGTTCGCTGTAATGGCAGCGAACTTGCTGGCACACCAGGGTACAAAATTCCCACTCGTCACGACGAGCCGGAAATCACGCTATACTGCTTCAGCCACATTTCGATAAAGTGTATTATACCTGGAGTTGACCTATGAGCACGCAGAGGCGCGACATCACCCGTCAAGCCGGGGTTGCGGCGGCACTGGCCGGCACCCTGACGATCAATGCGCTGGCGAATATCCTGCCGTTAAACGGCCGTACCACCGGCGAGATTTCCAATCAGTTTCCGCTTAAGATCACGCCGCCGGGCTATGTGTTTGCGATTTGGAGCCTGATCTACAGCGCCCTGATCGGCTATGCGGTTTATCAGGCGCTGCCGTCACAACGCGATAATCGGCGCTTGCGCGGGATCGGCTGGTTGTTTGTGATCAGTTGCGCCTGCAACGCGGCCTGGCTCGTGCTCTGGCATTATGGACGCTACCGACTTACCCTTGCGGCGATGGTCGGCCTGTTACTGAGCTTGATCCTGATCGACCGCCGGCTTGATCGCGATCAACCGGTTGGATTGGCCGAGCGGCTGCTGGTGCGAACCCCGTTCGGGATCTACCTGGGCTGGATCAATGTGGCAACGCTGGTGAATGTGACGGTAGTGCTCTACGATCTGGGATGGGAAGGCGCGCCGTTGACGCCGAATCAGTGGACGGCGGCACTTGCGCTGATCGGCGGCGGGCTTGCCTCGGCGCTCGGGGTTGCGCGCTACGAGCCGTGACGGTGCCGCTGGTTGGGGCCTGGGCCTTTAGCGGCGTGGCCCTGGCGCAGTCCGAGACGCAACTGATCGCGCCGGCGGCCTGGCTGGCTGCTGCGGCAACGGGGTTTGCGGCGCTTGCGGCCCTGATGCGGAGGCAGGCCTGAGCGGTGCGGCGTGAGCCGTGAGCACTCGGGTGTGAGCCGTGAATATGGGTATGCACCCATGTTCACGGCTCACGGTTTTTTGCCTGGCCATTATGCGCGGCGCTGCGCAGCGGACGCGGAACGGCGTTGTTACCGGCGGGCCAACCCTCGCGTTGTTGCCGGCGGTCGCCGTCGGTCTCCTCGGTCTGGTCGTGAAAAAGGATCTGCTGGGTTGCGAAGGGTAGATCGATACCGTGGGCGCTCAGGCGCTCTTTGATCTGTTGCAGCACCCGATCCTGGATGTCGAGCGCATCGGCGCGGCGCGGCGGTTTGATCCACCAGCGGGCGCGAATATTCACGCTGCTGGCGGCCAGATCGACCACCAGCGCATCGGGGGCGGGATCGTGCAGCACATCATCGACGCTGTGCATCGCCTCAAGGATCAGCCGGCGTGCCAGCGCAATATCGTCGCTGTAGCCGATCCCAATATCGTACTCCAGCCGGCGCTGGGCGAAGGCCGTGTTGACGGTGACAACATTGGTGAAGAGTTCGGCATTCGGAATCACCACCCGCCGGCCGTCGTAGGTTTTGATGGTGGTGGCGCGAATTTGAATATCCTCGACCGTGCCCTCATAGCCGTTGTAGACAATCTGGTCATCGACGCGAAATGGTTCGGTGAGCAGGATCAGAATACCGGCCAGAAAGTTCTGGGCGATGTCGCGGAACGCAAATCCGATCACAATCCCGCCGATACCGAGTGCGCCGAGCAGATCGGCCGGTGAGAAGCTGGGAAAGGTGATCGTCAGCGCGACAAGGGCGCCGACAATCAGGGTTGCGCCATAGCCGAGCCGGCCCAGGGCGCGGCCGAGATTGCGATGGCGCCGGCGTTGTTCGCTGAAGCGCAGGGCCAGGCGGCGCACACTGTGGGCCAACACGAGAAAAAGCAGAAAAGCCAGTAAACCGACGATCAGGTTGGGGATCAAGATCAGGCCGTAGTCGATCATGCCCTGGATCTGATCCCACATTGGTGTGAAATCCACGTAATCCCCTCATTTCAATCCAACATGCGAAATGCGCACCGCACCGTGGCTACAGCAGGTTGTGTACCAGCCAGCATAGGTGCTGTTCTGGCACGTAACCTGCGGTGCTCTACAGCAGCGAGCACGCTCTGGCGGTGGGCTTGCTGCGGCATTATTGCTTGAACAAAAGGAGCGCTGCAGGATGGAAATTGTTCCGATTGTGGAGACGATTGTGGAGACGATCGGTGAGGCGATCGATCTCGCCGGTGTGATCCTGATTGCGGTCGGAGTCGTGATCACCGGCGGTCGCTATCTGATGCGTTTCCGCAGCGATTCTCGCGGCGCGTACCACCAGTTTCGTCAAGGCCTGGGGCGCACATTGCTGTTGGGGTTGGAGATCCTGGTTGCCGCCGATGTGATCCGCACGGTCGCGATCCGGCCCACTCTTTCGAGTGTCGGCGCGCTGGCGATTGTGGTGTTGATCCGCACCTTCCTGAGTTGGAGCCTGGAGGTCGAGCTTGAGGGGCGCTGGCCCTGGCAGGCCGCGCAAACATCCTCCGAATCAGCGGATACATAAGGGCAGGCCTGAGCGGCGCGGAAGGCTACATTACCCGCTCATACGCTGCTCTCATCGCACCGCGCGTGGGCGGCACAGCCCTCCGGCGTCGTGCCACGAACCCGAGCGGCATTCGCCGGGGCACAACCACAGTGGCATACCTTGTGCAAACAGACCAGCAGCACCAACATACATGAGTAGTACATTATGAGCGCCTACGAGAGACATCGCAATTCGAGTCCATTGCACGCCCGCTGGCGGGGATACCGGCTTGCAGCCTGGATCGGCCAGGCGATTCTGCTCGGCGCAATCATTGTTGTGCTGATGCGCGAGCGCTTCGACGGCGCGCTGGTGCTGGGCGGATTCCTGCTCGCCGCGTTCGGCTTCATGGTATTTGAAGATCGGCTGCCCAACCTGTTCGACCTGTTGTTCGTGGTTGCGGCCCTGGTTAACGCTGCGGGCTGGGTTTGGGATTTGTATGCAATGCCGGGCTACTACGACGAAATCGCCCATGCATACACGACCTTCGCGATAACTCTGGCGCTCGGCTGGCTTGCCTACGGGTCGCTGTTCGGCTCGTTCCGCGAGCATCGCTGGCTGTTTATGCTGGTGATCGCCAGTTTCGGCATCGCACTCGGGGCGATCTGGGAGATCGGCGAGTGGACGGTTGATGTGTTGTTCCCGGTGCAAGTGACGAACAATATGTACGACACCATGATCGACCTGATTGTCGATAGTATCGGCGCGCTGTTCGCCGGGGTTGTGAGTGTCTGGGCGCTGAGTACGCGCAAACGACGCTGACAGCTATTTTATGGACCGATTCTTTCAATAAGAATAAGAGGAATCAATGACTGATCCCAATCAAGATAACCGTTTTGGCCGTTCCTGGAACCAGGATTACGGCCGACCGCGCCGGGATGCGCGTCAACGGCTCGGCCCGCCCTGGTTGGTGGCGCTGCTGGTGATCATTGTGGTCTTGATCGTCGGCTTTTTGCTTTTCTCAGGCTTGATCTTCGCATGACACAGCGCGAACATATGCCAGCCGTGCGCACGCGCAATGAGTCGCCGGCCGAGGTGCGCGCACGGGCCGCCGAGGGTGATGGCCCGCGACCACTGTTGCGCGGCTGGGTTCACACAATCAGCGCGATTGGCGCAATTGCGGTAACGCTCTGGTTGCTCTGGTGGACACGCAACAGCCCGCTCGATTTCGTGTTGATGGCGATCTACGGCACGAGCCTGTGCCTGTTGTTGAGCGTCAGTGGGATGTACCATCAGCGACCGCGTGAAGGCAAAGCCCATCGATTCTGGCGCACCTGGGATCATTGCAACATCTATATCTATATCGCCGCCGTCTACACCCCGATCTGCGTTCTGGTGCTCGATGGCTGGCTGCGCCCGGCCTTACTCACGGCGACATGGGTAGCGGCGGGGATCAGTATGTTGCTCCAGATTTTCGGCAAGAATCTCGCGCGCTGGTTGCGGGTGGGCATGTATGTGTTGACGGGCAGCATCGGGCTTGTCCTGGCGCCGTTTTTTATCGCCCGGCTTTCCTGGGCACCGGCGCTCTGGCTCGCCACGGCGGCATTGATCTATGTGGTTGGCGCGGTGATCTATGTGAAGCAGCAGCCCAATCCCTTTCCCTACGTTTACGGCTCGGTGGAACTGTTTCACACCCTGGTGACGATCGCCTGCGGGATTATCACGGCGGTGCTGTGGTTCTGGGTTGCTGCTACCGATCGGGTAGGTGAACCGATTCGGTAGGCGGGCCGGCTGAACAGGCGACTATGTAACTCCGGTGCGTGAAAGGACATGTTGCCGATGGCAGGTGAGCAGCGCCGACAACAACACGGCCGCCAGCGCTGGAAGGCGCTCTGGGTTGCCTACGCCGAGTTTCTTGGGGTTCCCTCGCTGATTATTCTCGGCTTCATTGTGCTGTCCGGTGTCACTCTGGCGCTGGATTGGTTTGGCGTGCCCTTATTTGGGATCTCGCAGCAACGGATTATCCGCTTTCTGTTCGGCAGTGCCGATGCCACCAGCAATCTGCTCGGTTCGACCGCCAGCAGTGTGATCACCGTCGCCTCGATTACGTTCTCGCTGTTGCTGCTCGCGGTTCAACAATCGGCCACATCCCTCAGCGGCCAGGTGATCGATCAGTTTCTGCGCCGGCGGGTCAATCAAGTGATCTTTAGTTTCTTCATCGGCACCGCCCTGATCACCCTGATTGTGTTATCTTCGGTCAACGAGGCCTTTGTGCCGGTCTTCAGCACTATGCTGGTGCTGCTGTGTACCTTTGTCTCGTTTTACCTGATCCTGGTGATGTTCTATGTCACAATCGATCAGTTACGCTCGGTGAAGATCGTCAGCGCCATTCACGATCTGACCCTGGCGCCCGAAAGCATCAGCATCAGTTGGTGACAATGACCCAGCGTGAGGCGCAACGCCGGGGCCATACCAGGCGATGGTACTTTCCGAGGTGAG
>JAAUQO010000206.1 GCA_012032775.1 Oscillochloris sp. | reverse complement strand
CTTGGCCGTAGGAAGCCACTGCGTTGGTGCGGGAATCTGGCGCTAAACGGGGAACCGGCAGCGTGTGAACAGCTTCCCGGAAGCTGGGCCACAGGCAGAATCGTAATTACAACTGTAGTACTAAAGGCCGTTAAAAACCCTCGACGGACGTAGGCCGACCTGTTCTAGCCGAGTTCTTGTTCCCGTTCAAGGGGACCGACAAAGCGATAACCGACACCCCACTCCGTCTGGATGTAGCGCGGCTGGGCCGCATCATCGCCGAGTTTACGCCGCAGCCGGCGCACAAACACCTTGAGATAGTGGATCTCGTGGCGATACCCCTCACCCCAGACATTTTCCAGAATCTGCTGATGCGACAACACCGTACCGGCCTGCCCGATCAGGAATGAGAGCAGACGAAACTCCTTGGATGTCAGCATAATTCGTCGCCCGCCAACAACCGCTGTGCGGGTCGGCTCATCGATCGACACACATTCCGGCTCAGGCACATCATTCAGCATCTGATTGTTGGCCCGCCGCACCAATGCGCGGATGCGGGCGATCAACTCCATATGGTCGAAGGGCTTGGTCAGATAATCGTCGGCGCCAAGGTCGAATCCGCGCATCTTATCATTGATGCTGTCGCGCACACTCAACATCAGAATCGGCACATCGGACATATTACGAATCTGCTCACACACCATATATCCATCGGGCGGCGGCATATTCACATCAAGGATAACCAGATCGGGATGCTGCTCGGAAAATGCCGACAATGCTTCGTTGCCGCTACCGGCAGTAGCGATCGTCGCCTCGGGCCATGTCATGCGAACGCTCTGCACAACCACCTCGGCAACATCGGGCGTATCATCGGCAACCAGGATATGCACGGCGGTTCTCCTTTCGGATCACCGCTCGCGGCGATGATCGGACTGTGATGTATCGCTTTGACCCGTGCGAACCTGAAGCCGATTATGGACGGTATGGACGGTCGAGACCGCCTGGGCAATATTCTCGGCCAGCCGCGCATCCTCCGGACTGGCCGCAAACCGGTCAGTGTAACGGTTCCGTTATCAGCATGCACATCGATGCCAGCGGCATCGACCCAATTTTCACCAGTCATGAGATCGTAGACCTGTTGGCGGACCTGGGCGTCGCTTGGTTGCAGATTCGGCGTGCCGCTTGCCGCATCGCGTACGTCGGCCTCGCGGGGCGCAAATTGCACCCGACCCTGATCGAGTTCCATGCCGCCCTCGGGCGTCGGCTCGCCGGAGCCGCGATTACCGCCGGAAACACCCGGATTACGCGGTGTATTGTTGCGATCGCTCATGTGCGTTGCTCCTTTCCTCATGTTGTACCAGGCGTTTAGAGAGTTTCTTCAGCCATCACCCGTTCCAATAACTCTTTGTACCTAGCAACCAGCGTGCCAGAGCAAGAAAAGCAAGGGATTGGAAGTTTTTCCGTATGCGTAGGCCCGAAATGCACACCCAAACCAGCCATTCATTCGGCAAGGTATGGCACATATGTTGCTAGAAAAAGCAGCACGAGCGGCGGTTAGCAAAAGGATCAGGGATGCAGGTGTTTCCACCTGGAGCGAACGGGCTGGCGCGGCTGATGATTCTGGGGATTGTGGCGCTGATCATGGGCCTGCTGGCGGCCGCTTATATCTGGGTGCGCTCATCGTATGTAACCGGCCAGTATGTGACGGTGCCGCAGCCGGTGCAATTCAGCCACCAGCACCACGTGAGCCAGCTCGGGATTCGCTGCCAGTACTGCCACACCTCGGTCACCACGTCGTCCTCGGCCGGCATTCCACCGATTCATACCTGCATGACCTGCCACTCGCAGATCTGGACGGAAGCGCCGATTTTGGAGCCGGTACGCGCAAGTTATGCCACCGGCGAGCCATTGGCCTGGAATCGTGTCCACGACCTCCCTGATTATGTCTACTTTAATCATAGCATCCACGTTCAAAAGGGCGTGGGATGCAGCACCTGCCATGGGCGCGTCGATCAGATGGAGCTGGTATACCAGGCCGAGTCGTTAACCATGGGCTGGTGTCTGGAGTGCCATACCGCGCCTGAGCACTATCTGCGCCCGGCCGACGAGATCTTTAACATGGAGTATGTGCAGCCGGCCGATCAGACCATCCTGGGCCAGCGATTGATCGCGCAGTACGAGATCGATGTGCGACGGCTGAGCAATTGTTATGTTTGTCATCGCTGATGCGAAGGCAGAATTGAGCATGTAGAATGCAGAATTTGTCTGCGCCGAGTTTACCCCAGCAAGGCGACAGAATTCTGTATTCAGACAAGGGGGATGGATGAGCGAACGACGGCAGGGACGGATCTGGCGCAGCCTGGAGGAGTTGGCGGGTGATCCGGGGTTGATCGAGCAGTTGGCGCGTGAGTTTCCGCAGGGTGCGGCCGAATTGCGCGACCCGTTAAGCCGGCGCAGCTTTCTGAAATTGATGGGCGCGTCGCTGGCGTTGGCCGGCCTGAGCGCATGTGCGCAGCCAAACGAAGAGATCTTGCCCTATTCGGCGCAACCCGATCCGCGTCAGACGCCCGGCGAGCCGTTGTATTTCGCCACAACCATGCCGCTCGGCGGTTATGGGATCGGCTTGCTGGCCGAAAACCATACCGGCCGACCGACAAAAATCGAGGGCAATCCCGATCATCCGGCCAGTCTCGGCGCGACTGATGTTTTCGCGCAGGCCTCGGTGCTTGGCCTGTACGACCCCGACCGGGCGCGGAGTGTGACGCTGCGCGGGCAGGTTGCACCCTGGGAGACGTTTGTCGCGGAGCTGCGCGGGCGCATGGAGGTGCTGCGTCCGCTCGGTGGCGCCGGGTTGCATATTCTCACCGAGACGATCACCTCGCCCTCGTTGGCGGCACAATTACAGAGCCTGCTTGAGCAATTGCCGCAGGCGCGCTGGTATCAGTACGAACCGCTCACCCACGATACCATCAGGGCCGGGGCGCAGTTGGCCTTTGGGCGCCCGTTGAACGTGATCTACGACCTCGCACAGGCGAGCCGCATTCTGACCCTCGACGCCGACCTGCTTCAGGAGATGCCGGGCAGCCTGGCCTATGCGCGGCAGTGGGCTGCGGGCCGGCGCTTAATCGAGGGTGAGACGAGCGAGATGAACCGCTTGTATGCGATCGAGAGTGCGCCGACGCTCACCGGTGCCAACGCCGACCACAAACTTGCGCTGCGCCCCTCGCAGGTGACGGCGGCGGCCGGGGTGTTGGCCAACCTGCTGGGTGTGGCGGGCGTTACAGGGAATGTGCCGCCGGAAGCGCAGGCGTGGTTAGCTGCGGCTGCGGCTGATTTACAAGAGGCCGGCGCGGCGGGATTGGTGGTGGCGGGCGCAGCCCAACCGCCCGAAGTGCATGCACTGGCCTACGCGATGAACGCAGCCCTCGGCAGCCTCGGCAGTGCCATGCTGCTTACCGAGCCGGTGGAGGCGGCGCCGGTCGATCAGACTGCATCACTGCGCGATCTGACCCAGGCGATCAGCGCCGGCGAAGTCGATACACTGATGATTCTGGAGGCCAACCCGGCCTTCACGGCGCCGGCCGATCTGCGTTTCGCCGAACTGCTGGCGCAGGTGCCGTTCAGCGTGCAATTGAGCATGCACTTCGATGAGACGGCGGCACTGACGCGCTGGCACATCCCCGAAAGCCACTATCTGGAGCGCTGGGGCGATCTACGGGCCTACGACGGGACGGCGAGCTTGATCCAGCCGCTGATCCAGCCGTTGTTCGAGAATCGCAGCGCCTACGATCTGCTGGCGTTGCTGGCGGGCGAAGGCGAACGAACGACCTACGAGATCGTGCGCGGCTACTGGCAGAACCGGCCGGCGGGGGAATTTGACGCACAGTGGGATGCCGCCTTGCGCCTGGGCATCATCCCCGAAACCGCCGCAGCAACAGTTGAGGCGAGCATCGTCGGCGATCTGTCGCAGCAAATAGCGCCGCCGCCGCCGGTACCGGAAGGGCTGGAAGTGCGTTTCCGGCCCGATGCCACAGTCTGGGATGGGCGGTTCGCCAATAATGCCTGGTTGCAGGAGCTACCCGACCCGATCACCACCGTAACCTGGGACAACCCGGCGTTGATCGGGCCGGAGACCGCGTTGCAAGTGGGGGTTACGAGCGGCGACGTGGCATTGCTGAGCCTGGATGAGCGTTCCGTGCCGGTGGTGATCTGGGTCACACCGGGCATGGCTGAGGGCACAGTCGCCCTGGCATTGGGCGGCGGGCGCGAGCGAGCCGGAACAGTTGGCGATGGCGTCGGGATCAACCCGTATCCGCTACGCACCAGTAATGCGATGTGGCTAAGCGCCGGTGCGCAACTCACCCCGACCGGCGAGACATACCCGTTGGCGCATGTGCAGAGCCAGCACACGCTGGAAGATCGCGAGATATTGCGCTTTGGGACGCTTGAAGAGTATCGCGCCGAACCCGCATTTGCCAGACATACGTACGACGAGCATTTGCCGGGCGAGCAGCAACTGACCGACGAAACAGCGGATATTCCCTCATTGCTGCCGGAATACGCCTATCTCGGTTATGCCTGGGGCATGGCGATCGACCTGAACGCTTGTATCGGCTGCCACGCATGCACAATCGCCTGTCAGGCCGAGAACAATATCCCGGTGGTAGGTAAAGACGGCGTGGCCGAGGGCCGGATTATGCATTGGATCAAGGTAGATCGGTATTACAGCGGCGATGCCGACAACCCCGAGACATTGTTCCAACCGCGACCATGCATGCACTGCGAAAAAGCGCCCTGCGAACTGGTCTGCCCGGTGGCGGCGACCGTGCATGACAGCGAAGGGCTGAACCAGATGGTTTACAACCGCTGCATCGGCACACGTTACTGCTCGAACAACTGCCCCTACAAAGTGCGGCGCTTCAACTTCTTCGACTACAGCAGCGATATTCCGGTGCTGAACCTGGTGCATAACCCCGATGTAACTGTGCGCGAGCGCGGCGTGATGGAGAAGTGTACTTACTGCGTGCAACGGATCGAGCGGGCGCGGATCGAGTCAAAAACCACGAACCGGCGCATTCTGGACGGCGAGGTAGTACCGGCGTGTGCGCAAGTATGCCCGACCGAGGCGATCATCTTCGGCGACATCAGCGACCCCGATACCGATGTCAGCATCCTGAAGGCGCAGCCGCGTAACTACGGCATGCTGGCGCATCTGGGCACCCAACCGCGCACAACATACCTGGCGCGGATACGCAATCCAAACCCGGCGATCGGGTAGCAAAATCTTTTGCGTTGGTGCGGCAGCTACGCTAAAAGAGGAACTTGATGGCGATACACGAAGCAGGCGAATATCCCGGCGGCGAACCCATGGCGCCGGTCGTCGCGCCCGGCCATACGCCCGGCTCGGTCTCACATCAACTGAGTGGAATCGTGCTGCGCCGGCCGCTCGGCAAGCTCTGGCTGCTGGCCACACTAGCGGCGCTGGGACTGTTCAGCCTGCTACTGCTCTCGATCGCGGCACTACTCTACCTGGGCGTCGGGATCTGGGGGATCGATATTCCGGTGGCCTGGGGTTTCGCAATCATTAATTTCGTCTGGTGGATCGGAATCGGCCACGCCGGCACGCTGATCTCGGCGATTCTGCTACTGGTACGCCAGGATTGGCGCACCAGTATTAATCGCTTCGCCGAGGCGATGACGCTGTTTGCCGTGGCCTGCGCCGGCCTCTTCCCGCTGCTGCATCTGGGGCGGATCGGCCTGTTCTACTGGATGATCCCCTACCCCAGCACCACCTGGCTCTGGCCGCAATTTCGTAGCCCGCTGATCTGGGATTTCTTCGCCATCCTGACCTACGGCACCGTCTCGCTGTTGTTCTGGTATCTAGGCTTGATTCCCGACCTCGCAACCCTGCGTGACGAAGCCGAAAAACCCTGGCAGCGCCGCTTGTTCGGGATCTTCGCATTAGGCTGGCGTGCTCGGCCCGCCACTGGACCCGCTACGAATCGCTGTATATCGTGCTGGCTGCCCTGGCAACCCCGCTGGTCGTTTCGGTGCATACGATTGTCGCCCTGGATTTTGCGGTGACGGTGCAACCCGGCTGGCACACCACGGTCTTTCCACCGTATTTTGTGGCCGGGGCGATCTTCTCCGGCTTCGCAATGGTGATTCTGCTCGCCATTCCCATCCGCGACTTTTTCAAACTCCACGATTTTATCACCGCCCGGCATTTCGACTTCATGGCGCGCATCTTGCTGGCAACGAGTTTGATGGTTGGCTATGGCTATGCAACCGAGAATTTCACCGCCTGGTATACCGGCGAGGCCGCCGAACGCTACCTGATTATCAACCGCGCCTTCGGCCCCTACGGCTGGATCTACTGGCTAACCCTCTTCTGTAATGTGTTGACGCCGCAGGTGTTCTGGTTCCCCAAGGCCCGCAACAGCACAGTGGCCTTGCTGCTCGTCGCCTTGATTGTGAGCGTCGGCATGTGGGGCGAGCGTTTCGTGATTGTGGTGACAAGCCTGCATCGCGGATTCATCCCCGCCGAATGGGGCATATACCAGCCGACATTCTGGGATTGGAGCACGTTCCTGGGTACGATCGGCCTGTTCCTGGCGCTGCTTTTCCTGTTTGTGCGGGTGCTGCCGGCACTCTCGATCTATGAGATGCGCGAACTGGTGGCAAGCAAGAAGCACGAGGAGGCGTAGAAGAACCATGGCCGATCACCTTTTGTATGCCCTGGTGGCGGCATTCGACGACGAGAAGGCGATTAAGCGGGCGGCGGAACGCGCCTACGCCGAGGGCTATCGCAAACTTGATGCGTATACGCCGTTTCCGGTGCATGGCCTGGGGAATGCGATCGGCGAACGCGGCACCCTGATCCGCTGGATTGTGCTGGCCGGCGGCCTGGCCGGATTGGGCGGCGGCGCCATGCTGCAAGTCTATACGCAGGCCATGGCCTACCCGCATAATGTCGGCGGTCGCCCGCCCCTAAGTTGGCCGGCTTTTATTCCCGTTACATTCGAGTTGACGATTCTGTTGGCGGCGCTGTTCGGGTTTTTCGGCCTGCTGGTGCTGAATCGCCTGCCGCAACCGCATCACCCGATTTTTAATACGCCCGGTTTCGAGCGCGCCTCACGCGATCGCTTCTTCCTCAGCATCGAAGCCGCAGACCCCAAATTCGATCCGCAGGCGACCCGGCGCTTTCTTGAGGAGTTGGGCGCAGCCGAGATCAATGAAGCGCATATGGATAGACTTGATGCCTGAGGCGTGAGGCGTAAGGCTTGATGCCTGAGGCCTGAAAGTTGACGCGCTGCCGCGCGGTTCGCTATGCGAAGCTGATGCTTGATGCCTGAGGCCTGAAAGTTGACGCGCTGCCGCACGGTTCGCTATGCGAAGCTGATGGCTGATGCCTGATGCCTGAGCGTTGAAGAAATTCAGAATTCTGAATGTGTCCGGGAGTGATATGGCACGAAAACTATGCATCGCGCAGATTGCCCTTTGTGCGTTGCTGTTTATCGCCGGTTGTACGCAGCAGATGGCGAATCAGGCCCGCTGTGAGCCATACGAGCGGACTGAGGCGTTCGCCGATGGCCGCTGTAATCAACTGCTGCCGCCGAATACGGTTCCTCGCAGTACGGTAGCGGAGTTCTTCGCCGGCGATCAGGCGTTGGTGACCGATCGGCAGCCGGTGCGCGACGAGATCACGGGGCTGCCGTTCGAGGTGACCCGCGATCTGCTTGCGGTCGGTCAGGATCGGTATGTCACGTTCTGCGCGCCATGCCACGGGTTGGCCGGCTACGGCGACGGAATGATTGTGCAGCGCGGTTTTCGGGCGCCGCCGTCGTTCCATAGCGAGCGACTGCGTCAGGTGCCGCCGGAATATATTGTGCAGGTGATTACGGAGGGCTTCGGGATTATGTACAGCTACGCCTACCGGGTACCCGAGGACGAGCGCTGGGCGATCGCGGCCTATATCCAGGCGCTGCAACTTAGCCAGAATGCGCCGGTCGAGGCCCAATCGGATCCGCCGGCGGCGCCGAAGAGGTGGCGCCGTGATCAAGCACGATGAAGTATACGTCGATGGGCGTAAACTTGCGATCCCGGCGCTGCTGGTGGGGGTTCTCGGCTTGATCGGCTGCGGGATCGGCTTCTTTGTTAACCCCGAAACCTTTTTCGAGGCGTATCTGGTGGCCTTTTTGTTCTGGCTCGGGATCGCACTCGGTGGCCTTGGGATCACCATGCTGCACTATATCGTCGGTGGTTTGTGGGGCCTTTTTATCAGGCGCGGCCTGGAGTCGGCCGCCCTGACGTTGCCGCTCTTGTTGCTGCTGGCGCTGCCGCTGCTGCTTGGCCTGGGCCACCTGTATGAGTGGACGCGCCCGGAGGTGATCGCCGCTGATGAGACGCTGCAACTCAAGACGCCCTACCTGAACCTGCCGTTCTTCTTTATCCGCGCCGCAATCTATTTCGCCGCCTGGATCACGTTGTCCCTGCTGATCAATCGCTGGTCGCAGCAACAGGATCGCAGCGGCGATGCGCGCCTCGCCGGTCGGCTGCGTTCGCTGAGTTATGCCGGGCTGATCCTGTATATCTTCACCACTACATTCGCCGCCTACGACTGGATTATGTCAATTCAACCCCACTGGGCCTCGTCGGTCTTCGGGTTATTGTTGATCGCCGGGCAGGCATTGGCCGGGTTATCATTCGGGATACTGACGGCGGCATTGCTGGCCCGCCGCAACACCTTGCTGCAACACGCGGTTACACCGGGCCGCTTCGGCGATCTTGGCAGCCTGCTGCTGGTGCTGGTGATGTTCTGGATGTACATCAACCTCTCGCAATTTCTGATCATCTGGTCGGGCAACCTGCCGGAAGAGGTGATCTGGTATGTCGAGCGCTCGCAGAACGGCTGGCAATGGCTGATCTGGGCGCTGTTCACCCTGCAATTCGTCGTCCCCCTGGCGGTGCTGATCTCACGCGATGCACGGCGCAGCATGCTGATCGTGGCCGGGCTGGCGGGAATGCTGCTGGCCGCGCATCTGGTTGAGTTGTTCTGGCGCGTGATCCCGGCCTTTCGCAGCACCCTGGCGTTGCACTGGCTCGATCTGGCGGCGGCCTTCGGCGTAGGCGGCGTCTGGTTGGCGGCCTTCGCCTGGTTATTCGGGCGCCGGCCGGTTGTGCCGTTGCACGATCCGTTGACCCCGCGGTTACAGGAGGTGAGCGAGCATGGCTAGTGGTGAGCAGCGGGGCGGATTTGCCCGCCGGATCGGCGCATTGTTGGCGGCATTCGGGGTTACGCGCGCCCGCGACGAGTTGCGGCAACGGGGCGAGAGTGCCAATCGACAACAGGAAGCCGAGCGCCAGGCCGAGGTGATGCAACTGCGGGCCGAAGGCTACGAGCGCAGCGATGTACCGCTGCGCTCACTCGTGATCGTGGCAATTGGGTCGCGATCGCCGCCGTGATCCTGTACCTGTCGTTACTCGGTTTCTTTGTATTTGCGACCTCATCACCCGTGGCGCCGATCGGGCCTTCGACGGCCATGGAACAACCCTTTGGCCCGCCGCTCAGCCCCCGCCTGCAATCCGATCCACGCCAGGACTGGCTGGTGCTTGAGGCGACTCAGACCGCCCTGCTCCACAGTTACGGCGAGAGTCCGGCGACCGGCGGCGAGCGGATTCCGATCGAACTGGCGATGGAGATCCTGGCCGAGGAAGGGCTACGGAGCGGCGGCGAGGCAACAGCACCCACGGCGGCGGCCGGCGCTGGGGAGTTGAGCGAGGCGCCTGCGGCGGGGCGGCAACTGTTTGTGAACCTGGGATGTATGGGCTGCCACCGCATGGAAGCCGATGCCGTCGGCCCACCGCTGGAAGGCGTGTTCGGCAGCGAAATACTGCTGGAAAACGGCGAAACCGTGGTCGCCGACGAAGACTACATCAGGCGCTCGATCGTCGCGCCGCAGGAGCAGATCGTGGCCGGTTACCCGAACGCCATGCCTTTGTACGCCGAGCGGGTGAGCGATGCCGAGTTGGCGCAGTTGGTGGCCTACATTCAATCATTGGCAGAGAACGAGTGATACGGAATGCGGAATGCAGACAGGAATGCAAAGGCAGCATGCGAAATGCGGCATTGAGAACGCAACGCTGCTCTGGAGAATGAATAAAACCCATTCAAAAGCTTGCGACTCGATCAACAAAAGCGGGACGTGAAAACCAATGACGAAGCGAAAAACACAACGTCTGCTGATCGCATTTCTGATAACAGTCCTTTTTCTAGCGGCCTGCCGGGTGATCATCGACGACGAGGCCCGCGCGCCGCTCCAGCCCACGTTGGAACCTGAAGTGCTGGAGACCCTTGAAGCAGGTACGGCTTTTCCGGCGATCGTCGATCCGCTCCGGCAGTATCTTACGCCAACCCCGATTCTGCCGACCCTGACGCCGACCGAAGAAGCCTAGAACGTCGGTAGCGTATTTGTGTTGTGATGCGGCGCAGCGAAGCTGCGCCGCATCACAACACAGAATCCTTACGGGCCGGCGGCCCGAAACGCCTACAAATCCGAT
>JAAUQO010000205.1 GCA_012032775.1 Oscillochloris sp. | reverse complement strand
GCCGATCAGCGCCTGCACCTCGGCGGCAGCCGTCGCATCCCGAGCAGGCTCTGAACCTGGGCAAGCGTAATCGAGCCGCTGGCGAAGGAGGCCAACTGCTCCAGCACGCCAAGTGCGTCGCGCATACTACCGGTCGCCGAGCGCGCGATCGCCTCGGGAACACCCTCATCGAGGCGCAGATCCTCGGCCGCGGCATGGTACGCAGATGCGCAGCCGTGGCAACAACCGTATGCCGGGTGAAGGTGAAGCGCTGGCAGCGCGACATAATTGTCGCGGGGATTTTGTGAACCTCGGTGGTTGCGAGAATAAAGATCGCGTGATCGGGCGGTTCCTCCAGGGTCTTCAACAGGGCATTGAAAGCCGCCGTCGAGAGCATATGAACTTCGTCGATCACATAAACTTTGAAGCGCAGATCGGCCGGGCGGAACTGCACGCGCTCGATGATCTCGCGGGCATCCTCAACCGACGTATGGGATGCGGCGTCCATCTCGATCACATCGACGGCGGAGCCCTCGGCAATCGACATACAGGCCAGGCATGTGCCGCAGGGATGCAGGCTGCGATCGGCATCAAGACAGTTGACCGCTTTGGCAAGCAGGCGGGCCATGCTGGTTTTGCCGACGCCGCGAGGACCGGTGAACAGGTATGCGTGAGCGACCCGATCTTCAACAATCGCGTTGCGTAGCGTCTGAACGACGTGTTCCTGGCCGATCAGTTCACTGAACGTTTGTGATCGCCATTTGCGATAGAGTGATTGGGACGCCATATCTCCCCTTGACTGAGCTTCGTTGTATTATACCGCTGCGAACATATGACCGCAAATTACTGCGCCCTGGACTGCACCTTGCGGCGGGATACGGTGCGACTGCGCCGCAGCATCGATTCGCCTCCGGCGGTTCGCCTCCGGCAGGGCGGAAAACCTGTTTTTTGTCTCGACTTGGCGCCAAGTCAAGACAAGTAGGATGTACTGCCTGCGGCAGGGCGGAAAAATCGATCTTCCGACTTAGGTACGCAGTATCTGTTCAATCAGCGCGATATAGACGGCGCAGCCGCGCTCCAACTCATCGACGGCGATGTATTCGTCGATGGTGTGAGCGAGGGCGGGATCGGAGGGGCCGAGAATGATCGTCGGGATGCCGAGTTCGGCGGCGCTGGCGGAGCCATTCGAGCAGTAGCGTGCGGTGAAATGCGCCACCGGCAAACCACAGGCGCCGAGGGCAGCTTCGGCGGCGCGCAACAACACACCAGCGTGGGGCGTTTCCCAGGCGGCGTGAAAATCGGGTTTGCGCAACACAGCACCGGTGTAGCAGGGTAGCGTTACGTCAAGTAAATCAATCTGGACAGCCGATAGATCCTGCAACGCCGCACGTAACTCAGCCAGCAGCGACTCGGGGGTTTCGCCACGCACCAGTCGGCGATCAAAGCGCGCCCGGCAGCCGTCGGGCACGATCGAGGTGCCGGGAAACGGCGAAGAAACGATCTCAACCAGTTCGCAGACCGCCGGGCCAAGCAGATCGTCGGCGGGCAATGGCAGCGCGCGCACCCGTTCGATCGCCTCGATCAAGGCGTAAACCGCATTCTTGCCTTCTTCGGGGCGCGAGGAGTGGGCCGGAATACCGGTGGCGCTGAGCCGCAAACCGGCCCGGCCCTTCTGGCCGATCCCGACGGCGAGGTTGGAATTCTCGCCGATCACCACAAAATCGGCCGGGCGCCGGCGCAGGATCATCTTGAGCGCCTCGCCCTCCAGTTCTTCCTCGCCAACGCTGAGCGAAACGGTAACGCTGCCGCGTAACTCGTTGCGGCGCACAAATGCCGCCGCGCAGAGCATGGCGGCGTCGGGGCCTTTCATGTCGGTGGCGCCGCGGCCCCAGATCCGGCCGGCGCTCAGTTCGCCGCCGAAGGGATCGTGCTGCCAGGAATTGCGGGCGGTGGCCGGCACTACATCAAGATGGCCGTCGAAATGCAGATTCGGCCCGGGCGCAGCGCCCTTGATCACCCCAACCACACTGCCGTATGGATCGACGAAAACCTCATCGTAGCCAAGTTCGCGCATGGCCTGCTCGGCCACGGCGGCGGCGGCGGACTCCCGACCGGCCAGGCTTTCGGCACGCACGAGATCGCGACAAAGCGCAATCACGCGATCAGATTGAGCCGAGGTTAAGGTTGTTGATGCCATGGTTTTTCCAAAAACGTGAAACCTGCGTGGCAATAGTATAGCGAAAAATGTGATGAGTGCTGCCCGCTTTGCGAGCAACACTCATCACATGGTACGAACGCTTGTGTTCAGGATACGCTAGTGCGCGGCGGTTTCAAGATCCTTTTTGTGCTTCTCGATCACACTGTCCACCATATGGGCCGGCACATCCTCGTAGTGCGAGAAGGTCATGCTGAAGCGGCCGCGGGATTGAGTGATCGCGCGCAGGGCTGTGGCGTACTGCTGGATCTCGGCCAGCGGCGCCTGGGCGGTGATCGCGGTTTTGCCGTTGCCGGAGGGCAACATACCCTGAACCCGACCGCGGCGCGTACTCAGATCGCTCATCACATCGCCGGCGTACTGGTCGGGCACCACAATCTCCAGGTCGTAGATCGGCTCCATAATCACCGGATGCGCCTTGAGCGCAGCGATGCGGAAGGCTTCTTTACCGGCGATCTTGAAGGCGATCTCTTTGCTGTCAACCGGGTGCTCTTTGCCGTCGAAGATCGCGACCTTCACATCGGTGATCGCGCTGCCCGACAGCAAGCCTTCTTCCATCGCCTCGCGTACGCCCTTCTCAATTGCGGGCCAGAAGCTGCGTGATACCACACCACCGACGATCTCGCTGACAAACTCCAGCGGATCTTCGCGGTTCGGATCGGGGGTGAGCGGCTCGACACGCAGACTGATATCGGCAAACTGGCCGGCGCCGCCGGTCTGCTTCTTGTGGCGATACTGTGCATCAGCGACGCCGCGAATCGTCTCGCGGTATGGTACCCGCGGCAGATCCAGATCGACGCTCACGTCGAACTTGCGCTTCATACGCTCGGCCACCAGTTGCAGGTGAGTCTCACTCAAACCCGACAACAGTGTCTCGCCGGTCTGCTGATCGCGGGCCGAAACCAGGGTCGGATCTTCCTCCAGCATGCGGCCGAGGGCTGTGCCGAGCTTGTCGAGGTCGCCGCGCGAGTGAGGCTTAACCGTGGCGGTGAAGGCGAATACCGGGAAAGCGCAGGGCGCAAGGCGCACCGGGTGTGCGACACCGCACAATGTATCGTTGGTAAGCGTATCGGCGAGTTTCGCAACCACACCGATATCGCCGGGGCCGAGCACCTCAACTTCGCGCTGTTCCTTGCCGCAGATCTGGAAGATATGGCCGATCCGCTCATCCTTGCCGGTGCGCGTGTTAAACACACTGCTGTTGGGGCGCAACTCGCCGCTATAAACCCGGACGAAGCTAAGGCGACCATACGTATCGGCGTTGGTTTTGAACACGAGCGCGGAGAGCGGCTGATCGGCGGCGGCCTTGAGTGTCACCGCTGTGTCGGTATGCACATCGACGGCTTGAACCGGAGTGCGGGCCGCAGACGGGATCGAATCGACGATACCATTGAGCAACTGCTGAATACCGGAGACTTCGAGGGCCGAGCCGCAGAAGACCGGCACAATCGAGCCGTCGGCGATACCAGTGCGCAGACCGACCAGCAACTCATCGTGAGTCAGGGCATCCTCGCCGCCCTCAAGATAGCGCTCGATCAGGTCGTCATTGGTTGCGGCGATCTTATCGATCAGGGCAGTGCGCCACTCGTGCATGAGTGCATCCATGTCGGCGGGCACATCAGATTCAAGAAAGCCGCCGTCGTGGGCCTCGCTCACAAGCCAGGCGCGCTGTTGGCGCAGCGAGATCAGGCCGCGGAAATCCTTGCCGCTGCCGATCGGCAACTGCATCGGGATGATCGCGGCATCCAGGCGCTCGCGGGCATCCTCGATCGTACGGAAAAAGTTCGCATTGTCGCGGTCGAGCTTGTTGACGAAGAGCAAACGCGGCACCCGCTGCTGAACCGCCATCTCCCAGGCCAGTTCGGTACCGACCTCAACGCCGGACGACGCATCGAGCACGAGCACCACACCATCGCAGACCCGCAAGGTCGCGGCGACCTCACCGGCAAAATCGGCTGAGCCGGGAGCATCGATCAGATTGATCTTGTCGTCGTGCCATTCAAGCGGGAGGACGGAGAGCGAAACAGACATCCCGCGCCGGTGCTCGTCGGGATCGTGGTCACTGATCGTTGACCCGTCCTCGACGCGCCCCATCCGCAGGATTGCATGGGCGGTCATCAGCATTGCCTCGGCGAGCGTGGTCTTCCCGCTGCCGAGGTGACCGAGTAAGCCAATGGAATGAATCCTTTCCGGACCGTACGCTTTCATGCTGTCCTCCTTGACAATCCGTACGCGGCGCCCCTGAGGTGGGGCAAGGGGAAAAGTATTGAGGTTGTTATGAAATGATTATAGTTAGGTTAAATCGAAGATCAAGGGTAAATGCCATAACACAGTATTTGTTCGTGAAATGCACAAGGATCACTTCCGGCGCTGGGGTACCGGCGGCACTGCCCCAACGAACGTGCAACAGCCCGGAAAGCAGAAGCGATCTGCTTCCGTAGGCCGGCAATGGCGGGTACAATACAAAGACAAGCTGAACCAATGTTGGTACGATGGGCCAGGGCGCCCGGTGAGGAGCAACGATGAGCGAGCGGATGTTGAGCTATGTGTGTGGAACCAGCGCTAAGCCGCTACTCGGCGAGACGATCGGCGATCTGTTTGATCGGATGGTGGCCCGTTACCCCGACAACGAGGCGCTGATCGACCGCCAGCAGGGCCAACGCTACCGTTACCGGCAACTCCGCGATGCGGTCGATAGCTGTGCCTGCGGCTTACTGACGCTGGGCTTGCAGCAAGGCGAGCGGCTGGGAATCTGGTCGCCGAATCGGGCTGAATGGCTGATTACGCAGTTGGCCACCGCCAAGATCGGCGTGATTCTGGTGAATATCAACCCGAGCTACCGGCTGCATGAAGTCGAGTATGTGTTGACGCAATCGGGATGCAGTACCCTGATCACCCACCCCGCCTTCCGCAACTCCGACTACAGCGGAATGTTGTACGAGTTGGCGCCGGAGTTGCCCGAGTGCGCGCCGGGGCAACTGCTGGCGGCGAAACTGCCGGCGCTGCGCACGATCATCCGCCTGGGTGATGAACGCACGGCCGGAATGTTCAGCTGGGGCGATCTGATCGATCTGGCCGCTCAGACGCCGCCGCAAGTGCTGGAAGAGCGCCAGGCGCGATTGCAATTCGACGATCCGATCAATATTCAGTACACCAGCGGCACCACCGGTTTCCCCAAAGGCGCCACACTCAGCCATCACAATATCCTCAACAATGGCTACTTTGTGGCCGAGTTGATGAATTTCAGCGATCAGGATCGGCTGGTGGTGCCGGTGCCGTTGTACCACTGCTTCGGCATGGTGATGGGTAACCTTGGCTGCATCAGCCACGGCGCAACGATTATCTACCCGAGCGAAGGCTTTGAGCCGCGCAGCGTGCTGGAAGCCGTGCAGGCCGAACGGGCCACGGCGCTCTACGGCGTCCCAACAATGTTCATCGCCGAGTTGGAACACCCCGAGTTCAATTCGTTCGATCTGAGCAGCTTGCGCACCGGCATTATGGCCGGCTCGCCATGCCCGATCGAGGTGATGAAAAAGGTTCAGGCGCTTATGCATATGCGCGAGATCGAGATCGCCTACGGCATGACGGAAACCAGCCCGGTGAGCTTTCAGACCCGCGCCGATGCCCCGCTCGACAAGCGCGTCAGTACGGTCGGCCAGATCCACCCGCATGTCGAAGTCAAGATCATCGATCCGAATAACGGCCAGGTGGTGCCGATCGGCCAGACCGGTGAACTATGCACCCGCGGTTACAGCGTGATGCTGGGCTACTGGAACAACGAAGAGGCGACCAATACGGCGATCGACGGCGCTCATTGGATGCATACCGGCGACCTGGCAGTGATGGATGTTGATGGTTATGTCAATATCGTTGGGCGGATCAAAGACATGATCATCCGCGGCGGCGAAAATATTTACCCGCGCGAGATCGAGGAGTTTCTGTACACCCACCCGCAGATCAGCGATGTACAGGTGATCGGCGTGCCGGACATGAAGTATGGCGAAGAGGTGATGGCCTGGGTGAAGCTGAAGCCTGGCGCATCACTCAGCGCCGATGAACTCGGTGCGTTCTGCCAGGGCCAGATCGCGCACTACAAAATCCCGCGCTATTTCAAGTTCGTCGATGGTTTCCCAATGACGGTAACAGGTAAGATCCAGAAATTCCTGATGCGCAAGGAGAGTATCAACGATCTGGGGTTGGAGGGCGCCGCCGCACAGGCGACAGCATAATGGTCTAGGTGGTAAAGACGCAAGATTTTGCGTCTTTACCACCGACACTCCGCCTAAAGCCGTGGATCGACCGGTTCGCTTTCAAGCGCAAGCACGCCGAACACACACTCGTGAACACGGCGCAGCGGCTCGCCGCGTACAAAGCGATCCAATCCTTCGAGGCCCAGGGCGAATTCGCGCAGCGCCAACGAGCGTTTCGCGCCCAGGCCGCGTGCGCGCAGGCGTTCCAGGTGCTCGGGGGCGGTGTACTCGGGGCCGTAGATGATGCGCAGGTATTCGCGGCCACGACACTTGATCGCCGGCTGGATAACGCCGCGATCGCCCGAACTGACGAAATCCAGCGGCTTGACCACCATACCCTCGCCGCCGCCGGCCGTGAGTTGCTCCCACCACGCGACACCCGCCGCGACACTGGCCGGATCGTGCAGATCGACCGTCTGGAAGGCGGTGACAAGCAGCAGCGGCGCGGCTTGATCATCGGCTGATGCAAGGCGCGCCAGCATGGCCATGTGCCAGTGATGATCTTTGTCGGCGTGGACAGCGGATTGCGTGGCGAGCAGATGAAACGGCGCCAGTCGCAAATCGGCCAGGCTGTGTACCGGCCAGCAGTAACGCGCATAGGCGGCGCGATAGTCGGCGACCATTGCGGCCCGCGCGGCATAGTGTTCGCGCAGATGCGCCACATCCAGGCCATTTGCGGCGGCCAGGTCGATTGTTTCCAAGGCTGCATTGGTCGCCATCGTAGCTGCGGCGCCAACCGGGGCATACTGCCTGGTAAGCAACTCCTGAGCCTTGGCGCTCCAGGGCAGTAATTCGCAGTCGAGCAGCATCCAATCGCTGTTTAGTTCGGCCCACAATCCGGCCTGTTCAGCGGCCCGATTCAGCCGGTACAGAAGGGCCTGCTCCAGGGCGGCATCGCTGAAAAAGCGCCGGCCGGTGCGGGTATAGCAGATCCCGATCCCCTCGCCGATCACGCCGAAGCGCCGCCGGGCGACATCCTCATCGCGACAAAGCACGACAACCGCCCGCGAACCCATATGCTTCGCTTCGCAAACCAGGGTGGACACACCGGAGTTGCGGTAGTAGGCGAAGGCTTCCTCGGGGTGTTCGAGCAGGCCCGGCCGGCGACTGGTTTCGCTGGGCGACATTGTGGGCGGCAGATAGATCAGCCACTTGGGGTTGGCGGCGAAGCGGCTCATCACCTCCAGGGCCGCGATCGCATTCTCCTCGCGAATCGTAACCTGGCGCAGCAAACCGGTGGTGATAATCCGCTTGCCGGTCACATCAGCGATATCGAGCAGATCATCGTGTTGCTGCTGGGCGCTCAGGGCGGGCGCCGCACCTTCAGCCGGCAGAAACGGCCGCGACGGCTCGGCATAGGTTTGCAAGGCCGGCACCGTCACCAGTTCGCGCTCGGGGTAGCGTAGAGCGGTGAGCCGGCCGCCGAAGACACAGCCGGTATCGATATTGATCGTGCGGTTGAGCCATTCGGGTTCGGGGATTGGAGTGTGGCCGTAGACCACCATCGCCGCGCCGCGATAATCGGCGGCCCAGTTATAGCGCACCGGCAGGCCGAATTCGTCGGTTTCGCCGGTGGTTTCGCCATAAAGCGCAAACTCGCGCACCCGACCGGAGCCGCGACCCTGAAGCTCTTGCTTCATCCCGGCGTGGGCCACCACCAGTTTGCCGTCGTCGAGCACAAAATGGCTAATCAGATTGTCGATGAACTCGGCCACCTGGACGTGAAACTCGGGCGGTTCGTGCGACAACTGCTCCAGGGTTTCGGCCAGACCATATGCGATCCTGACATCGCGGCCACGCAGTTTGCGCAGCAACTTCGTGTCGTGGTTACCGGGCACGCAGAGTGCGGTATCGGCGGCGACCATACTCATCACCAGGCGCAACACCGCCGGTGTCTTTGGGCCGCGATCGACCAGATCGCCCAAAAAGATCGCCTTGCGCCCGGCCGAATGCGCGTAAACGCCGTCGCCGGCACGGGGCGCGTAGCCGAGTTGCGCGAGCAGCGCGAGCAATTCGTCGTAGCAGCCGTGAATATCGCCGATAATATCGAATGGGCCGTGCTCGTACTTACGATTATTCCAGAGCGGCTGGCGCGTGATCTGCACGGCGGCAACCTGTTCGGGCGAATCGAGCGTATAGACGTAGCGGAAGCCCTCACGCGGCAGGCCGCGCAGCGAACGGCGCAACTCCTGCGTATGGCGGCGGATCACATGCGGCCCGAAATTGCGATCCGGGCGCGAAGCATTGCGCTCGTGGTAGAGCCGTTCAGGCAGATCAAAGACGATCGCCACCGGCAGAACGTGAAATTCACGGGCGAGCGCGATCAGCGGCCGGCGGGATTCGGGCTGAACATTTGTCGCATCAACCACGGTGAGCCGGCCGGCAGCCAGGCGTTTACGCGCAATATAATGCAGCAGATCGAAAGCATCGCCGGTTGCCGACTGATCGTTCTGATCGTCGGCAACCAGGCCGCGACAGAAATCGGACGAAAGCACCTCGGTGGGGCCAAAATGATCGCGGGCGAATGTTGACTTTCCGGCGCCCGAGGGGCCAATCAGCACAACAAGTGCAAGTTCGGGGATTGTGATCTGCATGATTCACTGCGAAAAGTACATTGCAATACGCGAATGGCTGGAGCCATTATAAGAATTGCCGGAACATTTTGCCAGCATGGTATGTTTTTTGCTTAGGACCCGCATGCAATCGCAGTGCGGGAGGAGTAGCAAGATGCGAATATCAATCCTCGCCGTCGGTTCACGCGGCGATGTGCAGCCGGCCCTTGCGTTGGGCGTAGGCCTGCAGCGGGCCGGTTATCAGGTACGGATCGGCTCGTATGCCCAATTCGCCGATTTAACGGCCGAGTACGGTTTGGAGTTCGCGCCGATCGCCGGCGATATTATGCAATTGTTGCAGAGCGAGCGCGGCCGGGCGACCCTGGAAAGCCGCAATCCAGCCCGCTTGCTGATGTTGATCCGCGACTATATCGGGCGTGAAGCCGAACAATCCCGCCACGATATTGCCGCCGCCTGTGCCGGCGCCGAGGCCTTGATCTCGGTCGGGCAGTTTTATTATGCCGTCGAGATGATGGCGACGCTCAATCGGGTGCCGCATCTTACGGCGCAGCTTCAGCCGAACCTGGCGACGGGCGCATTTCCCTCGCCGATGTTGCCCGCGCCGCCGGTGCATTCGGCGCCGATCAACCGCGCATCGCACGAGTTTGCCGAATGGCTCTTTTACCAGATGCTGCGTTCGACATTGAACCAGGCTCGTGCGGCATTCGGCCTGGCGCCGGCCGGATGGCGCTCGCCGCTCAACACGGGTATTCTGGGCGGCAAAACGGCACTGTATGCGTTCAGCCGTATTCTGGTGCCGCAGCCGGCGGATTGGCCCCCTGCGACGCAGATCACCGGATTCTGGTTCCTCGATCCGCCCCATGCGTATACGCCGCCGGCGGATCTGCTGCGCTTTTTGAAGGCGGGCGAGCCGCCGGTATATATCGGTTTCGGCAGTATGAACACCCGCGACCCGCAGCGTACCGCCGAGTTGGTATTCAGGGCGCTGGAGTTGAGCGGCCGGCGCGGCGTGTTGATGCGCGGCTGGGGCGGCCTCGACGGCAGCCATTTGCCGGCCGGTGTCCATATGATCGACGGCGCACCCCATGCCTGGCTCTTCCCACAGATGGCGGCAGTGGTACATCACGGCGGCGCAGGCACAACCGGCGCCGGGCTGCGTTCCGGGGTTCCATCGATTGTGGTGCCGTTCTTTATCGATCAGCCATTCTGGGCTGATCGGGTCGCCGGCCTGGGGGTTGGCCCGGCGCCATTGCCGCGGCGCAAGCTGAATGCCGACAACCTGGCACGGGCGCTGGATGTGATCGCGGCGCCGGAGATTCGCCGACGGGCGGCTGCTGTCGGCTACCTGATTGAGTCGGAAAACGGCGTTCAGCGAGCGGTCGAGCGGATCGCCCAAGAACTGCCGTTGAAGCCGGGCGTGCAACTTGCGTCCTGAGACCCTTGCTCCGCCTGTGGCAGTCGGCTACATTCGGGGATGCGGCGACTGCCGTGGATTGCAGGAGCATGGTTCATGGCGACTGAGCAAGCATTCATGATCTTGATCG
>JAAUQO010000204.1 GCA_012032775.1 Oscillochloris sp. | reverse complement strand
ACGCCAGGATCTCGCGCCGGGTCTGATGACCAAGGGGCATCCATTATTAATTGAAGTTGTTGATCGGTAACCATAGTGTTACAGTAACACAGCGGTTACCAATTGTCAATACAGCACCATCATGAAACCTGCGGCCCGACTCATGCGTTGTACCTAGAGCACAATGCCTGAGGCGTGATGTATGATGCCTGAGCGTGCTGCCTGATACCTGATGTATGATGCCTGAGGCGTGATAGAGCAATCCTATCCGGGTTGTGCAGTCGGTGCTGCGTCCTGCTCCCGCGGTTCTTGGTTCTTGGTTCTCGGTTCTGGTCGGATTGCTCTACTTGATGCCTGATGTATGATGCCGCGCGGCTCGCCAAGGCGGGTTACAAATGCTTCGTAATCTGGACCCTGTAATCTGTGTCCTGTATCCTTTGTATGTGACAGGAGTGAATGTGTTATGAGTCAGGAACCGGCCGGTTTTACATTGCCGTCGGGGGATTTTGGTACACCGCCGCCGCCGCAGAAGCGCGGCATTCCGGTATGGTTGATGATTCTGCTCGGCGTGGTGCTGCTGCTGGTACTCGGCTGCGGCGCCCTGGTGGCGCTGGGGGTCGGGTTTGTGGCCGAGCAAAATGATCCAGTAGCGCAGACGGCTACCGCCACGGCCAGTGATGCACAATTGCGCGCCGACGAGGATTTGATCGTCAATGCAGAACTGGTCATTGAAGAGTTTTTGATAGCGCCGATGCGATCGACATTACCCCCGGCGACGGCAGCGCTGCGAGGTGATCGACGGCACATATCAAGCCACATTGAGCGAACTATCGTTCCGCTCGGTTTTTCTCGATGAGCCGCTGGGCGATCTCGCGGCCGAAGTCGATTGTGTGACGCTTGAAGGCGGCAGTGATGCCAGTTGTGGGATTATCTTCGGGGTGAATGAGACCGGCGACCCGAATGAGAACGATCAGCACTTCTTCTTTGTGAAGGGCAACCAGTACGGCATGCAGACGACCGAGGGCGGCAATGATAGCTCGTGGGCGAAGAGCCATCGGGCGGTGAATGGAACCGCAGGCAGTACGAATCTGCTGCGCGTGATCCGCCAGGGAAGCGAGGTTCGTTTGTATGTCAATGACATACTGGTTGATCGCTTCGAATTGAGCGGTTTAGCAAGCGGTGGTGTAGGTTTTGCAACCAGCGCCGACGAGAATAACGCCGTGGTTCGGATCGATAACTTCCGAATCTGGGATCTCGAAAGCTAATTGCCGAATAATTCCAGCATGTCAAAGCTGCGTACGGGCTATGCACAGCCTGTGCGCAGCTTTGACATTTAACAGGCGGAGAAGTATAGTTTGTGCGGTCCTATGCAATATAACCAGGATAAGGAGGTCCGCATGACCACGAAGTGGGTCTACCTTTTCCGCGAGGGTGACGCGAGTATGCGTGATCTACTCGGGGGAAAAGGCGCCGGCGTCGCCGAAATGACTCGCACAGGCGTGCCTGTACCGCCCGGTTTTACGATCACGACGGAAGCTTGCAACACGTACTACGCGATCGGTCGGAAGTTTCCGGAAGGGCTTTGGGATCAGGTGCTCGCCGGAGTTCAGGATATCGAAGCGCAGACGGGCACGCAGTTCGGCGATCCGTCCAACCCCCTGCTGGTCTCGGTGCGTTCCGGCGCCAAGTTCTCGATGCCGGGGATGATGGACACAGTGCTGAACCTGGGCTTGAACCAGGCCACGCGCGAGGGTCTGGCGAAACTGACCGACAATCCACGTTTCGCCGCCGATGCGTATCGGCGTTTTGTGCAACTGTTCGGCAAGATCGTGCTCGGCGTCGATGGCGAGCGCTTCGAGCATGTGATGGACGAGATGAAGGGCCACGGCGAGCGTCTGGATACCGATCTGAGCAGCGAAGAGTTGCTGCAGATCGCCGAGCGCTTTAAGGCGATTATCAAGGAAGATGTCGGCGCCGAGTTCCCGGAAGACCCTTATGATCAACTTCGTGAATCGATCGCCGCCGTGTTCCGATCCTGGAACGGCCGCCGCGCCGTCGATTATCGCCGCATCAACAAGATCTCCGACAGTCTCGGCACCGGTGTGAATGTTCAGTCGATGGTATTTGGCAACATGGGAAGCGATAGTGCAACCGGCGTGGCCTTTACCCGTAACCCAAGCACCGGCGAGCATGCGATCTTCGGTGAATACCTGGTGAATGCTCAGGGCGAGGATGTGGTGGCCGGTGTCCGTACACCCCAGCCGATCAGCAAGCTCGAGGAGACGATGCCGGAGGTGTACGATCAGTTCATCGGCATCACCCGGCAGCTTGAGTCGCACTACAAGGATGTTCAGGATGTCGAGTTCACGATCGAGCGCGGCCGGCTCTGGATGTTGCAGACCCGCAACGGCAAGCGCACTGCTGCCGCCGCGTTGAAGATCGCGGTCGATATGGTGAACGAGGGTGTGATCGACAAGGCCACGGCGGTGCAACGGGTTGACCCGGCAGCGCTCGATCAGTTGCTCCACCCGATGATCGATCCGGCCGCCCGCAAGCAGGCCGCCGTGCTCACCACTGGTCTGCCTGCCTCGCCGGGCGCAGCCTCGGGCAAGGCGGTTTTCAACCCCGATGAGGCCGAGCAGATCGCCGCAACCGGCGAGAAGGTAATTCTTATTCGGGTGGAGACGGCGCCGGAAGATTTCCACGGGATGGTGGCCGCCCAGGCGATCCTGACCGCCCGCGGCGGTATGACCTCGCATGCGGCGGTGGTGGCACGCGGCATGGGCAAGCCCTGTGTGGCCGGCGCCGGTGATCTGCGCGTGAACTACGCCAGCCAGTCGGTGACGGTGAACGGCACCACGATCCGCAAGGGCGACTGGGTGACGCTTGACGGCGGCACTGGTGAGGTGTTCGCCGGCGAGCTCGACACGGTTGAGCCGGAGTTGTCGGGCGATTTCTCGACGCTGATGGCCTGGGCCGACGAGTTCCGCACGATCGGGGTGCGAGCCAATGCCGATATCCCGCGTGATGCGGCGGTGGCCCGGCGCTTTGGGGCCGAGGGAATCGGGCTGTGCCGCACCGAGCACATGTTCTTCGAGGGTGATCGCATCGACGCGGTACGCGAGATGATCATCGCCGATACCGAAGAGGATCGCCGGGCGGCGCTGGCCAAGATCGAGCCGCTGCAACAGGGTGATTTCGAGGGCCTGTTCCGCGAGATGGCCGGCCTGCCGGTAACCATCCGCACCCTTGACCCGCCGCTGCATGAGTTCCTGCCCCACGAGGATCACGAGATCGCGGCGCTGGCGGCGAAACTCGGCGTCGATGCGAACAAGGTTAAGTCGCGGGTCGAGAGCCTGCGCGAGGCCAATCCGATGCTTGGCTTCCGCGGTTGCCGCCTGGGCATCATGTATCCGGAGATCACCGAGATGCAGGCCCGCGCGATCTTCAAGGCCGCCGTGGCGGTGAAGAACGAGGGGATCGATATTCATCCCGAAGTGATGATCCCGCTGGTTGGTAACGCCAATGAGTTGAAGCTGCAGGAAGAGTTGGTTCGCCGCATGGCAAGCGAAGTCTTTACTGCGGCAGGTGTCGAGGTGCCGTACCTCGTCGGCACCATGATCGAGTTGCCGCGTGCCGCACTCACCGCCGACGAGATCGCGGAGACGGCCGAGTTCTTCAGTTTCGGCACCAACGACCTGACCCAGACGGCGCTTGGGCTTTCGCGCGATGACTCGGGGCGGTTCTTGCCGGCCTATGTCGAGAAGAAGATCATCGCCGACGATCCGTTCCAGTCGATCGATCAGCGCGGCGTGGGCCAACTGGTTCAGATCGGCACCGAGCGCGGGCGCAGCACCCGGGCCGATCTGAAGGTCGGTATCTGCGGTGAGCACGGCGGCGATCCGGCTTCGGTCGAGTTCTTCTACAAGGCCGGGCTGAACTACGTGAGTTGTTCGCCGTATCGGGTGCCGATCGCCCGGTTGGCGGCGGCACAGGCCGCCCTGGGCGACGCCAAGCGCGATAAGTAGCCAGCCATAACGTAGCGTAGGGGCGCAGTATGCTGCGTCCCTACACCATGCCTATGAACACCACCCACACATCCGTGATCGTGATCGGCGCCGGGGCAGCGGGGTTGGCAGCGGCCCGCATGCTGTACGACGCCGGGATCGCGGTGGTGGTGCTGGAAGCGCGGGATCGGATCGGTGGGCGGGTCTGGTCGGATTCGAGTTTCGCCGCTGCACCAATCGAACACGGCGCCGAATTGATCCACGGCCGCCACACCAGTACGCTGGAACTTGCCGCCGCCGCCGGGCTAGCGGTTGCAGCGGTTGATCGCGCCAATGGCTTGCGCTGGTCGGACGGCGCGGCTGCGCTGCCACTGACCGAACTTGCCCCAACCATGCGCGCCCGGATCGAGCGCATCAAGGCGGCTTATTCAGCTTTACCGGCCCTGGTTGCACCCGCTGGGATTCTGCCGCAACCGGCCGATGATCGATCCCTGGCCGTCTACCTGCATCAGGCCGGCTTCGATGCCGAAGACCTGGCGATCGCCGATGTGTTGCTCGCGCAAACGTGTTGCGCCGCGATCGGCACGCTGAGTTGCGCCGACCTGGTACGCGAAATGCTGGCCGATCGCGCCGGCCCCGAGGAGTTTCGGCTGCACGACGGCTATGGTCCGCTTTTTGCCTACCTGGCTCGCGATCTACCGATCAGGCTGAATACCGTTGTGCATACGATCAGGCATGCCGCCGATGGCGTCACGGTCTTGACGGACGGCGAGGCGTTTCAGGCCGATCACTGTATTGTGACGTTGCCGATCGGCGTGTTGCAAAGCCAATGGTGAGCTTCGATCCGCCATTGAGCAAGGCGCACCGAAATGCGATCGGGGCTTTCCGGCTCGAAGCGGCCACAAAGGTGTTTCTGCGCTTCGATCAACGCCGCTGGGATGCCGAACTGGCCTACATGGCGCATGGCGGTATGCTGGCCCGCTGGTGGACGCCGTTCCATCATCAACCCGACATCCCGCTGCTTTGTTCGTACATCACCGCCGACCGCGCACGCAGCTTTGATGCACTTGACGATGAATCGGCCCGTGTGCGCGCCCTCAGCGAGGCAAGTGTGCTGCTCGGAGTGCCCGATCTGGCCGATCACTGCCTGGCAATGCGCCGGATCGCCTGGGCCGCCGACCCCTACGCTTGCGGCGGGTACGCCCACATCCCGCCCGGCGCCGCCGCCGCTCGCACCGCCCTGGCCGGCTCGGAAGGGGATCGCCTGCACTTCGCCGGAGAAGCCGCGGCGTTCGACAGTAATCCGCAAACGGTTCACGGGGCATTCGACAGTGGACGGCGCGCCGCCGCCCTTATTACCGGCTCGGCAGCCGATGGATGATGGTCGTATCGCAGCGACCTGCATGCGCCTTGTGGTGCATCCCGCCTGTATCCTGTATCCTGTATCCTGGTGAGGTAGCATTGGACTTCGGAACGATTAAAGACGTGGTGCTGACGGCATTTCGTGAGTTCAACGAAGACAAGGTACCGCGACTGGCGGCAGCGCAGGCGTATTACACCGCCTTTGCCCTGGCGCCGCTGCTGCTGATCGCCGTCGCCATCGCCGGGATGATTTTGGGCGAGGATGCCGCGCGTGGCGAGCTTTCGGCGCAGTTAGAGAGCGTGCTCGGCCAAACCGGAGCCGAAGCCGTTGAGCAATTACTCACCGTAAGCCGCGAATCGGGGGCAGGGCCGCTGGCGGCGATCCTCGGCTTTGTCGCCCTTGCCTTCGGCGCCGGTGGATTCTTCGCCCAGTTGCAAGATTCACTCAACACGATCTGGGATGTGGCGCCGGATCCGGATCTGGGGTTCTGGAATCTGGTGCGTGCGCGCGGCCTTTCATTCTTGATGGTGCTGGGCACCGGTTTCCTGCTGCTTGCCTCGTTCCTGATCACAACCTTTCTCAGTGGCGCCAGTAGCTTCTTCAGCGAGCGCGGAATCGATTTCCCCTTCTTCTGGACCGCGTTGAATTTTGCGGTTTCCGTCACACTCACGATGTTGATCTTCGCGCTGGTTTTCAAAGTGCTGCCCGATGTGCAGATTATGTGGCGCGATGTCTGGTTCGGGGCGTTCGTAACAACGGCGCTGTTTCTGCTCGGGCGCTGGGCGATCAGCGAGTATCTGGCCCGCTCGGCGGTGCGTTCGGCCTTCGGCGCAGCCGGTTCACTGGTGATTATTCTGATCTGGGTGAACTTCTCGGCCATGATTGTGTTTTTCGGCGCCGAGATCACGCAGGTGTACGCGCGTCGCTTCGGCACGCGCATTCGCCCTTCGCGCTATGCGATCGATCTTTCGCCGCAAGGCCGCGCCAATCAGGGGATTCCGAAACGCGAGTTTCTGGAGGAACGCCGCCAAGAGCGCGAAGCGTGAGTACAACGCGGACATGCTAGAGCACGATGCCTGATGCGTGATGCCCGACCGCGCGGCTCGCCGGTTCGGTATGCGCTCCCGGATCAGGCTCAGGTGTTGTGCGCACTGCTATAGGCTGGAGCACTGAACCATGACCGAGTACGAGCAGACCCGGCGGGAGAATTTTCAGCGCCGCTATCGCGAACGCGACATGCCCTGGGATGCCGAACTCCCGCCGCCGGAGATTCTGACGCTGATCGCGCAACTGCCACCCGGTCGCGCGTTGGATATCGGATGCGGCACGGGACGCGCATGTGCGGCATTGGCCCTGGCCGGCTGGCAGGTCGATGGCGTCGATTATGTGGCCGAGGCGATCGCATTGGCCGCGAACGAATCCAGGCTGCGGGAGTTGAAGGGCAGGTGCGGCTGTTCACTGCGTCGGTGACCGATCTGGTAATGCTGGATGAGCCATACGATCTGATGATCGATGTCGGCTGTCTGCACGGCCTGCGCGGCGATTCGCTTATGGCCTATCGCAATCAGGTGGCGCGGCTTTTGCGTCCGGGCGGCTTATTCGCCCTGTATGTACATCTGCGTGACGCCGCCGATGATCCCGATGCGCCGACCGGAATCCTGCGCGAGCACCTGTTCGGGTTGTTCAGCGACGGATTTACGTTTGCGCAGGTGGTGGAAGGCACAAGTGCGGTGGCCGGCACCGAACGACCCTCGCTCTGGTGCTATTTGCGCCGAAGCCGAGGAGCTGTATGATCTATATTCGCGCAATCTTTCTATCCTCAAGCGAATGCTGTTGGGCGAGTTCAAGCAGGCGCATCACGCTGATCGCTTCTGCGGGCGGCACCGGATTGGGCGCCTGGCCGAGTATAGCTTTGCGCACGCCCTGATAAAAAGCCGGATAGTTGCCGGGGATGGTCGGCACGCGCCGCTGCCCTTGCGCATCGCCGTGAACAGTGGTCAGCAGACCGGGCAAAGGATCATCGCCCCAACCCTCGGTACCCGGCCGAATGCCGGCTTTCAGGGCATCCTCCTGCGGATCAAGGCCATACTTGAGAAAACTACCGTTACGCCCATGCACAATGAAACGCGGGCCAGGCGCCGCCACCAGGCTGCTGCCGTGCAGAACAACCCGCCGGGCGCCGTAGTGTAACTGGACGTGGAAATAGTCATCGACCCGGGCGCCGGGCCGTTGGGCCACAATATCGGCCTGAAGCGCATCGGGCAGGCCGAAAAGCTGGATCGCCTGATCAAGCACATGCGCCCCGAGATCGAACCAGATCCCGCTGCCGGGGCCAACCTGTTCGCGCCAGCGATCGCGAACTAGCGGGCGGAAGCGATCATAGTGCGATTCCAGATACATAATCTCGCCGAGTTCGCCCGACTGCACAAGTTCGCACAGCGTCAGAAAGTCGCCATCCCAGCGCCGATTATGAAAGACACTCAGCACACACTCGCGCTGCACCGCCAGTTCGGCCAATGTTTCGGCTTCGGTAACCGTGGTGGTGAACGGCTTATCAACAACCACATGTTTACCTGCGATCAACCCCGCCTGGGCCAGTGGATAATGGGTGATATTCGGGGTTGCAATCACCACCAGATCGATATCGTCGCGCTCAAGTAGTGCCTGTGGCGACGGCACAACCGCGACATCCGGCCAGTCGGCGTGTACCTTTGCCGGATCACGACTGGCGATCGCCGCCAGCACCAACCCTGCGTCAGCGGCGATCAGCGGCGCATGAAATGTTTTGCCGGCATAGCCATACCCAATCAAGCCGACCCGAATCGTCTCACTCGTCATCCATAACTCCGATCAATCCTCAGCGTTCCAGTTTAGTACAACGCCGCCCTGGCCAAGCAAGACGCTGCCGGGAAACACTCGCAACCGCTGCGGATCAAGACGGAGTGCCGCAAAGGCCGGTGCGGTCGGACCGGTCCAGGCGGGAATAATCGCCGGATCATAGCCGACCGGCGGCGGAGCGCTGCGAAACAACTCCCAGACCATCGTTCGGGTCGCGTCGTCGAAAGCCCAGGTTGCCCGGCACTCGGCGCTACAGGTATCGTGTTGCGGATCCCAGTACGAGAGCGAGACAGCGGGATTGGCCGCAAGGTGAGCACGTTTGAGCGGCGTGGGGCCGGTGCCGATCCACCCAACAAGCTGCGTTCCGTCCCACTGCCAGATCGGGTGCAGAATACGGGTACGTGGCCGACCCTGCGGATCAACGGTTGCGACACTACACCAGACAATTCGGTGCGCCATCTCGACAAAAGCCGGCGCAACCGTCGCGAGATCATGCATCTTTTCCTCCACATGCTGAACCAAGTTGCCGGGGCAACTGTACCACGTCTCCGATGACTCTGCGATCGTTCCGTAGGCGGAAGGGCATGGAAGCAGGTACAATACGCGGGTCACACATGGACGAAGAGAGGAGCAGCAGATGAAGATCGGACTACAGGTACCGCGCTTCACATGGCCCGGCGGTGCGGCGGAGATCGGTTCGCGGCTGAGTGAGATCGGTCAACGGGCGGATGAGGCCGGCTTTGCCAGCCTCTGGGTGATGGATCATTTCTTTCAGATCGAGGTGATTGGCGCAGCCGAAGAACCGATGTTGGAGGGCTATAGCGCGCTGGCGTTTCTCGCCGCTGTTACCAAACGAATCACGCTCGGCACCCTTGTAACCGGCGTGATCTACCGCTATCCCGGCATCCTGGCAAAAACCGTCACAACGCTCGATGTCCTCTCGGGTGGGCGGGCATGGTTCGGCGTCGGCGCCGGGTGGTACGAGCGCGAGGCCCAGGGCCTGGGCGTGCCGTTTCCGCCCTTGAAGGATCGCTTCGAACAGCTTGAAGAAGCGCTCCAGATCAGCTTGCAGATGTGGTCGGAGAACCACGAGCCATACCAGGGCAAGCACTATCAGTTGCACGAAACCCTGAATAGTCCGCAGCCAATCCGCCGGCCGCATCCACCGATTATGATCGGCGGCATGGGCGAGCAGAAAACCCTGCGCATGGTGGCGCAATACGCCGATGCCTGCAACCTGTTCGCGCGGCTTGGCGCCGACACGCTGCGCCACAAGATCGACGTATTGAAGCAGCATTGCGAACGGCTGGAGCGTCCATTCGAGGAGATCGAGATCACCACCCTGGGAACGGTGCATCTTGCGCCGGGCGCTCAATCGGCGGCTGATGTGATCGCGCAGTGCCGTGAACTTGCGGCACTCGGCGTGCATCACGCGATCTTCAATATGCCGAATGTTCACGACTTGACGCCACTGGAACTATTCAAGTCCGAGATCATCCCGGCGGTGGCCGATCTGTAGGCTATTCAAAAGATAAGTTTGTTGCAGATCGGTGGACGGAGGTATTGCCGGCATTTCGGGCAACACCTCCATCCACTTGTCCTCAGTAGGCGATGGCCGGCGGGCCATTGGCGGCACCTGTGGTTGACAAGCTTCGCAACCCAATGCAATAATACAACTACTCAATAATTGAGAAGGGGATCGCGATGCCGATGATCAAGCAGCCGTTGACGATCGAGCATGCATTGCTTGGCTTTCTGCGGCAGCAGCCGATGTACGGCTACGAAATACATCAGCGCTTGATGGCCAGCGCCGAGCTTGGCTTGGTTTGGAATGTGAAGCAGAGCCTGCTGTACGCCTATCTCAGCCGGCTTGAGAGCGAGGGCCTGGTTCACAATATTCCCGCTGCGGATGGGCAGCGGCCGGCGCGCAAAATGCTTGTGCTGACGCCGGAAGGCGAAGCGGCATTTTGCACTGGGTGCGCAGCCCGGTGGAACATGGGCGTGATTTTCGGCTGGAGTTTCTGGCCAAGATCTACTTCGCCCGCCAGGAAAGTAGTTCGGCGGCGCTGGAGTTAGTGGCGCGCCAACGTCGCGCTAGTATGCATCTGTTACATGATTGGCGCAGCCGAGCCGATGCAATTGCCGACACGCAATCGTACGACTGGTTGGTGTTGCGCTATCGGATCGGGCAGTTGGAAGCGGCGCTCCACTGGTTGGATCTGTGTGCCGATTGGTTGATTGTGCAGGATACGGCTGTGATGCCTGATAGTTGATGCCTGATGCCTGATAGTACTACAGTTGTAATTACGATTCTGCCTGTGGCCCAGCTTCCGGGAAGCTGTTCACACGCTGCCGGTTCCCCGTTTAGCGCCAGATTCCCGCACCAACGCAGTGGCTTCCTACGGCCAAGCT
>JAAUQO010000203.1 GCA_012032775.1 Oscillochloris sp. | reverse complement strand
GAACCAAGAATCCAAGAACCAAGAACCAAGAACCAAGAACCAAGAACCAAGAACCAAGAACCAAGAACCAAGAACCAAGAACCAAGAACCAAGAACCGCTGGATTCAGGACGCAGCACCGCCTGCGCAGCCTGGATAGGATCACTGTATTTCGTACCATGGGTGAAAACACCATTAAATGATTAAGTAAATTGTCACCCACTATGGAGATTAATAGGAACAATTTGTCAGTACAAAGCTATCTGGATCGAGTATAACAGGACTAGAGTCATCCCAACGTCGCTAGTCAGCCTAAAAGAGCTGTGCTACCATATGGCAACTATGCGCCTAAGTATATGCCGGTTTGCGGTTCAGTGTTGCCATCGGCGCCGCTGAGCCAATGAGGACGCATATGGGGGTCTTTAGCTAACGCTTGGTATTTGAGGAGCTTTCATGGCCACCGACCGAATCTCGCGCCGTGTCCGTGCGGTGCCGCCGTCCGGCATCCGTCGCTTCTTCGATATTGCGGCGACAATGCCCGATGTGATCTCGCTCGGTGTCGGCGAACCCGACTTTATCACGCCTCCCGACATCCGTGCTGCCGGTAAGAAGTCGATCGATCTGACAACTGCTTATACGTCGAATTCCGGGCTTTTAGAACTGCGTATTGCGCTCTCCGATCATCTGTATCGCCGCTATGGCGTGCGCTACGATCCCGAGCAAGAGCTGTTGATCACCGTTGGTGTCAGCGAGGCGATGCTTGGCGCCGCATTGGCTTTGCTCAATCCTGAGGACGAAGTTCTGGTGCCCGAACCATGCTTCGTGGCGTACCCCGCCTGTGTGATGTTCGCCGATGCTCGGCCTGTCTATGTGCCGACCCATGTCGAGAACAATTTTCAGGTTACCGGCGCTGAACTCGAGGCGGCGATTACGCCGCGCACCCGCGCCATTCTGATCGGCTACCCCAATAATCCCACCGGCGCCGTGCTTAGTTCCGAACATTTGCACGAGGTTGCAGCGGTGGCCGAGCGCCACGATCTGATGGTGATCTCCGACGAAATTTACGACCGGCTGGTGTATGGTGTCGAGCATACGTGTTTCGCCGCCCTGCCCGGCATGAAAGAGCGTACGGTGCTGCTTGGCGGCTTCTCGAAAGCCTACGCAATGACCGGTTGGCGCCTGGGGTGGATGGCCGCGCCGGCCGATGTAACCGCTGCGGTGCGGAAAGTTCACCAGTACGCGATCATGTCTGCGCCGACAATGAGCCAGTACGCCGGGCTGGAGGCGTTGCTTTCGGCCGATGATGCCGTAACCGCGATGGTGTCCGAATATGATCGCCGTCGCCGGGTGATTGTGAGCGGCCTGAATAGCATTGGTCTGCCGACGTTCGAGCCTCAGGGGGCGTTTTATGCCTTTCCGCAGGTTTCGCAGTTGGGCTTGAGCAGCGAGGCGTTTTGCGAGCAATTGCTGGTAACCGAGCAGGTGGCCGTCGTCCCCGGCGATGCCTTCGGGCCGAGCGGCGCCGGTTATGTGCGCGCCTGTTATGCCACGTCGATGGACAAAATCGAGACGGCTCTGGAACGGATCGAGCACTTCGTTCGCCACCACACGTAATACCAGGGTAACAAGTAGGCGTTACAAGGTATCAGGTATACGTCTGTACGATTGTATCGGGAGGGGTTTCGGCGTGGGTCGCCGCTCACGCCGGCCATGTCGCACGGCAGCGCTGCCGCAACCGCCACATCATAACCAAACGCTACCGTTTCATCACACATCAGGAGGTAACACAGCGATGTCTGTTGAACTGCGCACCGCCCCTACCAGCGGCAACCCGAACAGCGCGCCGCAGGTGATCAGCAGCGGGCTTACTTGCGCCCTGAGCGGCCGTCCGCTCAAACCTGAAGAAGCATACTGGGCGCCGCCGTTGGTCACAACCAGGGATTTGATCAGTACGATCTTTCGTACACTCACGACAACACCCGGCGCACTTGGCCAGGTGCTTATGGCCGAGATGCCGAATGTGCCGTATGCGCCCGAGATGCGTGAAGAACTCGGCGCCCGGCGCACCTCCGAGCAACTCAAACTGCTCGCTGTGTTGCTGCTCATCGCCGCGCTATTGATTGTGCCGATCGTGCTTCTGGCGATCTAATCAGGATCGACGGGACGAGGATTGTTTCGTCCCGCCGATTCAACGTATGCCAGGCGCGCCAATGCCTCACGGAGTTGCGCCGGCATCACATTTCCACCCGAACAGATCAATCCCAGGGTCTGCCCGGCCAGTTGGGCGCGTAACTGATACGCCGCCGCCAATGTCGCCGCACCGGCGCCTTCGGCCAGGGTGTGCGCCCGCTCCACCATCCAGGCCATCGCCAGCAAAATCTCTTCGTCGTCCACCAGCACAAAATCGTCAAGCAGATCCCAGAGCATCGATTGCGGCAGCGCGAAACCGCTACCGGTCGATAAGCCTTCGGCGATCGTGGCATTCGGCGCACATTGCACTTCGTGGGCTTGCCACGAGTTATAGGCCGCCGGCGCAGCCTTCGACTGCACCCCGATCACCCGAATGCGCGGGTTGATCGCTTTGGCGACGATACAAGTTCCGGCGGCGCCGCTCCCACCGCCGATCGGGACAATAATCGTTTCGATCTCGGCCGCATCTTCCAGCATCTCCAGCGCTTCTGTCGCCACTCCTGCGATCAGCAGCGCTCGTCGCCCGAGTGAATGTAACGATAGCCATGGCTGCGCGCAAGCTCCTCGCAATGCAGCCGCGCCGCGTCGAAGTTCGCCCCGTGAAAGATCACCTCCGCGCCCATGCCGCTGATCGCCGCGACCTTGCCCGGATTGGCCGCCTCGGGCACCACAATTCGCGCCGTCACACCGAATAAGCGCGCCGCATACGCCACCGACTGGCCGTGATTGCCGGTGGAAACCGCGATCACACCGCGCGCCCGCTCTTCCGAACTGAGCCGGCTGACCAGATTGATTCCGCCGCGAACCTTAAATGCCCCGACCGGCTGATAGTTCTCGTGCTTGACGTAGGTTGTTGTGCCGAGTAGTGCATCCAGAGCCGGGTAACGGTGCAGCGGCGTCCGGGCTAAGTAGGGCCTGATCCGGTGCTTCGCTGCCAGTACATCGCGAAAATTCGGCGCTTGCATGGTGAACTCCTTTGTTGTGGTTGCGTGGCACCATCATAGAGTATTTCAGAGTGCTAAAACTGCATATAGTAGCCGGATCACGCCGCAGATGCGCAGGTTGTTCGATGCATACTTGCCGCCTGAGCGATGAGTTTGTGGGGAATCAAAAACCTGTCGCAACGACAGGTTTTTTGGGGGTCTGTGGCGGACCCGACGGGATTCGAACCCGCGCTCTCGGCCTTGACAGGGCCGCATGTTAACCGCTACACCACGGGTCCACAGTGGTGACCCCAGCGGGATTCGAACCCGCGATCTTCACCTTGAGAGGGTGACGTCCTAGGCCGCTAGACGATGGGGCCATCCGCTCAACGAGGGTGAGTATAGCATACCTGCCTTAATCATGCAAATCGGCGTACGACGGAGTTGCAAGGCTGAGGGCGCAAGGCATCTGGTATAATTCGTGCATTACCAACAACCGCTGATAGCCATTGGATCTGCGTATGGCAAACCCTTTTCGGCCACTCGGGTCAGCTTTTCGCGACCTATTCGACGAGTTTTTCATGCTGATCGTCGCCAGTTTGATCTGGGCGATCATCAGTTTACCCTTGCTCTTCTTCGCCTTTCTGGCCTTTTCGGCGGGTTCGCTCGGGATTGCGCTGCCGGTGTTGCTGCTTAGCGCGTTGCCGGTTGGGCCGGCTACTGCCGGGCTGAGCTATTTTACCTATAAGGTGAGCGACGGACGGGCGGTGAAGATCGCGGATTTTTTTGTGGGAATGCGTGAGTATGCCCGCCAGGGTTGGATTATCGGAACGGCATTTCTGGCCGGGGTGGCGATCATCCTCTTCAATATCGGGTTTTATGGGAACGCCAGCGGGATTTTCGGCGCACTGATGCTTGGCCTGTGGCTGTACCTGTTTTTGTTCTGGGTGTCGATGTTGATTTATAGCTTTCCACTGGTTTTTTTGCAAGAGCGCCCCGAGATGCGGACGATGCTGCGCAACGCAGTACTGATGGTGGTCGGCAAACCGATCTTTACCTTTTTAACCCTGGTGATGATGCTGCTGATTTTTGGGTTAAGCGTGTTTCTGGTGGTGCCTTTGTTTGTGATCACGCCGGCATTTTTGAATCTTTGGAGCATGCGTGTCGCCCGTTACCTGATCGCCCTTGATGAAGCGCGTCGCCAACAGGCCGATGAGAAGGCCGCCGGGCCGCCGGAAGAGCGTGGGCGCAAAGGTCAGGTGCGACCGAAGTAGGGATGCGGCGTGGGTTGTAAAGAGGTTGCAATATGCTTACGCGACGGATTATTCCGTGTCTTGATGTAAAGGCCGGCCGGGTGGTAAAGGGCGTGAAGTTCTTGAACCATCGTGATGCCGGCGATCCGGTGGAGTTGGCGGCAGCCTATGATGCGGCCGGCGCCGATGAACTGGTGTTTTACGATATTACCGCTTCCAGCGACGAACGGGCGATCATGGTTGATGTGGTCGAACGGACTGCGGCGCAGGTTTTTATTCCGTTGACGGTGGGCGGCGGGCTGCGGACGGTTGAAGATATGTACCGCATGTTGCGCGCCGGCGCCGACAAAGTCTCGATTAACACGGCAGCCGTCCTGAATCCACAACTGATCGCCGACGGCGCCCGGCGCTTCGGCAGCCAGTGCATTATGCTCTCGGTGGATGCCCGGCGGGTAAATGCTCCCGGCGAGCCGCCGCGTTGGGAAGTATTCACGCATACCGGAGCGAATGCCCGGCCAACCGGGCTTGATGCGATCGCGTGGATGAAGCGCGGGGTGGAGCTTGGCGCCGGCGAGATCTGCATCAACAGCATGGATGCCGACGGCGCGAAACAGGGCTACGATCTAGAGTTGCTGGCGGCGGTGAATGCGGCGGTGCCGGTGCCGGTGATCGCCTCGGGTGGGGCCGGGACGCCGCACGATATGTATCTGGGAGTGGTTGACGGCGGAGCCGATGCCGTGCTCGCCGCGTCGATCTTTCATTTCGGCGAGTACTCGATCGAGGATGTGAAGGCGTATTTACGTGCGCGCGAGGTGCCGATACGTGCCGTTTGATGCGTGATTGCCGCCTCGGTTGACTGCGAAGCCGCCAACCGAGGCGACAGCATCAGAACTACGAAGCCACCTGGATCGGATTGCGTCCGAAGGCATATTCCTCAACAACCCGCCCGCCGATCAGATGCTCCTGAATAATTCGCTCCAGCACCTCTGGCGTGCAGGAGTGGTACCAGATCCCGTCGGGATAAACGACGGCGATCGGTCCGTGGGCGCAGATCCGTAGGCACCCGGCTTTGCTGCGATATACCCCGCCATCGGCCAGTGAAAGGCCGAGATCCTTGAGGCGCCGTTTAAGATACGTCCACGACTCGCGGCCTGCTTCCAGGCTGCAACACTTTGGCTCCGACGGATCGGCACAAAGCAAAATATGCCGGCGGTAATTCTCGATGCCGTATTTATCGCGCAGTTGCGCTAATTCTTCGCGCCGGGCAAGATCATCGGACATGCGACAGTATCTCCTGTATCCTAAACCGAAGCGGCAACCCGACGCTGGAAATAGGCGCTGCGGATCGCCTTTAACACTTCCTCAAGCTCGAACGGTTTCCGCAAAATCGCCAATGCGCCCGACGCAAGGGCCTCGCGGATCTGGGCCTCAAGCGCCTGGCCGGTGAAAACCAGCACCCGCGCGTCGGGAGCGTGGTCACGTAGTGCGCGCAGCAACTCGATCCCGTTCATCTGCGGCATCGACAGGTCGGTCAGCACCATGTCGAACTCGTTGGTCTGGTACGCATCCAGGGCCGTTCGCCCATCGGAGCAAAGGGTGACATTGTGGCCGATATGCTCCAGCAGACTCTTGAGTGATGTGCCGACCGAGACATCATCATCGACCAGGAGCAGGCGCAGATTCGGCAACTCCTCGGCCGACTGCTCGGCCTCGGCGATCGCGGCGGCAGCAGCCGGATCGTCCACCACCGGCAGTCGGATCGTCATTGTCGTGCCTGCGCCGGGCGTACTTTCAACCAGAAAATCGCCGCCGTGTCCCTTCACAATCCCGTATGAGACCGAGAGCCCAAGGCCGGTGCCGGGCGTAGCGCTACCGCCGAGGGCGCCTTTCGTGGTTACGAACGGCTCAAAGATTTTATCACGGATATTGTCGGGGATGCCGTGGCCGGTATCGCGCACGCTAAGGGTAATCTGGCCGTCGGCCGCAGTCAGGCCCACACGAAGCGTGCCGCCGGTCTCTTTCATGGCATCGCGGGCATTGGTGAGCAGATTAAGGAATACCTGCGAGATCTGGCCGGCGTCGCAGATCGTCAGCGGCACCTGGTTGATGTTGCGCTCGATCTGGATATTATGTTTGCGCAACTCGATCTCCATCAGGGTAAGAGTTCCCTGCACCGCTTCGTGCAGATCGGCCAGTTCGCGACGCGGCTCACGGCGGCGGGCGAAAGTGAGCAAGCTGCCGGTGATGCTCTTGCCGCGTTTACAGGTATCGACCACCACCTTGAGCGATTCATTTTTGATCGCAGTATCGTTGTTGGCAAGGCCGAGTTGGGCATAGCCGAGCATACCGGCGAGCAGATTATTGAACTCGTGGGCAATCCCGGCGGCGAATGTGCCGACGGCGGCAAGTTTGGACGATTGGATCAACTCGGCCTGGCTTTCCTGAACCTTACGGAACAGGCGGGCATTCGAGATCACCGTGGCGGCCTGACGCGCAAAGGCCATCAGCACCCGCTGTTCGTCTTCACTCAGGCCGCGGATCTCGGGAAAGGCCAGGCAGATCGCGCCCATCACTCGTTTCTCATCGACAAGCGGAATCACCACCAGGGCGCTCCAATACAGGCCCTCGCTCAGTTCCGGCAATGGGGCCAGCGTTTGCACATACTGGTCGGTGATCATCGTCACCCGCGGGCGACTCAGAATATTGCTGTAACTGCTAGGATGTGGGACGATCACCGGTTCGTTGTTACGCGACGATACCGGTAGATTATGCGAGGCAACCAACTGCGGTGCATCTTGATCATCGAGCAACACCACCCAACCATTGGCCGCATTCATCAGGCCGGCGAGCCGTTCGATCAGCAGGTTCAGCATGGTCGGCACGTCACGGCTGGTGATCAAGGCGATCATCAGATTTTGCAGCCGTTCGAGCTTATTGGAAAACCCCGAGGCTTCGTCGGCGTTACGCCGGGCTTCTTCGCTTTTGATCAGCAGTTTCGCCTGATTATTAAAGGCATTCTGGACAACGACAATCGGCACGATTCCCAGCACAAACGCCCAACCATTGATCTTGTACAGGGTTGCCAGCAGGCCGCCGAGTGGTGCGAGCATCAACACATACCAGAAGAGCTCGGCCCGTTTGATGCTGATCGTTTCGCGCAGCGGCCGCCGGGCATTCAAGGCCGTCAGGCTCCCGTCGGCCAGGCGTTCGATCGCATAAATCAGAAATCCGGTGCCGACCAATGCCACCAGAGCGAGCAGGGTTGTATAGGGCAGATCGCCGAAACCGGGTTCGTGCATGGCATCGGGCAAGTGCAGGCGCGCGATCAACCGCGCCGCCAGAACCGAGATCAGGCGCACCGCCATCACCGATGCAGTCTGCCACCAGGAGATATCGCGGGCCAGGGCACCGCAGATCGTCCCGATAATGATCACGACCACCAGCATCGGCCGATTAAGTGAAGTTACTGCGGCGATCAACAATGCGACCGTGATCGAAATCGCGCGCCCGTCCTCCATCTCGAAGGCCGAGACATCGGCGAGGGTGAGCATCACTGTGAAGATCAGGGCCACGACGAGATCGTTGAGCGAGATTGGTGGGGAGGGAAACAGAACCAGCGAGCCAAGTGTGAGGAGCAGCGCTGTGGACCAGAGGGCGATCAGGTAGGTGCGTGCGGCCTGCGAAAGAGCGCGCATCCAGGGAGCTCCTTAGCGGGAACATGTAAGAGATTGTCGTTGCGATTCGTTATAGCACAGGGTAGTAAAGATGACAACCGGCGATGCTATGACGATAGTACCGAACCGGCGTACCTGTATGGTTCGACTCGACAGCCTAAACGCAGGCCGGCGCAGCTTTTGCGGTTTGGTCGGGATTTGTCTGAAAAAATGTTCATACTCAAACGAAGGAGGAGAAATATGTCGGTAACAGCGCAGGAAACAGGAATCGGCGGGATCGATTGGGGTGCCTACTGGCAGCAGATGCACGATGCCGAAGGTGCTCAGTCGGAGGCTGTGCTTGCGGCCGGGGTTGACAGTGCGCCGGATCGCTGGGCCGGCCAGGCCGGGCGTTATGCCGCCGCCACCGGACGGGTAGCGCAGCCTGATGCGTTTATGCAGTTTGTGCTGCCGCATTTGCGCCCTGATGATCGGGTGCTGGACATTGGCGCCGGCGCGGGGCGGCATGCCGGGTTTCTCGCCGGGCATGTGGCGCAGGTGATCGCCGTTGAGCGTTCGCCGGCGATGCGTATGCAGTTGGAGCGCCGGATTGCCGAACAGCAGATCCCGAATATTGCGGTTGTCGCGGCCGACTGGCCTGCGGCCGCCGTCGCCGAGATCGACATCGCGATCTGTTCACACGTTATCTATGGGGTGCGTACAATCGTGCCGTTTCTGCAACACATGGATGCCGTAGCGCGCCGGGCATGTTTTATCAGCGCCGGATTTCGCCAGCCCTCGTATGGATTGAACCGCTTCTGGCAACACATCTATGGCGAAGCCCGGCTGCCGCTGCCCGGCGCCATGGAGTGTTTGAATGTCCTCGATCAGCTCGGCATTCGCGCCCAGTTGAACCATATCCCGGCTTCCTACTACAGTTTCGCCGATGAAACCGAGGCCCTGGCGGATATCCGCTGGCGCTTGCGTTTGTCGCAGTCACCCCAGCATGACGCCGCAATCCTGGCCGCAATCGCCGATATCCTGGTGCGCGACGCGGCGGGCCGGCTCGCGCGCCCGATCAGCCGGCCCACACCGCAGTGATCTGGTGGGCCAAGAAACCAATCTGAATTTTTTCATGCGCCGTGAGCCAGGCCAATACATGGCCATTACCACTTTGGTAAGTGCGATCGAGTATATTCTCAGTGCCGTGAGTCTGATCTACCTGGTTTTAACCTTTTGGTCGGCGCGGCAATCGGCCCAAGTTCTCACAGATCGTGTTCAACCCGATGCGTGAGCTGTGTGAAATATCACATCCGCAACCAAGCCTGATTTCAGCAATCTGCACGGCGTCCTTGTCCGAGGTCGTCACAGGCCCGTGGCGGCCTGCCGCTGAGGTCCATCCCCCCAGGAGGCAACCCTTGACCGCTCCACCTACTTCGCGCCACGACCGCGCTCTGGAGTCCTTGCTGGCCCGCGCCCAGCATAACCATACGGCCCGGAGCACGCAGCGGCTCACGCTTGCGCATTTTAGCGAGCCGCTGAAGCCGCAGTCGTTGCTGGATGCACTGCGTCATCTCCCCGCTCGCTTCTTGCTCCATAGCTTACTTGTGACCTTGATCCCGCTGGCCGCCTTTGTCGGCAACGCGATTCCGGCAGGTTCGCCGGCCGCAGGGCATCCGGAGGCGCTGCCGGCCCAACAAATCAGCGCCGGGATGTTGCCGATCGGGCCGCTCGCATTGTTGCCGGCGAGCGATGAACCGCTCGACCTGCCGGTGCCCGATAGCGCCTTTGCCGAGATCCTGGCGCTGCCGGAAGCGCAGCTTATGCGTTCGCGGCGCGAGATCCTTGCGCCGCTGACCTTCAGCACCAGCGTGCTTGGCGATCAGGTGAATGTGCGTAATGGCCCCGGCCTGGCCTACGATGTGGCCGGCCAACTTCCCGCCGGCACGGCCCTGAAGCTTGAGGCGGTGGCCGGAGATTGGTTTGTCGGGCGTACTGCTGAAGGCGCGCAGGTATGGATCGCGGCGGAATTAGTGGCCGATGCCGCAATTGCGCTGAGTGTGTTGGAGCCGGCTACGGCCATCCCAGCGCCGCCGCCGCCGAAGATCGCACTGGTTGCCCAGGATGGCCTCAATCTGCGTGACGGGCCGGGAACAGCCTATGTCAAGCTCGATAGTGTGAGCGCCGGCACGACGATCGATCTGATCGCCCGGTTTGCCGACTGGTTCGAGGTGCGCTTGCCGGGCGGCAAAGCCGGCTGGGTGACGGCTGAATTCCTGCAGATTGCTCCGGGCGTGATCGAGCGTTTGGAAGTATTGGCGAGCGCGCCCGACCCGAACCCGGCCCTGGTGGCCCAATCCAACGCCACAGTGAATCTACGTAGCGGCCCCGGCACGGCCTACCCGAAACTCGGCACTGTCGGCGCAGGCACGCAACTCGATCTGGTTGGGCGTTACGAGGCCTGGCTCAAGGTGCGAACCAGCGACGGCAAAACCGCCTGGGTATCGAGCGAGGTTGTATCGCTGAGCGCCTACATCGCCCGGCGTGTGCCGCTTACTCGCGATATCCCGGCGCTGCCGAAGCCGGCTGTGGCTGCGGCCCGGCCCCCGAGCGGCGCTC
>JAAUQO010000202.1 GCA_012032775.1 Oscillochloris sp. | reverse complement strand
GACCGCAATTCCCGCCGAGCGGCCACCGCGATTCCGCCGACCGCCACCGCGATTCCGCCGACCGCCACCGCGATTCCGCCGACCGCCACGCCCGATCGGTATGCCGAATATGCGCCCTTGACGATCGACGGCCTGCGGGCGCGTAGCTACGGCGAGGGCGAGATCCGGGTGTTGCAGGTACTCAGTGAGACGCCCCAGTTCACCCGCGAGTTGTTCGAATATGAGAGCGACGGCTTGCGCATCACCGGCCAGTTGACCCGTCCGCGCGGCGCGGGGCCGTGGCCGGTGGTGATCCTCAATCACGGCTATTTCCCACTCGATGTGTATCGTACCGGCTATGATACCCAGCATGCCAGCGATTACCTGGCAGCGCGGGGCTATCTGGGCCTGGCGCCCGATTTTCGCAGCCACGCCGGATCAGACATAGCGCCGAATATCTTCAAGGCCGGCCATGTGATCGACACCCTCAACCTGATCGGCCCGGCCTTGCGTTTGACCGAGGCCCAGGGCGACACGGTGCTGATGTGGGGCCATAGCAATGGCGGCGAGATCACGCTCAAGGCGATGCTGGTGAGCGACCGCATCGCGGCGGGGTTGATCTACGCGCCGGCCTCGTCATTTCTGGCCGATAGCTACAATACCTACAGCCGCGGCCAGACACTCTGGGATCCGCGCAATACCGCCGATTATCCCTTCACCCCCGACGCAGCCCCCGATCTCTATAACCGGCTCTCGGCTTATCCGCATCTGGAATACTTGTCGGCGCCGGTTCAATGGCACCACGGCACCGCCGACCCGGTGCCGCCGGAGTGGAGTATTGTGCCCCACGAAAGATTAGTGGCATTGGGCAAGAACACGGAGTTGTTTTTATATCCCGGTGGCACTCATTCCCTTCAGGGCGCCGATAAAGAACTGTACCTGCAACGTACCCTTGCCTTTTTCGACTCGATCGTGGGGATCAGCCGCTAAACGGAGCTGTTGCGAATGACAATTGTTTCTTATTCGTAACAAATCACATTATCATTTACAAGTCAAATTCGCGCTCGTATACTAAAGCGGGATCGGCGTGCTGCGTCGATCCTGCACAGCGTTTTTTGCAGAAGGGAGAGCTGCAAGCGACGCTGAGCCCTCACCCCCAAACGACTGCCTGAATGGAATAGTCTGCATTGGAACCTCGGCTGCGGTCGGGGTTTCCGCTCTGCCCTGCGGATTCGATCGTCCTGGCCAGATGATCGCATTCAAGCATCGATTGGATGGCCCGTGTTGGTGCGTTGTGTTTACCGTACCTTAATGTGAGGGAGAATTCGTATGCGCTGGACTAGTTTGATTGTGGCTGGATTGCTGGTGGCAGTGTTCGCCGGTGCGGGCGCGTTCGGGGCGGGAGCAAGGGCGGCCGGCCCGATTTTGGAAAACGAGCCGAATGACACCTGTCTGGAGGCCCAGGATCTGGGCGCGCTTGCAGGTCAGGTGACGGTTCAGGGCAATCTTGAAGGTCTGGGCGATGGGGCATATCCGTATCCGGCGCCGGGCATGGCGCCGAATCTGGACTTTTTCCAGATCGCGACGACGCCCGGCAGTGTGATCGAGATTCGGATCGGCGGCCTCGCGTCGGGGTTGGGTACGCTTGAAGATCCATTCCTGGGGGTCTTTAGTGGCGCTTCCGACGGCTGTGCGCAGCTTGAGACGATCGATTACGGTGGGCCGGGGGGTGATGTGCGCTTCCAGTATGCCGTAAACAGCGACTCGTTGGTGCTGGCCGTTACCTCGTGTTGCGATTACAGCTTTGTGAACGGCGGTTTTGGCGCCGGCAGCTATAGCCTGGAGATCGAGGAGTTGCAACCGGCGCAGGCGCTCTTTGGTTCGGTGATCGACGCTGATACCGGCGTTGCACCGCTGCCCGATCAATACGGCTTCGCGGCATTGGTCGAGTTGTACCGCTGTAGCGGCGGCGAATGTTCCTCTGTCGCAAGCAATGCGATCGATACGCAGGGCCGTTTCAGCTTTATACATACGGATGCGTATCCAGTTCCAGGCAGCACGAGTCCGCCGCCACAGAGCGATAACCCGACCTACCTGCGCCTGTTCGCCGGCGAGTATCAGGTTCGGGTCTTTAGCCCTTTCTACGAGCCGTATGCCAGCGCCGTCGTAACGCTTGAACCGGCAGGGCTGGTTGATCTGGGCGTGTTGGCGATCACCCCGATCCCGCTCGGCACGTCGATCACGGGCCGCGTGGTTGACGCGATTAGCGGCGAGCCGCTGAGCGGCTTGAATCCGCCGTATGCCAATGTCTTCCTGAACCGCTGTGATGAATTCGGTTGCGCTAATTTTGCCGGCACGGCATTTGTCGGCGACGATGGCGTTTTTGTATTCACCCGCGAGAGCGTCTACGATGGCCTCAGGGTTGGTACCTATGTGCTGAATATCTATGCCGAAGGCTACCAGTTCGGGCTCAGCGAGCCATTCGAGGTGACGGAGGATGCGGAGATTCAGCTTGGTGATGTAGCATTGGTGCCGAATCCGATTCGCTTTTCGGCGTGGCAGGGATGCCCAAACATCCCCAGTCGCGGTGGTGACTGCGCCTACCAGCTTGATGTGACAAGCGGCAAGCGTCAAACCACAACCTTCGAGGTGTGGAGTGTGGTGAACACTTACAACTTCAGCACCAGCATTGGGAGCGCGTTCCAGCCGGAAGCGGCGGAGCGCTTACGGTTGCGCCCCGGCCAGACCAAGACGGTGGAATATGAGTTGCGAGTGCCGCGAGCTGTGTCGAACGGCACCAGTTTCTGTGCGACAGTGTATGTCGCCGAGCAAGGTCGCGGCTTCTACTTCCAGCCAATTGCTCAGACAAGCGTCTTCTGTGCCGTGAAGGAGGACTTCGGCTTCCGCCTGCTCTCCGACGACGAAGCGCGCACAATGATGCAGCGCATCCATGGCGTGCGCGAGAGTGGTTTAACGCGACGGTAGGGTTGGTATGCGGGGATGTGCGGGCCGTGTCGGGCAGGATATGCGCTGCCCCGACACGGCCCGTTTGCGATCAGGCAGCCTTGCGCTCGGCCAATGTGGCCAGAATCTCGGCATGGCGGGCTTTGGTGAGCGGGTAACGCCAGACGAGGAAGATCCCAATCAGCAGAATAACGGTCGGCACCGGCCCAATCATCCAGCGCAACGCCAGCAGGGCGCTCTCGGGTTGTTGGCCGGGCAGCAGATTGCCGTTAAAGCCGTACCACTGGAGCGCTTGCAGCGTAAGCGCAATCCCCAGACCGACACATGTCTTCTGGGTGAAAGTCATCACGCCATAGAAAATCCCCTCGCGGCGCTGGCCGGTGTTCAGTTCGTCAAGATCGACCACATCGGGCAGCATACTCCACGGCACCAGATACGCCGTCGCAATGCCGACGCCGGCCAGAAATGCCAGGATCAACACCAACGTGATCTGTTCGGGGCCGACGAAGAACAGCCCGGCCATCACCGCGATCCAGAAGATCATCCCGGCGTAATACGTGTTCTGCTTGCCGATCTGGCGGCTCACCGCACTCCAGATAAACAGGAACAACATGGCCGAGCCCTGCACGGCGAGCAAAACGATTGGGAAAAGGTCGGCCCGGCGCAGATAAAAGGTCAGATAGAAGCCGATCACATTCTGCGTGATCTGGAGCGCCATCCACGAGCAAAGGTAGATCCCGATCACGAAGAGAAAGGGCCGGTTTTGTACGGCAACCTTGAGTTGCGCGATAATCGAGGGCGGCATAGTAGACTCGGCGCCTGGAGTGTAGCGTTCGCGGGTGCCGGCCACCGCCCAGAAGAAGGGAAAGATCATCACAATGCCGAAGATCGCCGCCGAGAGCATGTAGCCGGCCTGGGATTCGCCGGGCCGACAGGCGGTTGGATCGGCGCAAAAGCGCGTGACGAACACGCCGTGCAAGATCCCGATCAACAAACTGCCGCCGATACTGAAGGCGAAGCGGAACGAATTCAGGCTGGTGCGTTCGTCATAATCGCTGGTGAGTTCGGCGGTTAACGAGGTGTAGGGCACATTCACGACGGTATAGATCGTGTTGAAGGCCAGAATGACCACCAGGTAGTAGAAGAATGTGCCGATATCGGCGAACGGCGGCACCCACCAGAGCAAGAAATAGAGGATCCCGAACGGCACTGCGCCGACCAATAACCAGAAGCGGCGTCGGCCAAAGCGCGAGCGGGTACGGTCGCTGATCATGCCCATAAACGGATCGGTGATCGCATCCCAAACCCGGCCCAACAACAGAATGATCCCGACTGCGCCAGGGCTGAGTCCGGCGACGGTCGTCAGGAAAAGCGCCTGAAAGAAGCCGATAACCAGGGCGGCCATACCGGGGCTAAGATCACCGGCGCCGAAGGCGAGCTTTGAACTGAGCGACAGGCGTTCCGGAGCGGGCGGGGATGCAGATGCGGCAGGGACGACGGTGTCTGCCATACGGCCTCACTTGTAGAAGGGAAAGGGTACGAGTACACTTGATCGGCATGGGCAACCGGCCGAGGCGTAGCGCTATTGTAGCATGGCGCTTAGATTTTTGTTATGCCGGGCAAGAAATGGTGTATGCTGGATTCAGGCTTTGGAGCAGGAGGATGGCGATGAGTTATGAGCCGGATCAGGGCCGGATCGCCGGCAGGCAATGGAATCCGAATCAGTATCTGAAGTTCGCCGATCAGCGCTTGCGGCCGGCGTTGGAATTACTTGAGCGGGTCGATCTTGCAACACCGGAACTGATCTACGATCTTGGCTGTGGAACGGGCCAGATCACCCGTGTGATCGCGCAGCGCTGGCCTGCGGCGACGGTGTATGGCCTTGATAACTCGCCTGAAATGCTGGCAAAGGCCGCAGCCGAGCCGAGTGATATTCAGTGGCTTGAGGCCGACGTTAGCGACTGGCAGCCTGCGGCGGCGCCCGATCTGATCTATTCGAATGCGACCCTGCACTGGGTTGTCGGGCATCGTGAGTTGTTTCCGCGCCTGCTCCAAATGTTGAAGCCGGGCGGTGTGTTGGCGGTGCAGATGCCGCTCAGTTGGGATGCGCCGTCGCACCGCTTGATGCGTGAGACACTGGCCCACGGCGGGGCGAACGGCGCGCCCCTTGGTACGCCGGAGTTGCGGCAGGCTATGGATCGGCGCTGGGTTGAGGATGCCGAACAGTACTATGACTGGCTGGTTGACGGTAGCGCCGCGCTTGACATCTGGGCCAGCGAGTATCTGCAAGTGCTGGCCGGGCCGGATCCGGTGCTGGAGTGGGTGAAGGGAACCGGCCTGCGGCCGGTTTTGAACGGCTTGGATGCTGCGGAACGGGCGCAATTCCTGCATGGGTATGCGGCGCGTTTACGCGAAACCTACCCCATGCGCGCCGACGGCAGCACATTGTATCCGTTCCGGCGGCTATTTCTGGTGGCGCAACGACAGGCCTGAGACTGGATGCGCAGAATGCGTGTTTAGCGCTTTCGGCGTTGTTTGGCGGCCAACAGGTTCGCGACCGAGTCGGCGGGTGCTGGGGCGGGCGGCGGTGGTGGCGGTGGATCGTCACTGGGCGGCGCCGGCGTTTCAACCGGAACTGCTGCCGGTTGCGGCGGGCGCTCGACCGCAGCGCGCTGGGCGCGGCTACGAGCGGCGCGCAGGCGTTCCATGCGCTGGTCGGCGTTGAGGGTTGGCGCCGAGGCTACTTTGCGCCGCGGCACCATCACGGCGATGTCGCGTGGACGCATGAACAGCCGGCGTAACGCAATATCAAAGGGCAACAGAATCAGCGCCAGCCAGATCAGCGGCAGGCTGATCTCGCGAACCTGGCCGACGCGCTGGCCAAGTGGCGCGAACAGTTCTTGCGCCGCCGGCTCGATCGTTCCGCCGGTCAGGGTTGCGAGATCGCTCAGCAGGGCTTCGTTGGTGCTGCGCAAGCCATATTCCGGCGAGTAACTGACCACCAGGCCGCCGCTGATTGCGCCGAATGCGCTGCCGTCGGGATCGAGTGCAGCGGCCTGGACAAGGTACACGCCGGGTGTATCGGCACTCGTGATCGCGCGGTAACGCCCGGCGCCGACAGCCCGGAAACTCAGGGGCCGTCCTTCGCCGTCCGGCCCAACCAGCCGGCCCTCAATTGCGGCGGCAGTGGCCGGCACACCGGCGTCATCGCTGACAAGAACATCGATCTGCGCTTCACCGGCCTCGGAACGCGTCTCCAATGCGAGCCGATCGCCGCCGGCGGCGGCAAAACTGCGTCAACAAGGCCGGCGGCAAAGCGCGGGAACTGTTCCCAGGTGATCCAATCACCGGCCCATTGGCCCTTCAGGTCGCTTGTCCATGCCAGGGTGCGCCCGAGTCCACGCTGCCAGATCGCCAGGATCGGCGCACCTTCAGCAGTGGCGAGGAGTGTGCGCGCGGCAGGCCGCGGGCCGCTATTGTTATAGCCGCGTAGGGACGGCAGCGCACCAAGATTGCGCACCGGCGGCGCAGCAACCGCCAATGCCGGCGTAAACACGCCCTCGACAATATCGCGCTGCGCGACGCGAACCGTTTCTTCAAGAAAGATCTGCGGCACATCGGTGGCACTTTCGACACTGTAAAATGCGCCGCCGCCACGCTGCGCCAGATCCGTAAGCACCGGATTTGCGCCCACGCCGATCGACACAATCGTGATCGTGACATCGGATTCGCGCAGTTGATCGATCAGATCGCCGTAGTTATTGCTGTCCTGGCCGTCGGTCAGCAGAATAACGTGCTTGATGCGGGCCTCGGCCGGGCCGATAATCTCGGCGGCACTGGCGATTCCGGCGCGGATATTGGTGCCGCCGCCGTCACTCACCAGGCTCAGAGCCTCTTCGATCGCCAGCACATCGGGCAATGGCTGAAGCGGCAACACCGTCTGCGGCAGATCATCAAAGGCGATCACCGCCAATTGATCATTGCCGGCCAGGCCGAGGGTGGCCTGATAGACCGCCTCGCGGGCCAGGCTGAGTTTGGTGCGCCCGCTGCCGTCGCCGGCGGCCGAGGCCATACTGCCGCTGCGGTCGATCACCAGGGCGAGCGCCAGATCGGGCCGTTCGTCGGGACGAGGCGGATCGAGATCGACCGGCAGGATCGGCGCGATCGGGCTGCGCCGCCAACCACCGGCGCCGAACGAATCCGTGCCGCCGATCATCAGCAAGCCGCCGCCCTGGTTCTCGACATACGAGACCAGCGCCCGCTGGGCTTCGTTCGAAACGGCGGAGGCCGGCACATCGACCAGGGCAACCGCCGCGTACTGGCGTAACTCGGCCGGGGCAACCGGCGTCAGGGCCGGATCGATCACTTCGGGTCGTAATCCGGCCGCAGTCAGCGCGGCGCGCAATGGCTCGGCGCGATCGGGCGCAGCCGCGATCAACAAGATTCGCGGCGGCCCCTGCACCTCGGTGAAGGTGGCGGCGCGATTATTCAGCGGCTCGGTATCGCTGTCGGCGGTGATCCGAGCGGCGAAGCGCCGGAAGCCGGCCTCACCGGCGGCGATATCAACCGTGAAACGATTGGTGCCAACCGTCAGATCAACCGTCTCTGTAGCTACAAGCGCGTCATCGGCGAAGATCTCCAGTTGGGCCGGCCCGGCAACACCGCTGTTGATCGTCACCGCCAGCGGCAGCATCTGTTGCTCGCGGGCGCGGGCCGGCGCCTCGAAACCGCTGATCAGCACGTCGGGGCCGGGAACGGCGCGTAGCGGCACCACGCTGATCGGCACGCCGCGGGCGGCGGCCAATCGGGCGCTCTCGACGGCTCGGCCCTCGTTCTCGCCGCCGTCGGAGAGCAATACCATGCGCTTCTGTGCCTCGGCGGGCAAGAGCGCCAGCCCAAGCTGGATCGCATCGGCGATATCGGTTCGTTCGGAGAAGACCAGCGAACTGAGCCGGCGGATCGGCGTGGCGGGGCCGGGGGCGCGCTCGACGGCGGCATCGGCGCCGAAGATCACCACCGCAGCCTGATCGCCGGCTTCACTTGTTGCCAGTGATTCATTGACATAATTAAGTGCCTGTTCGCGCAAAGCCGGACTGACCGAGTCGCTGCCGTCGATCAAAAAGACCACCGCCGTATCATCGACGGGGCGCACAAGTTGGGCGCCGGCCAGGGCGAGCACAAGGGCGGCGATCATCAGGCTGCGCAGCGCGATCAGGGCAGCGAAGCGACGCGGGCCGAGCCGAACAAGATTGACCTGGCGCGTAAGCCAGGCGAACACCCAGAAGGCGGGTAATAGGAGCAAAAGCCAGAGCAATCCCGGCGTGATAACACTGAGTGACATACCATCACTGTAGCAGAGATCGGCCGGAAAACAAAGCCGAAGTGGGTTTTTCGGTCGATCTGAGCAACGTCGGGGAAGCGTGGCCCATGTACCCCAATCGGCGTTGCTGAACATGCACTGCTGCTTGCCGGCGTAACCCTTCAATTCGCCCCAAATCGTACCATGGCCGAACAATTGCAGTATGATAAACATACCGTGAGTGGGCCGATTTTCCCTATCCCCAAGAAGCACATGACCCAACAAACGATTCAATCTCCCGACGCGCGGTGGCGCAGGCAGTTACATACGATTATTTTCGAGGCCGATACACCGGCCGGCAAAGCCTTCGATCTCGTGCTGATGATCCTGATCCTGCTCAGTGTAATTGTGGTGATGCTCGACAGCGTAGCCGAAATTCAGTCGCGCTATGCCACGGAACTGCTTGTGCTGGAGTGGGTCTTTACACTGCTGTTCACGGTCGAGTATCTGCTGCGGCTGCTCAGTGTGCGCCGGCCGCTGGCCTATGCGCGCACATTTTTCGGGGTGGTCGATCTGTTGGCGATTCTGCCGACCTATCTGAGTCTGCTGATTCCGGGGGCGCAATACCTGCTGGTAGTGCGAGTGTTGCGGTTATTGCGGATCTTCCGGGTGCTGAAACTGGTCGAGTATCTGCAAGAAGGCAATATACTCGTGCGCGCGCTCTTCGCCGCCCGCCGTAAGATCAGTGTGTTTTTGTTCACGGTTGTAACGGTGGTGGTGATCGTCGGCGCGCTGATGTATGTAGTTGAAGGGCCGGCGAACGGGTATACCAGTATCCCGACCAGTATCTACTGGGCGATTGTCACGATGAGTACGGTTGGCTATGGCGATATCGCACCCCAGACCCCATTAGGCAAGGCGATCGCCGCAATACTGATGCTGATCGGTTACGGCGTTATTGCGGTGCCGACCGGGATTGTGACGTTGGAGATCTCGCGGGCCAGTGCGCCCGCCGCAATCACCCAGGCATGCCCGCACTGCGGAGTAGACGGCCACGATCTAGACGCCGTCTACTGTAAACGCTGCGGGGCTGTGCTTGAGCCTGATGTGTGAGGCAGGACGGCGTTGTTTTGCGAAAGGCAAGTTTTGCATTCATGCTACGCCGGCTCACCTTCACGCCGATCGGCACTGCTGCGCTCGTGGCGGCCTTCTTTGCGGCGCTTGTAAACCCAGACAGCGGCGGTGATGAAAAGCCCGCCGACGACAATATAGGTTACCGGGCCAAGGTAGGTGCCGATCGCCTCGTAGTTCTGGCCGAGTACGCGCCCGAGCCAGGCCAGCGCCGTAGACCAGATCGCGATCCCAACTACGGAATAAAGCAAGAATGAGCGCAACTTCATGCCGGCCATACCGGCCGGAATCGAGATCAACGAGCGAATGCCGGGAACCATGCGGCAGAAAAACACCGCTTTGCCGCCGTGACGATCGAACCAACCCTGCGCCTTGTCGATCTCTTTGCGCGAGACCGTCAGCCACTTGCCGTATTTGTCGGCCCAGCCTTTTAAGCGCTCTTCACCGGCCCAGCGCCCCAGATAATAGAGCGGCAACTGGCCGAGGGTCGATCCGATAATACCGGCGATCACAGCGCCGATAAAGGAGAGTTGGCCGCGGGCCGCTGTGAACCCCGCGAGCGGCATAATCAATTCCGATGGGATCGGCGGAAAGACATTTTCAAGAAACATTAAAAAGCCAATTCCAAAATAGCCCATTGATTGCATGAAATTTTCTATCCATTGGGTCACACCAGTGCTCCTTTACTTCAAATCTTCTCATATGGAACCAAACATAGCGATCCTATCCGGGTTGTGAAATCGGTTCTGCGTCCTGCTCCAGCGGTTCCTGGTTCTGGGTTCCTGGTTCTGGTAGAACCACAATAGGTATTTCGGCAAGCACTATGCCAGAAGGTAGATTTGGGACGCCGTTGTCTGCGCTGATTGCCGGTTTCGCTGGTGAACAATGGCAAATGATTCCTATGCCTACGCTGAATGAACACAAATTCACACAATTGGATCGTATCCTGGCACATTCTCTGCTAGGATAAAGAGTTGTTCAGCGCACGTACATTGCTGCTTCCGCCAGCATACAGCAATCCTATCCGGGTTGTGAAGTCGGTTCTGCGTCCTGATCCAGCGGTTCCTGGTTCTGGGTTCTCGGTTCTGGTAGGATTGGTATACACGGTTCTGAACAGCTGTATTCATCAAGCTTCAATAGGCTTTTGGTAACGCTCGCACGCGAACGTTGCCGAAGCGAGGCAGGAGACACTTATGTCGAACGATCAAACACCTTTATATGGCCGGCGTATTGCAACGCTCGTTACCGACGGCTTCGAACAGGTTGAGTTGACTGAGCCGGTGGAGGCCTTGAAAAAGGCCGG
>JAAUQO010000201.1 GCA_012032775.1 Oscillochloris sp. | reverse complement strand
GCGGCTAGAACGTCGGTAGAGTATTTGTGTTGTGATGCGGCGCAGCTTCGCTGCGCCGCATCAACAACACAGAATCTTCACGGGCCGGCGGCCCGAAACGCCCACAAATCCGATTACGCTACCGACGTTCTAGAATAGCTCGGCTGGGAAGCCGGGCGGTAAAAGACACTGCAATTTTACGGCCGAAAATTAAAATTCCGTCAAGAGATCGTTCCGCTGCTTGCTCCGTACTTCTTTTTACGAATCTGATCTGAAAATTCATCCTCCCCGGACTCAGTGAGTCCCGAGGGGCATGCTATAGTCGAAGTAGGCATCGCAGCATTCGCAGCTTCCAGCAGGGCGCATTTGTGACGGATGCATGTGATAGGCTCAGGCTATCAGCGATCAGGAAATTGCATGCAGATCACGACGTTGCCGGTCTATTCGAGGCTTGCCGACCCCGCCGACATTCCAGAAGCGATTGTTCAGCGCTTACCTGAGAGTTGGAGCCTTTCACAACATCAACTGGAGACCTATCGCGCTTTGCATGATCCTGCTGTTGGTGTCGTGATCAACACTGCCATGACCGGCGATGGGAAGAGTCTGGCCGGGTTGCTGCCAACTCTCACCGACGATCAGCACAACGGTACGATGGCGTTGTATCCCACTAATGAGTTGATCCAGGATCAGCAACGTAGCACCGAGACGATGCTGCCGCTCTGGCAACGCCCCGCATCGTGGTCGGGCATGCTCTATGGCGCACGATTGGATGAACTCAGCGCGACCGTTGAACACTTGAAGCGCCCGGAAGTCTTGATCCGCGCGTTGAAAAATCACCGGTTGATCCTTTCCAATCCTGATATGCTCCACGCCATCTTGCAGTTTCACTATCAGCAGTACGGCCGCAGCCCGAGCCATGTTGTCGCCCAACTGTCTACGCTGTTTGCGCAACTCACTTTCGACGAGTTTCATATTTTCGAGACGCCCCAGGTTGTGGCGGTACTGACCGGACTGTTATTCCTGGTGACGCAACAACCTGCGCTCAAAACGCTGTTTCTCTCGGCCACGCCCAGTAAAGAGATGCTGGAGTTACTGAATCGAGTCGGCCTGACCGAGCGATTGAAAGTGATTGAGCCGCAGCAAGCCGGTTGGTATCATCACGGAGATGATCCCGGCGCGGCTGGCGCCCGATTTTGCAAGGAAGCAGCATTACCTTTGCGCAGGGAAGTGCAGAGGATTGGGTTGCAGCCGGCGGCGACCAGACTATGCTTGCCTGGTTTCACACCCATCGCCCGGCAGCGAAGGCAGCCCTGATCGTTAACTCGGTTGCGACTGCCCTGCGGCTTGAACAGCGCCTACAGCCGCTTTTTGCGCTCCACGGACTGAGTGTTGTTGCCAACACGGGCATCACCGGGCGGGCGCTGCGCACCGCCTCCTATGCCGCCGATCTGCTTATCGGCACCTCGACCGTCGATGTAGGCGTGGATTTTCGTATCAATCTGTTGATTTTTGAGTCGCTCAATGCCGGCACGTTCCTCCAACGCCTGGGGCGCCTGGGACGCCACACGACCTATCGCGATCGGGACGGACGAGAGCATCGGTTTGCGGCGTTCGCTGCGCATGCCTTGGTGCCCCCGTTTCTTTACGAGCGGCTCACGCTGCCGGAGGCCGGTCAACCTGCACCGCTGCATTCTGCCGAAACATATACCCGCGAACAGTTGGCAAACACGATCACCGCAGTATTTCCGCGCCCAACCGGGTTTCAGTCCTACACACGGTTCTGGGGGCGCTTTGTGCCGGCCAAGGTGATGCAGACTCTTTCCGGGAAGGTGCTCCGCCCAACCTTTGGGCCACAGATCGAACCATTACTGCGGCGCTACGGAGCATTGATTCAAGGGCGAGTCGGTGATGCGATGCGAGAATCGAACGATCGTCGTGCAGCAGGCGAGGAGTTACTCATCGAGGAGGCACAGTCGTTCCGGGGCGGAAGCCCATTTGATTGTGGTGTGCTCAAAGACGATGAAAACGATGTGGTCACCTACGATCTCCTCTGGCTGCTGGCCAATGCACACCTGGAGGTGATCAGCCACGAGTCGTTTTGCGCGGCGGTGCGTCGTCTCGGGAAATCCGATCTGCCGTACCGCCGCGGCTATCAGCGGTTCTTCTTTCGCTGGCGCGGATTACGTGCCCAGCGCGAGACAGTGCAGATTCTGCTTGGCCCGCAGGTAGCGGCCTGGGGGCCGGAACGGCAGCAGAGTGCGCAGGTGCTCCCCGGCATCCAGCTTGATTGCGCCGGCCACGAGTACCTCAACACACTGAACCGTACCCTCATCGCGCTGCCCTGTGTCGGCCTGCTGGTTCCGGCGTTTGAACCGCGTCAACTCCAACGTACGTTGTACCTCCCACCCGGCTTTCACCTCTTGCCCTATCGCATCGATGATCCTGAATCCGCCATTCAGACGGGAACGTTCGCCTTTGGCCGCGCAGCCCTGCTACTTGATAGCCGGCTGCGGGTAAAACCGCTTGGTGGGATGCCTGATAGCCCGATGATCTATTAGATGAGGTGGTTTGATGAGTGATTCTGATGCAGAGATGATTGACTACCCGCCCGAATCCCTGGAAGAGATTGCCGCGCTCGCTGATGAACTCGACGAAATGCCACCTCTTTCTGCGCGTGCCGGTGCGCCGCAGCTTGCACCGGAACCCTTGTTCGCCGTGTTATTGCGCGACGCGATTCAGGCGATCGATCCCGACGATGTGGTGCTGGCGGATTACGCCCGCTATGTTGCGCCGCACCTTTCGTCACTGCTGGCCCATAGTGCCGCCAAAGGCGGAGATTTTGCCGTGCGCAAGCGCGAAGCAGGTGTACCGGCGGAAGAAGTATCCCGCTATGGCGATGACCAGAGTATGCGTGCTCATATCGTCAATGGCCTGCTGCCGACCGCACGGGTAGCGCGACTGCTGCGCGATTGGGGTGTTCAGCGCTTTGTTGATTCGTTCAACGAGCGGAGTTACCGCTTGTTTTGCGCCGGATACACCCTCCACGACTGGCTGAAACTGCCCGATGTCGATGCCGAATTACGCGCCGTGGGACTGGAACATCATACGGTGCATGTCGCCGTGCATCTGCCGGATGTCGAGCGGATTGTGAGCGCCTGGTGTGAGCGACTCGGCCTGGATGCTTTCTTGGCGTCGATCGGCGGCAGCGTAGCCAACCTGCATAACCTGATCTATGTCGCAACGAACACCCAATTACAGTGGGGCACGATGCACAACCTCGCTGCCCTACCGGGCCTGCAGGCGCGGGGGCGCGATTTACAACTGGCAACCGATCTCGCCACCCTCGCCGATTATCTGGCCTACCTCGGGCGCACACCGATTGCCGCCGCAACCCATCCGGCGATTCAGCGCATGTTCGAGCAGTTCGATGATGGCGTTATTGGCCCGCGCCTGAGCTACCACCACCTCGCCGATGTGCGCGGCGTGTTGACCAGCATCATCAATAATGCCGCCGTTGCCGCTTATAAACACGAGCAGCGGGTACCGTTGCTCTATGCACCAACCGGGGTTGTGTATCTGGAGCGCCGCGATGCGCCGGCGGCGCCAACCGTTGCCTCCGTTGCTGAAGATGTGATTGGTCGCATTCGAACGTTGTGCCAGCGCCAACTACGAACCAATCTTACGGGAATTGCGCGCAGCGGTAAAGGCATGAAATTCGCGGAATACTACCATCTCTTTTTCTCACCACGTGAACTTGCCCAACTGGTTGCGCAATTTGCTGAACGCCGGATTGTCGGTAAAAGCATTTCCGCGAGCCGCTATGCCAGTATCACCGCCAAACAGATGGTGCCGGCAGACACCGATGCTGCGCTACCTGATGGGGTCGAGGTCGATCGGATCGCTGAGACCTGTGCCCTACTGGTAAAAATCGCCGCCGAGCATGCACCGGAACTGGATGCCGAAGGTATCTTGCTGGAGCGCATGGGTGTCGCTGAACTGCGCGATCTCGTGCGAACGATCAATAGTAACAGAACGCCGGCGGTGTGCCCTACGGCTGGTACTACGCGGTTGGGATGTACCGTCGCAACATGCCGAAACTTGATGAACAGCAGTGGGTTGCGCAACTCCATAGCCTGACCGCTGCGGTGGCCGAACACCTTCCCGATACTCCGCCGACCGCTGCATCAGGCTGGGCAGAAGTTCGCAGCTATGTCGGCGATCATCTGCGTTTCGGCAATGCCGCACCTGATGATCTCACAACACGGCTCCAGACTGAACTGGCACGCTACAGCGGCGCACGCAAGAGTGGACGTGGCGCGACGAATGTGTGTGGGCTGTGCTCCTCAGCCTATGCCGTCAGCGAGCAACAAGAAGCGGCCATCCTGTTTGCACCCATGGTGTATACCAACAAGCAACCGCTGCACGGGAGCAGGGCGATTCGCCGGATCTGCGCGATCTGCGGGGTTGAAATGATGTTGCGCCAATTATTGATGAAGCGTGGCCGTGAGAGCGGCGGCAACTTCGAGAAGCGTAAACTACGCTACCTGTTCTTCTACCCGACGTACTTCTTTACCCCGGAAAGCTTACGTATGCTGCGCGTGCTGTATGATCGTCTGCGCCGCGTAAGCTTTACGGCGCTGCGCCAACTCCTACTTCCGGCACCTGATGCACCCGATACGCCGGTGGATTTGAGCCCCGCTGTGTTCCAACGCCTCGACGATCTTCTGTTACATCCCATGGAGATCGCCCGCGATGAAGATGATCGTCTGTTTCGGCTACGCTTTCCAGAGCATGAGCCGATTACCTTCAGCTTTGTCGGGCTGCCGCCGGCTGAGCGCGACGCCAAAGATGCCGAAGCCTGGGTCAATCCTGCATTCCTGGCCCTCGTACTGCCGCTCATTCTGGATGTCAAAGTGGTTGCGAGTGAAAGCCTGATGCCGATCATTCAGGAAGCGACGGAACTACCGGAAACGGTCGCCTTCGATGCCGCCCATGCATTTGTTGGGCGCCTGGCAGGTTCGTCGCGGCTTAATCTTGACCAACTCATGCCTGCCCTTCAATCACTCACCGTCAGTTACCTGATCCATTTGGATGGAAATGCAAAAATGGGTGCCGGCAGGTACGACTATCGCTGGCACGAACTTCCCGCTGTGGCCCGCAACCTGGAAACATCATCTCTGTACGCCTTTCACTACCTGAAGAAAGGACTTCGTCGCGACAGTAGCGACAGAATCCCCGCCGGCAAAGCCGCCATCTATGTCGATCTGGTTGAGCACTACCTACCTAATGGGAGAACTGCCATGTCCCATGCGCGTGAACTCGTATTGCGTTATCGCAAATTCTATCGCCACAAGTCCGGTCGGTTGAACAGCAACAGCATCGTGCGGCCCGTGAGCGAGGCGGCAAAAGCGTTACTCAGTGCCGACATGCGCCTGTTTCATGATGTCGAATCACTCCTCGAAGTCGTGCGCAGTCGGCTCGAACAGTTTGTCGAGCGGGTCGGCAGCGGCAAAGCCGACGGTACGGTGCCGGGGTGGCTCTACCCGGAGAAGGAACGCCGTGGCGCCGAGATCCAGGCGGCGATTGAAGACTTTGCGCGCTACTTTGTTGAAACCATCTACCGCGATGTCTTCAAGCAAGATCGCGCTGCGCTTGCAGGCAAACAACTGAACCTGCTCAAAAACGCCTGTGAGTCGGTCTACATGGCCGAACAACGTCGCGAATGGCGTGAGCGCAATGAGGTTGAAGAGGATAAGGAACCAGTCGAATAAGGATTGTTTCATTCGTCAATTGCCATAAGAGGAGCACCCTACCATGCTGAACACCGCCTTTTTCGCATCAACTGTCCCTGGCCGCCCTGCCGGTCGCTATGCCCACATCATTCTGCTGCGCGAGACCGACTCATATGCGTTGTTTCAGACCGACGGCGAACTCAACACGGCCCGTGTGCATGCCGGTGTTAGCGATCACACACTAATGACCCGCATCACGATGTTCAAGCGCAAGCAGACGACACCGGAGCGCTTGATTGGCCGCGAACTCTTGCGCCGCTATGGACTGGTGAGTCTTGAGCCGTCCGCCGAGGGGAAAGACCGTAAAACCGACGAGCGGAAAGTGCAGATCGATGCAGTCGGTCTACCCATCTGTGACTACAACGTTGATTTTTGTAAGCAATGTCCGGATTGCATCAGTTACGGCTTTGCGATTGGTGACGCCGGCTCGGAGAAGTCGAAGGTCTACAGCGACACCGCCTACAGCTTGAGCACTTTCGATAGCAGCCACGAAACCTTTACCCTGAATGCGCCCTATGAGAGTGGCACGATGAGTCGCAAAGGTGAAGTCACCAGTCGGATCAATGAGCAGGATCATGTCCGCCCGCAAACCCTCTTTCCGGCAGTGATCACCGTACGTGATCTGACGGCACCGATGTTCCTCTATGTCCTCTCGAATGTTGTGCGTGCCCGCCGCTACGGAGCACAAACCACCCGCACCGGCACCATGACCAATCATATGCTGGGGATTGTGCTGGCAGATGGCGAAATTTTCTCGAATCTGCACTTCACCCAGCATCTGTTCGATCAGGTCTCGGCGCAACCAGGGTTCGACCCTGCCCAGCCTCTTGTCGTACCCGATGTGTTATCGGCAGCACAAGCACTCGTACCGGCGCTGCTGAAGGAAGATCATGTGGCGGTGAGCCAGCATGTGCAAGGTGCTGATCTAGCTGCGTTCCTGGCCGATCTTGCCAATCGCACGCGCGACGAAGACGGCATGCGTGAGTTGCTGCATGCCGCCACACGTGACAGCGCTGCGTACCATGCGACCTATGTGCAATCGAAAGGCAAAAAGTAGGAGCGCGTCATGCACATTATCGAGTGCCGTTTGACTTTGCATGAGCCGCTTTTCTTCGCCACCCGAGAGATCGGGCGGCTTTACGAAGCCGGTCGCTATCTGCATAATTACGCGCTCACCTACGCCTTTGGGCTGGCACTTTCGCCCTGGTTCCATCGCGAACAGGTGCCGCATTATGCCGAAGATCTGTTGCCGTTACGCGACAAAATCTATGTGACACCGGCAGCACCGGAGCGGAGCACATTCCAACTTACCACCTTCAAATACGGCGAGGAGATATTGCACGTCGAAATGCGCCAGGCTGAGCGCAATACACCATCGTTCGGCCGCGCAAAAGAACTTGCCCCTGAGTCGCGCTTCGTCTGCTATGTGCTCAGCGCCGAGCCGTTGCAGTTGCCGCGCTGGATTCGGCTCGGCAAGTGGCATAGCAAGACGCTGGTGGAAACCACGGTGCTCGACGTGAAAGAACGCGACGGCTCCTACACTGCGGCGTGCCCGCTCAATCCGCTTGATGTGCCGGCCAATATGCTCCGTGCCTTCGACATGATCTCGATGCCGCCGGCCAGCATTGTCGCCAATGCCCGCTGCGCCGGCCCGCACTATGCTCTGCCGGGTGGCCGGGGTTTGCCGGTTGGGATGCAGTATACGTTTCCCAAAGGCTGAAGGCTGAAGGCTGAAGGCTGAAGGCTGAAGGAAGGATAAGTCCGATTCGGTTCTGATACGTGATCCTTGGTTCTTGTTCTCCGTAGGCTGCATTCTGCATTCTGCATTCTAGAGGTTCCGCCCATGACTGACTTTCCCGATCTGTACGCTTTTGTGGTGCATTTGCATCCGCTACCCGGTTCACGCTCGCCGCGCCCACAGGGCCAGGGCGCGCAGGCGCTGTTTCTCGAACTGGTGCGCCAGGTGGCGCCGGATACGGCGGCGGCACTGCATGCCGATGCCGCCAGTAAGCCGTACACCGTCGCTGTGCTGCCGGGCCCACATCGTAACCTGGTCGAGTTGCGGATCTCGTTGTTGCGTACCGAGTTGTTTCAGCCCTTTGTCCAGGCGATGCTCTATCAGATGCCCGGCGAAGCGCCGTTGCAACTGGGGCAGGCTCAATTTCGCCTGGGCGATGTCATCGGAACACCGGCACCCAGAGGCCATCCCTGGGCCGGCTACAATAGCTTCGTCGAACTCGCAACGCGCGCCCGGCCGGCGCACACGGTTGCGCTCGAATTTGCCACGGCCACGGCGATTGGCCAGGGCAGTCGTCCCGACGGGAAGCAGCGCCTGGCGATTTTGCCGGATCCGCAACACATCTTCCCGAGCATCGCCAAACGCTGGAATGAACTGGCGCCGGTACACCTCGATCTTGAATCAGTCAAAGCGGCGGCGGCCGACACCCTGATTACCCGCTATCGCACCGAGGCGACGACCATCTCCCTCGGCAAAGGCCCGCAAAAAGGCTTTGTCGGCGCGGTAGCCTACGAGCTACCGCCTGACCCTGAACAATCCCGACTGCTGAGCCTGCTCGCCGATGCCGTCCTCTTTCTCGGCGTCGGCATGAAAACCGCCCGCGGCATGGGGCTGTGTCGAAGGCTGAAGGATGAGGGATGAAGGATGCAGGATTCTACAGACTATGTTCCCCTGGCGATGCTCAATGCTCTCGCCTACTGTCCTCGGCGCTTCGGCTACGAGTACATCCAGGCTGAGATGTTGGTGAATGAGCACGTGGTTGAAGGGACGCTGCGCCATCAGGGGGTGGATCTTGGCGGCACCGCATGGCTCAGCGAAGCCGTGCAGGAACGCCGGGTCTATGTGTGGAGCGAGCAGTTGCGGGTAGCCGGATTCTGCGATCTGGTGGAAGTGCGCGACGGCCAACGCTACCCGGTTGAGTACAAAAAAGGTCGGCCGGGTCGCTGGAAAAGCGATCACGTCCAATTGTGCGCCCAGGCATTGTGCCTGGAAGAACGCACCGGCGAGACGATCGATCGTGGATATATCTTCTATTTTGCCGTGCGCCGGCGCGAGGAAGTTGTCTTCACCGAAGAATTACGCGCCGAGGTGACGCAGATCGCCGCCGAGGCCCAACGACTCGCCGCCGCCGGCATCCTGCCGCCGCCCATTAATAATCCGGCCAAATGCCGCGACTGCTCCCTGGAGCCGCTCTGCATGCCCGAAGAACTCCGCCGTTTAGCCGAACTCGCCGGCCGGGAGGACATGCCGTGATCACCGGCGACGCACCGATCATCTTTGGAAGCGGGGTAGAACTTCAGATGGCCACACTCTATTTGACCGAACAGTACACCCTTGTGAAAGTTGAAGGCGAAGCCTTGCGCGTCCAACCCTCGGGCAGCAAGCCCGGCCAGGTCGTGCGCGTGCCGATCAACAAAATCGAGCAAGTGATGGTGTTGGGCGAGGTAACGCTGACCACGCCGGCCTTGCATGTGTTACTGGAACGCCGCATTCCGGTGCATTACCTGACCGCCCACGGGCGTTCGCGGGGCGCACTGATCGCTGATTGGGGCAAAAACAGCGGCGTACGCCTGGCCCAGTACGCCCTCTGTCGTGAACCGATGCGCAGCTTTGCCGTCGCCCGACAGTGTGTGGCCGGCAAACTCCACAATATGCGAACGGTACTGTTGCGCTATGCACGCGGGCGAGATGACGGCAGCACACTGCAGGAAGCGGCACAGACGATCCAGCGCTGTCTGCGCGAACTGGCCCGTTTAGAGACGCCAACTGATACCAGTGATCGTATGCATGGCCTTGGGCCGTTGTTAGGGTTCGAGGGCAGCGGGAGTGCGGCCTATTACGGTGTGTTCGGGCACCTCTTGAAAGGCGACTGGTCATTTGCCGGCCGGGTGAAACGCCCGCCGACCGACCCGGTCAACGCGCTGCTCTCATTCGGCTACACCGTACTGACGAATCAAGTCGTCTCGCTGGTGCATGCGATCGGCCTCGATCCCGGCTTAGGCGTCATGCATCAACCGGGTTTTGGCAAACCCGCATTGGCGCTGGATCTGGTGGAATGTTTTCGCCCGATTATTGTCGATTCGGTGGTGATCACGATGATCAACACCGGGCAAATCACGCCGCAGGATTTCGACGCCGAGTTGGGTGCCTACCGCATGCGCGATTCCATCCGGCGCAGCTATCTGGAAAAATTGGAGGCGCGGCTGAACGAGCAGATTCAACACCCGATCTTCGGCTATCGCACGACCTATCGCCGCTGCATCGAATTGCAAGGACGGATCTTTGCCAAACACGCCCAGGGCGAGATCGAACAGTATGTCCCATTCAAGGTGCGCTAATGGGTACATCTGATACAACCCTCTATGTAATCGCCTACGACATCCCCGACGACAAACGGCGGACGAAGATACATAAACTCTTGTGTGGATATGGCACCTGGACACAGTATTCACTCTTTGAATGCTGGCTTACCCGCCGACAAATCCTGGAGTTACGAGCCAAACTTGCCCGTCACCTGATCGAGCAACGCGATAGTGTTCGCTTCTACCCGTTGTGCGGTGCTTGCCAACCGAACGTCATCACCGTCGGCAGCGCCTTGCCAAACGATCCGGTGACGGTCATTTTGTGAACACATGCGAGCGGCGAAGCATAAGGAAAAATCCCGGGAGTCGCTCGCAAGAACCAGAAAGGCATTCCAATGCGGAATCATCCATGCTATACTACGGCTATGCGAACACCGATCAGGTTTGAAATGTATCATCAGCGCAGCCGCTCGAATCAATGCCCGTGGAGCGCATTGTGATGCGGTTGCGAGAGGTGGCGTTCGCAGGCCCGACGATCCGCCCGGCGGATTGAAACGGGACGCTGACCTTCAAGCCGTGCGTTTTGTTGACGTTCGCAGGCCCGACGAT
>JAAUQO010000200.1 GCA_012032775.1 Oscillochloris sp. | reverse complement strand
GGGAGTTCGAAAAGCTAAAAAACTTCTAGAACGTCGTAGCGTAATCGGATTTGTGGGCGTTTCGGGCCGCCGGCCCGTAAGGATTCTGTGTTGTGATGCGGCGCAGCGAAGCTGCGCCGCATCACAACACAAATACGCTACCGACGTTCTAGCGGGCTGCTTCGCGGGCCTGTTCGCCGAGGTACATCTGGGTAACCTGCGGGATCTGCTGCTCCAGCCAACTGGCCATGCTCTCCTCATCGCGCAGGATCTGGTCGCAGATGCGGACGGTCTCGTCGTCGCCGAGATGCTGGGCGGCGCTGCGGAGCGAGCGGTAGGACGCGATCTCGAAATGCTCGGCGGCATAATCGGCCAGTGCGTTCTTGACCATGTTGTCGGCGGCGGCGCCGGATGTGATGCCCTGCATAAAGCCGGAAACGGCGCCGATTGCCTCTTTCACACCCGAGGGGCGCTCGTTGTAGCGCTTCAGGCAGCCCTCGATCAGATCGGCGTGGCGCTTGGTCTGTTCAAGGTGCTCGCGCATTTTGGCCTCGATCTGCGGATGGCCCTTGGCCTGATCGGCGTGCTTTTCGAGCGTCTGCACCAGATTCGTCTCCAGACCGTGGGCGTCGCGAAGCCAGCTAACAAGTGTGTCACGTGGGGTTGCCATGTGATTCTCCTTTACTTGGGTTGAAAACCGTACGTGCCCCAAACCGTAGCCGTTGCGCTCCGCCGGCAGACGAATGCGCGCAAAGGCGCCTTGCTCGCCGGCCCGCCGGAGCGCAGTGCGGGCGGCATCGTAGAGCACGTTCACAAACAGGGCGATCAGCGCCATGCGGAGCCAGAAGCTCATGCCGTCGCTGTGCGCCGCAGAAGAGTAGGAGCGATACTGCTTGCGTTTGCCGCCCACTCTTCCGAGTAGAAAACCAGCGATTGTTGCAACACCGACCGGGATCAGCGGGCGTTTGAAGAGGCGCTCGAAAAGGCGTTCGCGCGCCTCCTGCGGGAGCTGGCGCATGCCGCGCACCCGATCCTCGATCTGGTCGAGATCATTGCGAATCGATACACGCAAATCTTCGATTTCATTGCGGATTTCGTCTTTATTCTGGCTCATAACGTGGTATGTCTCCATTCATCGGTTTCGGCGCGGGCGAAGCATTCCGGGCCAGGTATTCCATGGGCAGCCCCTACCAGCGCCCGCGCCCCGACTCATCGACCGTATCGTTGGTGCCCATTGGTTCGCCGCGATCAAAGGCGGCTTTGCCGATCACATGGCTCGATACAGTGGTTGTCAGGAGGATAAAGGCGACAATTAAGACTGCGCGGGTGTACCAATCGCGATCGCCCAGCAGCGCCACAGCGACGATGATCGGCAGGATTCCCAGGTAGGCGGCTTTGCTGGCCGCGTGCAGGCGGGTGTATAGCCCCGGCATCCAGAGCATGCCGTACACGGCCGCCGTCATCACCAGCAGGCCCAGGGTTGTTAGCCCAACTGCGATCCATATCCGCACCATCTCCCACATCAGAACGGCCTCCCTTCGCTGTAAAAGCGCGCGGCCGCCAGGGTGCCGACAAAGGCCAGCAACGCCAGCATCAGGGCGCTATCGAGCATGTAGGGCCGCTCTTCCACATGCGCGATCAGGCTGAGCAATGCGATCAAAATGATCGCCATGGTGTCCAGGGCTAACAGGCGCGACATTGGTGTCTGCGCCCGTAATGTCGCCCAGACACTCGCCCCCAGCAACAGCGAAATCCAGATCAGTGCAAGAATTAAAAACAGCGTCGGCATTTCCTCTATCCTCTATCCTGTTCGCCTGCGCAGCATGAAACAATGAACTCGTATCGCGTGTAGCTATGGAAAGACATGGCGCTGATAGCGATCGTAAAATGTTTGATACTGCGCCCGAATATGATCGGGGTCCTGGACATCAAAGACATGGAACAGCATCACGCGGCGCTCGTCGTCAACCTCGATCAGCACACTTCCCGGCGAGAGCGTCGTGATCAGGCTTGTGACCGCGATGCCCACCGGGCTGCGCTCGCCAATCGGCACCGCCACAATCCCCGCTTGCGGCAGCGGCCGGAGTTTCAGGCTCACCAGGGCAACTTCCCAGGTGCCTTGCACCACATCGGCGATCACTGCTGCGGCAAATGGCAAGAAGGCGACGATCCGCTGGAACACGCCCGGCGACGGTGAGCGCATTTCCTCAAAGACTTGTTTCCGAGTAAGAACCAACAGCAGCGCCGAGATCAATCCGCCTATCAGCAGATCCCAGAGCGCAAAGCTGTTCAGCGTAAGTGCGTACACCAGGGTCAGCAGCGGTACACTGATTATGGCTCGGGCCATGGTGAACCTCCCGCCAGCAACGTGCCGGCCTCGTTGCTCATCGCCAGAAGCGGCTCGGGCCACACGCCCAACCCGATCACGACGAGCGCCAGCACCATCACCACCACGCCCAGGGCCGGATTGCTCGGTTCGCCCTCGGCCTGCTTCCAGAAGTTGCGTTGATAGTTCTGGAACATGTAGACGAAGGCCAGGGCGGCGCCCACAAACAGCAACCCGACCAACACGGCATTCGATTCGTCCAGGGCGGCCCGGAAGACCGCCGCCTTGCCGAAAAATCCGACCGAAGGCGGCAAACCGGTAACGCTCATTGCGCCGGCCAGAAAGGCGATCCCGACAAACCAACCGCGCAGCGGCGCCGCCAGAAACAACAGGGTTTTGTTCAAGGCGTTGGCCACCGCATAGATCACCGCCGCCGCATACCCGATCACGCCGCCTAAACTCAGCACAATCAACAAATACCCAACCTGGCTGATCGACGAATAGGCCAGCACTTCGGCCGACCAGGGCCGCCTGATCGCAACCACGGCGCCGTAGATCACACTGGCTGCGCCGATCACCAGCAGCACCGGCGCACCAAGGGCCAGTTCGCGCGGCAGGATGTGGGCGCCGAAGCGCAGCAGCCCGTAGCTGCCGATATTCGCCAGCACACCACTCAAGATCGCTGCAATTGCAGGAATCGCGCCGCGATACACCGGCGGTAGCCAGAAATGGAATGGAAACAACCCCAACTTGACTGCAAAGGCGGTGAAGATCAAGACTGCGATCCGCATTGTCACCGCCGGCGCGCCTGGGCCGCCCAGATCGCAACTTCGCCCATGTCCAGGGTGCCGGTAACGTGGTATAGCGCGGCGATCGCACTCAGGAACAGCGCCGAGCCGATCAGGTTGACCACCATAAAGATCAGCGCGTCGCGCGATTGGCGGGCATCGTCACCAAAACTTGTCAGCACGAATGAGGCCGTCATCGCGATCTCGAAGAAGACATAGAAGTTGAATATATCGCCGGTGCTGAACAGGCCGGTTAACCCCGCTCCAAGAAACAGGGCCAGACTGGGAAAGGCGCGGTGGATAACGCCGCGCAGCGCCTCGTAGATCATGGTGCAGAGCAAAAGCCCCAGCGCCAGCAAAATAAAGATCGAACTGAGCGAATCGACCGCCAATCTGATCCCGACGCCGATCGGCCAGTCCCCCGTGACGCTATGCAACATCCCCGACTGTGCGATCACGATCGCCTGGTGAATGGCCGCCGCGAATCCGGCCGCCAACGCGATCACCGCAGTCCAGACGACCCAGGGGCGCTTGCCGTTGAACGGCGCCAGGATAATCGCCGCCAGCCAGAGAATACCGAGCGGAAGTGCGATCATCGGCTTATCTCCTGCTCGGTGGCGACAATCTCCTCAAGCTCCGCATCGCCGCCGTCGTCTACCTCGGGCTGTTCGGTTCGCCGCTCGGCCGCGCCCAGGCTGATTTGGTCGATCGCACCGTGGGTACGATAGATGCGGTAGACCAGACTCAGCAACACCACGGTTGTCCCCAGGCCGATCACAATGGCCGTGAGTGTGAGCGCCTGCACGAGTGGATCGGCGACCATGGCGCTTTCTTCGATCGGGAAGATCGGCGGACGGCCCTCACGCAGGGCGCTGCCCATCAAAAACAGGTTGGTGCCGTAGCTCAGCAGCGTAACTCCAGTCACCACCCGGATCAGATCGCGTTTGAGGAGCAGGGCGGCGGCGCAGCCGAACAACACGGCGATCGAAAGTGCGAGCAGCAAGGTCATCCATGTTCTCCTACCGGTCGGGCATCGGCCTCAGACGCGATAATATGGCTCGCGACGATCGAAAATCCCAGGATCAAGAAAAAGACGCCAACATCAAATAAAACTGCGGTGTGTAACTCCAGGGTGCCGAGATGCTTCACCTCTGCTGCCGGCGACGGAAAGTGGCTCACCAATGGTTCACCGAACAGAACCGGCACAAAGGCGACCAGAAAGGTGATCAGTACGCCGACAAAGGCGATCGGCGCCAGGCCGCTCAAACCCAGTTTTTGAATCACATTGCGATGGCCGCAGGCGATGAATTGCAGGATGATCCCGGTTGCTGCAATCACTCCGGCGCTGAAACCGTCGCCGGTATTAACATAACCGCGTACCAGGATCGCAACCGCCATCACCAGGATTGGCAATAGCAACAACCGGGCCACAGTGCGGGTAAGAATGCCGTTCATTCGGTACTCCAGTGTCGTATCAGGGCGGCGATGCCGATCAGGGCGATCGCGATGACCGAGATTTCGCCCAGGGTGTCGAGGCCGCGAAAATCGGCCAGAATCGCCGTCACAACGTCGTCGGCGTGGGCGCTGGGCGTCAGACGCACCAACTCCGTCGCCACACCTTCGTCGGGAACGGGCCGCGAGAGTGCGCCCCAGGCCACGAAAAAAGTCATCAGGCCGGTTGCGCCCGCCACAACCGGATCGCGCCAACGTCGCTCGGGAAGTGTCCGTTCACGGGCCTCACGCCGCAGCAATGCCCGCGGGAAAAGCGACAGCAGGCCGAGAAAGAGTAAACTTGAAAGGGTGCTGACCAGCACGGCCACCAGTGCAACGTCGGGCGCCGCCAGTAGCGCGTAAACGGCTGCCAGGGTGTAGCTCACCGCCGAAAGGGCCAGTGTGAGGGTCAGGTGGCCGCGTGCGCGCACCGTGGTTAGTGCCGCCAAGACCGTCAGAATCAGCCCCAGAGCGACACTCCAGTTGCCGCCGCGCAGATCGCCGAATTGGTAGGCACTCGGGTCGAAGAACGCCACAATCACGATCCCGACCAGCACAGCGGCCGGAAGCAGGGCCGAGGCTACGTCGGCCGCCAGGTCGCGCCGTTCGCGCCGCGAGATGATGGTGGCCAGGGTTCCCAGGCGCTCAACACTGCGCAAATAGGCCCGTTCCGGCCCTATCCGTTCGCCTAAGCGGGCCATGCCGCGCGGCAACCCGACCCAGAGCTTGCGCGAGAGGATCAGCAGGATGCCGGTGGCGTAGGTGGCCAGGGCCATCAGATTCACCGGCCGCAGATCGAAGTGATAGGCCAGTTCCAACGCTTCGGCTTCGCCGCGCATCGCCAGTTCCGCCGCCGAGCTTAATTGCGCCGGTGGGTTTGTCCAGAGGCCGAAGATCAGCGCCGGCACAACCAGAACCAGCACCGGCCATGTGAGCAGCGGCGAGATAGGTTCGGTTTCGCTTTTGCGTTCGCCAAGAAAGATTCCGCTCCAGAAGCGCCAGGTGTAGGCAAAGGTTAAGGCGGCGCCGAACACCGCTGCAACGGCGTATGGCGTGCCGTGTTCGAGCGCCGCCTCGAACAGCAGTTCGTCCTTGAAGAAGCCGATCGTCAACGGCAACCCGGCCAATCCGGCGGCGGCGATGCCGCTCGCAATCGCCAGCAGCGGCAACTTAGCGGCCAACCCGCCCACCTCCGAAAGCTTCTTGGTGCCGGTGGCCTCAGTCACTGCGCCGGCCGTCAGGAACAGGGCGCTCTTTACCAGCGCATGGGCCAGCACGTAAAAGGCGGCGCCGGCCGCGCCATAATGCCCGCCGAAGCCATACAATGCCGTGACATAGCCATAGTGCGCGATGGTCGAGTAGGCCAGCACGCGCTTCATTTCGTCCTGCACCAGGGCCAGCGCCCCGGCGACATACATCGACAGCAGGCCGATCCAGAGCAGGGCAGCATGGACGAGCGGGCTGAGTTCGATCAGCGGGTAGATCCGGCCGAGCAGAAACACGCCCGCCGCCACCATCGCCGCCGAGTGCAAATAGGCCGAAACGGGTGTCGGCGCGGCCATGGCTCGCGGCAGCCAGAAATGCAGCGGCACCTGGGCCGACTTCCCCAGTGCCGCCACTGCAATCAACCCCGCCGCGATCGATACCAGCGGCCCCGGCGACTCCTCGGCCCGTGCAAATACCTCCGGCAAGGCAAAACTGCCGAACGCTTGTTGCAGCAGCAGCGCCGCGATCAAAAAGCAGACCGACGTTGCGGCGGTGATCACCAGGGCCATCAGCGCCGACTCACGCGAGTCGGCTTTCTCGCGGTCGTAGCCGATCAGAAAATACGAGGCCAGTGCCGTCAGATCGTAGAAGACGAACAACAGCAGCAGATCCTGCGCGAGCGCCATCCCGATCATGGAACTCAGGAAAAGCAGCATAAAGCCGAAAAAGCGGATTTGATCGCTTTCCGGACGGTGTTCATGATGGAGATGCTCGGCGATGTAGCGGGTTGCGTAGATCAACACAACCAGGCCGATGCCACTGGCCAGCAAGGCATAGAGCGCGGCAAGTCCGTCGAGGGTGAAGTGGAGTTCCAGACCCCAACTTGGCGCCCAGGGCCAGATAATCGTCTCGCCGCCGCTGCTCCAGGCCCAGGCAGTTGCGCCAAAGATCAGGCCCGCCATCACCACCCCGACAATTCCCGCAAGGCGGGGACGGATCGCACCGGCGAGTGTAGTAAGTGGCGCGGCGGCGAGCGCAACAATCAGCAGGAAAAGTAAGGGCGTCAACAGGATCTATCTCCTCATCTACATGCGTCCAGGCTAAAGTCGCGGTATCGCCCTCACCAACCCCTATATCCCCGGCAATGGAATCCAGCTCCGGCTAAGGTAATCGTTAAAGGTGAGCACAAACATAATCCCCAGCCAGACGAATGCGCCCACCGAGGCCAGTTGCACCAGATGGTTTGCGCCGCGTACATGCATGAAGAACAGCGCGATCAAGACCGCCTTTGCCAGCGCAATTGCGAGCGCCAGCCCAATTCCCCACGGCCCAAGATCAACCAGCGCCACGGCCACGGTTGCCGCCAGTAACACCAGCAATCCCACATACACCAGTAAATAGGTTCGGCGCGATGTCACATGCTTCATCGGATTGATCACTCAGCGTAGCAAATACAACACCGGAAACAAAAACACCCAGACCAGATCGACAAAGTGCCAGTACAATCCGCCGACCTCCACCGGGTTGTAATATTCGGGCGAGAAGTGATCGTTGTAGGCTTGCGCAGCCAAAACGCCCAAAACGCCGATCCCGATCAGCATATGCAGGGCGTGCAAGCCGGTCATTGCGAAGTAAAAGTGAAAGAACAATTGCGCCTGACGCGGCTGCGGGCCATCGTAGCGAAATTCAAAACCGCGCAACGATACCAGCCCTTCTTCAAATTCACGGCGATACTCGACGCCTTTGATGCCGAGAAAGATCGCCCCCAACACCATTGCTCCAAGCAAGTAGAGTGCCAGCGCTCGCTTGTTGCCGGTTTGCGCGGCATGAACGGCCAGCGCCACAAACAAACTGCTGGTTAGCAAAATGCCGGTGTTCACGGTTCCCAGCCCGAGGTCGAGGTGACTTGCGGCGGCGGCGAATGCTGCGGGAAATGCGGCCCGGTAGATGCTGAAGCCAAGGAAGAGTGCGCCGAAAAGCATCACTTCGGTGCCGAGAAAGATCCACATGCCGAAACTGGAGGCACGCTGCTGCTGTTCGGCATCCGCGAAATGGTGTGCGACATGGGCCGGTCGTTGGGCCTCAGCCATCCTGCACCCCCTGCGGGATAAAGCCGTTCGGGTCGCCCGGCGGGTAGTTGTACGGATCGCTCGTTACCACCGGCTTGCGCACGAAATTGTCCTTTGGCGGCGGCGAGGTGGTTTGCCATTCCAACCCGGTGGCGTCGTAGGGATTGGACGGCGCCTTTTCGCCATAGCGCAGCGACCAGAACAGGTACGCGAAGGGCAGCAGGTAGCCGAGGGCCAGGATCGAGGCGCCCGCCGTCGAGAGTACGTTCAGCACCTGGTATTCCGGCGCATAGCTGGCGTAACGCCGCGGCATGCCCCAGTAGCCGAGCAAAAACTGCGGAAAGAAGGTCAGATTAAAGCCGGCGAACAGCAGAATCGCCGCGAACCGGCCCCAGCGCTCGGGGTACAATCGCCCGGTTATTTTCGGCCACCAGAGATGAATCCCGCCCAGGTATGCCGAGACCATGCCGCCGACCATGATGTAGTGGAAGTGCGCCACCACGAAGTAGGTGTCATGCACATGGACATCCACCGGTAGCGCCGCCACAAACAGCCCGGTTAAGCCGCCGATCGTGAACAGGCCGATGAAACCCAGCGCATAGAGCATCGGCGTGCTCAGACTGATAAAGCCCTTGAAGAGCGTCGCCGTCCAGTTAAAAACCTTGATCGCCGACGGGATCGCAACCAGATAACTCAGGGCCGAGAATGTGAGTGCGGCGTAGGCCGATTGCCCGGCGACGAACATATGGTGGCCCCAGACCAGAAATCCGAGCGCGGCGATCGCAAGGCTGGCCAGGGCCACGAACTTGTAGCCGAAGATCCGGTTGCGCGCGAAGGTCGCGATTGTTTCGCTCACCACGCCCATGCCGGGCAAAATCATGATGTAGACCGCCGGGTGCGAGTAGAACCAGAACAGGTGCTGGAAAAGCACCGGATCACCGCCGAGGGCCGGGTCGAAGATGCCGATCCCGAATAGCCGCTCAACCATCACCAGCAGCAGTGTGATCGCCAGCACCGGCGTGGCCAGCACCATAATCAGGGCGGTCGCATAGTTCGACCAGACGAACAGGGGCAGGCGCGACCAGCCCATGCCGGGGGCGCGCATGGTATGAGTGGTGACGATAAAATTTAGCCCGGTGAGGATCGACGAAAACCCGACGATGAAAATCCCCAGGATCGTCAACACAACCGCCGAGTTGGTGGTGGTGCTGTAGGGCGTGTAGAAGGTCCAGCCGGTATCGACGCCGCCTACCAGGGTGACGATCAGCGCAAACAAGCTGCCGATCATGTAGATGTACCAACTGGCCAGGTTCAGGCGCGGGAATGCGACATCACTGGCACCGATCATGAGCGGCAGCAGGAAATTGCCCAGCACCGTCGGGATCGACGGCACCAGAAAGAACCAGACCATGATCACGCCGTGGAGCGAGAAGAACTTGTTGTAAAGCTCCGGGCCGAGCAGGTCGGCCGCCGGGGTGATCAGTTCCAACCGGATCGCGGTTGCCGCCGCTCCGCCCAGAAAGAAAAAGAACGTGATCGAGATCATGTACAGCACCCCGATCCGTTTGTGATCGGTGGTGGTGAGCCAGGAGATGATGCTGTAGCGCTCGTTCAGATAGTTTCGGCGCGGCGGAGCCGCCGTGGTTGCGGTCATAATTTTTTCCTACGCGGTAGTGACGATTCTTTCGGTTGGTTTTGGCGGCAAAGCCGCCAAAACCAACCGAATAAAATTAGATTATGGCTCCAGGGATGCAATATAGGCCACCAGTTGCATGATCTCGTCTTCGCTGAGTTGGCCCTGGTATGCGGGCATTACCGATTGGTAGCCGGCCACAATATCGGCGTTCGGATCGACGATCGAGCGCCGCAGGTATTCTTCGTCGGCCTGCACAGTTACGCCGCGTTGTAACGCTACGTCGCTGCCGTACACGCCGACGAGCGAGGGGCCGATTCCATCGCCGCCCATCTGGTGGCAACTGTTGCAACCCTGGCCGACAAAGAGTTGCGCGCCGGCTTCGGCCATCGAAGGCGGCGTGTTGGTAGCTTCAGACATCTCGGGCGCTGCGCTATCGATCCCCGGCTGCATCGCCAATGGCTCGTTCAGCCAGTCCTGGTAGGCGTCCGGCTCCATCACCACTACCCGGCCAACCATCTGCGAGTGCCAGGTGCCGCAGTATTCGGTGCAGAACAGGTTGTACTCGCCCACTTCAGTCGGCTCAAACCAGAGCACGCTGTAGCGCCCCGGCAATACATCGTGTTTTACCCGGAACTCCGGCACATAAAAGCTATGAATGACATCCTGCGAAGTCATGATCAGCCGCACCGGCCGGTTAACCGGCACATGCAGTTCGTTGATCTCGCGCCGCCCGTTCAGATGCTGAGTTTTCCACATCCACTGGCGCGCGATCACATACACCTCGGTTGTGTTCGGCGGCGGCTGCCACATGTTCAGGTACACCAGCGAAGTCCAGATAAACACCGGCACCATCAGCACCAGCAACCCGCCGATCCAGCCGTACTCCAACATGCGCCCCGGCCGCCAGCCGGTACGCTGCGCCGCAGAATCACGCCGGTATTTGATGCAGAAGTACACAATCAACCCGACGATCGGCAGGGTCAGCGCCAGGCTGATCAGGGTCAGGGTGATCGTGATTGCATCGATCTGCCAGGCGAAATTCGAGGCCTGTTGCGGCAAGAACGGGTTGTCGTCAATCACACGTCTTCTCCCAATTCTGCATTTCGCATGCTCTAGAACGTCGATAGCGTAATCGGATTTGTAGGCGTTTCGGGCCGCCGGCCCGTAAGGATTCTGTGTTGTGATGCGGCGCAGCGAAGCTGCGCCGCATCACAACACAAATACGCTA
>JAAUQO010000199.1 GCA_012032775.1 Oscillochloris sp. | reverse complement strand
GAACAAGCGCTCGGCCTCGGCTCGTTTTATGGCCCCGAGACGGCCGATTTCGCCTTTGATGTGACCGTGGTCGAGGGCAATCTGGCGGTGGTCAATCTTGAACCGGCGGCTATTCAGGTCATCAAGGGCAACCTGTCGATCTTCGTCGCCGCCGGTGATGCGTTCCAGATTGTCGAAACCCTGGGCCAGTTCCCGGGGATCACCCACGTCGCCATCCTGATCGACGGCGTGCATCTGTGTCAAGCTAAGCAAGAGTGCTAATCCGTCCGCCGGCGCTTATCCCGTGATACCAGGGCCGGGTCGAGCCGCTTGATCTGCTTGTGGTGTTCGTTCGCGCTTTGCGCGAACGAACACCACATTTTACAGTTCTAGCCCGTAAAGCCCAGGAGCTTCAGCCCTGGGATAGAAGGGCTTCATCCGCTTGAGCGGCTTTAGCCCAACGACTGATACACGAACATATTTGCTCTTTAAGCAGAGCCGTGCTACACGTAAAAGATGCGCAAGAGCTTCAAATATCGGATCTACCTCACCAAAGGCCAGCAGCGTATCCTTGAGCAACAGCTTGAGGCGTGTCGTTGGGCGTACAACGAGACGCTTGCCGAGCGCAAGCGGGCGTATGAGGAACGCGGCGAGACGCTGCGCCTGTACGACACGCAGGCCATGCTGCCGATCTGGAAGCTGACGCGGCCCGCCTTGAAGCTCGTCCATAGTCAGGTGCTCCAAAACATCAGCGTGCGGGTGGATCTGGCATTTCAAGCCTTTTTTCGTCGGGTAAAAGCAGGAGCCAAAGAAGTCGGCTTCCCGCGCTTCAAGGGCTTCGGGCGGTACGACAGCATCACCTATCCGCAGTACGGGAACGGCGTGCGGTTGGAGGGCGAGCGGCTGATGCTCTCGAAAATCGGGGCGGTGCATGTCGTGCTGCATCGTCCCGTAGAGGGTACGCCCAAGACGGTGACGCTCACCCGGTCGCGTACCGGCAAGTGGTTCGCGTGCTTCTCGTGTGAGACGGAGGCCGAGCTGCTGCCGCCGACCGGCAACGTCACCGGCGTTGATGTGGGGCTGTCATCGTTTGCCACCCTTCGGATGGGCAGAAGATCGCCAACCCCAGGTTCTATCGGCGTGATGAGGCCGACCTCAAACGTGTCCAGCGGCGGAAGGACGCGGCCAAGAACGCCCAGGACTGGCCCGAGAACGCCAAACAGCAGGGCATCCTGGCGAAGATCCACGAGCGGATCGCCAACCGGCGGGCTGACGTTGCCCATAAAGAGAGCCGCAAGCTGGTGAACGCCTATCAGGTGATCGTGTTCGAGGAACTGGCCCCGATGGAGATGGGCCGTAGCCGAGGGATGCGTACGAGCATTTTGGACGTGGCCTGGACGCAGTTTATCGAAATGACCGTCGCCAAAGCGGCAGAAGCTGGGCGGCGCGTGATTCTGGTGAACCCCAAGAACACGACCAAGCGGTGCTCGACCTGCGGCGAGATGGTTCCCAAGGCGTTGCGTGAGCGTGTCCATGCCTGCCCGCGCTGCGGGCTGGTACTGGATAGGGACGAGAACGCGGCGCTCAACATTTTGCAACGGGGACTCCAGACGCTTCGCGTGTGAACCTGTGGGATGGGGCGGCATCCCCTTGAAGCCCACGAGCTTTAGCCGTGGGAGCCGTCACACCAGAAAGCGCCGGTAGGCCGGGTTCTCGCTCTGATCGTGGTAGCGATAGCCGAGCCGGGCCAGTGATTCGCGGAAGCGTGCGAGATCGGATTCGGGAACCTGGATCCCCGCCAGCACACGCCCATGGGCGCTGCCGTGGTTGCGATAGTGGAACAGGCTGATATTCCAGGAGGCGTCGAGCGATTCGAGGAAATGGAGCAGTGCGCCCGGTCGTTCGGGGAATTCGAAACTGTAGAGTCGTTCGTCGGCGGCCTCGGGGGCGCGCCCGCCCACCATATGCCGCACATGCACCACCGACAGTTCGTCGTGGGTCAGATCCAGCGTCGGGTAACCGGCCGAAGCCAGTTCCTCCAACAAGATTGCGCGCTGGTCGGCCCGCTCTAATTGTACGCCAACGAAGATCTGGGCGTCGGGGCGCGGTGCATAGCGGTAGTTAAACTCGGTGATACTGCGCCCGCCGACGATCCGGCAGAACTGCTTGAACGATCCCGGTCGCTCGGGGATCGTCACCGCCAGGAGCGCCTCGCGCTGCTCGCCGATCTCGGTGCGCTCGGCAACATGACGCAGCCGGCTGAAATTCACGTTTGCGCCGCATGTAAGCGCCACCAGCGGCGCGCCATGCAGATCATGTTCGGCGGCGTAGCGTTTCATCCCAGCCACCGCCAGCGCCCCGGCCGGCTCCTGGATGGCGCGGGTATCCTCGAACACATCCTTGATCGCCGCACAAACCTCGTCGGTGCTCACGCGCACAAAATCGTCCACATATTTGCGCACCAGATCAAAGGTATAGGCGCCGACCCGCCGCACCGCCACGCCATCGACAAAGATCCCGACCTGGGCCAGCGTCACCCGTTCGCCGGCCTGAACACTCTGGTACATCGCATCGGAATCGTCGGGTTCAACGCCGATAATCCGCACCTGCGGGTTGATACTCTTCAAGAATACCGCGATCCCGGCGATCAGCCCGCCACCGCCGATCGGCACAAAAACATGGTAGCGCTCATAGCGCATCTGGCGCGTGATCTCCAGGCCGATCGTACCCTGGCCTGCGATCACCAGGGGATCGTCGTAGGGATGGATAAACACCAGTTCGCCCTCGGCCTGAAGTTTATAGGCGTGGGCCTCGGCATCGGAGTAGCTATCGCCGTGCAGCACTACCTCGGCGCCACGTGCTCGACAGGCCTCGACCTTGATCTCGGGCGTGGTGACCGGCATCACGATCACGGTGCGGACGCCGAGGCGCTGGCCGGAGTAGGCGACACCCTGGGCGTGGTTGCCCGCCGAAGCCGCGATCACGCCCCCGGCTCGCTCCGCTTCACTAAGATGCGCCATGCGGTTGTAGGCGCCGCGCAGCTTGAACGAGAAGATCGGCTGCAAATCTTCGCGCTTAAAAAAGACCGCGCTGTTCAGGCGGGCCGACAGGCGCGGTGCGGCCTGGAGCGGTGTCTCGATCGCCACGTCGTACACCCGGCTACTGAGAATTGATTGGAGGTAGCTTACATCCACGAAAACCTCTTGTCGCATGCGGGGAGCGATTGATTGTAGTTAGCCCCAGCCATTGACCCTCGATTATCATGCAAAACCCGGAAACCATCAAGTGATCCGCCGAGCAGGCCGGCGCTTGTGCAACGTCGTGAATTCCCGGCACTGTAACCTTTTTGTAGTACTATGGTGCTATGATCTAACTCCTTCCGCCCAAAGGTCCGCTGTCGAACATAACCCGTTGCGCCGCTCTACTCGTTCAACATGCCCGATCCTGAAGGATCATCGCCACTGGGATAACCTATGTATGACCAGCGACCGTCTGCGGAAACCGGCGCTCTGCTTGATCGTGCCGGATGTATGGAAACCATCGCCGAATGTGTCAATCGCCAAATCCACGAGTCGCAGTATGAATTTGCTGTCATCTTATTGGACTGCGATAACTTTAAAATCATTAATGAAAGCCTGGGCCATTATGTCGGCGATCAGTTTCTGGCCGAGCTAGCCCGGCGTTTGCAGGCCGTCGTCAGCGACTCGGGCCGGTTGGCTCATCTTGGCGGCGACGAGTTCGCGATCATCATCGACAAAGTCGGCGGATTGCGCTATGCACTTGCGATCGCCGAACGGATCAATCAGGAACTACGCACCCCGATTACCCTGGGCGAACAGCGTCTGTTTGTCTCGGTCAGTCAGGGGATCACTACCAGCGATACCGACTATCATGATGCGATCGAGGTGCTGCGCGACGCCGATAGTGCCTTGCATTATGCCAAAAGGCTCGGCTACGGTCGTTTTGCGGTCTTTACGAACGAAATGCGCCTGCAGGCCGTCCGGCGCCTGACGCTCAGCACCGATCTGCGCCTGGCGCTGGCCCGCGATGAGTTGTGCCTCTACTACCAGCCGATTTTCAACCTGGAAAGCGGGAATATTGCGGCGTTCGAGGCATTATTGCGCTGGCAACATCCCCAGCTCGGCTTGATCGCACCAAATGAATTTCTGGCTATCGCAACGGAGATCGGGCTGCTTAGTCGGATCGATCACTGGGTGCTCGTATCGGCCTGTCGCCAGGTGCAGCAGTGGCGTAGCATCGGCGCGGCGGCGGCGCATTGTAGCGTGAATGTGAATATGTCCGGCCGCCTGCTGGCCGAACCCGAACTAGTGGCGTTTGTGCAGTCCACCCTTGCTGCCTGTGGGTTGCCGCCGCAAGCCTTGAGCCTTGAAATCACCGAGGAGACGGTGATCACGCAGGGTGACACCGCACTTCTGACGCTGAATCAGTTGCGTGCCCTGGGTGTCAAGATCTGCCTGGATGATTTCGGCACGCACTATTCCTCGTTGAGCTACCTCCATCATTTGCCGATCACGACCCTGAAACTGGATCGCTCATTCCTGCGCGGGATCGAACTAAGCCGGCGCGGTGTCCATGTGATCAGCGCCGTCACCAACCTTGCCCATGCATTGGGCATTCAGGTGGTCGGCGAGGGCGTTGAGCAAGAGGCGCACCTGGAATTGTTGCGCAACTTGCAGTGCGACTACGGCCAGGGCTATTTTCTGGCCCGGCCGCAGAGCGTTGCCGCAATTGCCCAGTTGATTGCGTATCCGGTGCAGGCGGTGCAGACGCCCGAAGCAACTACACTTGCCGATGCGTCGCTTTGTATCAGGATGCCTGCGATCCAATCTGCGTTTGTGCAGCGCGATCCGCTTACCGGATTGCTCTCGCGTAGTATGCTTGCGACCGCTCTGGAGCAAGTGCTCTGCCGCCACCAGTATCTGGAGCAGCAGTTCGCCTTGATGGTGCTTGATCTGGACTTCTTCAAAAGTGTCAACGACGCCTTTGGTCACGCCCGCGGCGATCAGATTCTGGTGGAGTTGTCGCGGCGGGTGACGGCAACCCTAGGCAGCGAGGATCTGGTTTTTCGTTATGGCGGCGATGAGTTGGTGCTGCTCTGCCCACAATCTGATCGCAACGAGGCGGCTGCGTTGGCGACACAGGTGATCGCGCGGATCGCAGCCCAGCCGTTCCCCGGCGAGCCGCCGCTGACCCTGAGCGGCAGTATCGGCGTTGCGCTCTATCCCGATGACGGCCTGACGGCCGAGGTGCTGTTCGAGAAGGCCGACCAGCGTAACTATCAGGCCAAGCGCAGCGGGCGCGGGCGGGCGATCTGGGAAGACAACGCCGTTCCGTCGGCGCCGACCCTTGAAGGGCCGTCGCGCTTGATCGAACGCGATCAGGCTTTGCAGATCGCGCAGCGCTTTCTGGATGAGTGGCCGCACGCACCGCTCGGTGTGCTGAAGATCGCCGCTGCACCACAGGTCGGCGCCTCGCGATTTCTGGCCGAGATCGAACAGGCGGCGCGCTTACGCGGGCAAGTGGTGTTGCACCTGCGCGGCACCGCTGCCCTGAAGGAACGGGCCTACGGCATGTTTCTGGAGTTGCGCGAGATCTGGCCCGACTTGCCGCTGCCGAGTTTGCAACCGGCCGCCTTCGCCCGGGCATTGCACGAACACCTTGTGCGCAATCGCAACGATCGGCTGCTGGTACTTGTCGATAATCTTGCCACTGCCGATCAGGCCAGTATCGAGTTGCTCCAGGCATTGATGAGCTTGTCTGATCTGGGCCGCATCGGCCTCGTTTATGCCACGCCGCGCACAAACTACGACCTCGATCTGCCGCGTCAGAATGTCTTATATGCCGAGCTCCAGCTGGAAGCGCTTTCGGTGATGGGGTTGCGCACATGGCTGCGTCACAGCCTTAATTGGGAGGCGCCGCAGCCGTTTCTGGTCTGGCTCCACCAGCAGACTCAGGGCAAACCGGCCCTTATTCGCGATGGGCTGGCGTACCTGTTGCAGCAAGAGATCTTGCGTCATAGCAATGGTCGCTGGCACTACTGGAGCGACATCCAGACCCTGTCGCTCCATACGAAACTGGAACAGTTGGCGGTTCGTGCAACCCAGACATTGCCGCGCAATGCCGGCCTGTTTATCGGGCGTGAAATCGAGATCCCGCGCCTGAAAAAGGTGATGCGGCAACATCGGCTGATCCAGGTGATTGGGCCGGGTGGTGTCGGCAAGAGCCGATTGGCGGTGCAGGCCGCCGCCGAAATGGGCCATGTGTTCGCCGATGGGATTTGCTACGTGCAGCTGAACGCGCTCGATCATCGCGAGTTTCTTACCTATGCGATCGCCGAGGCCCTTGGTCTGTCGCTCACCGGCGCACGCTCGCCGGCCGAGCAACTCTATGTGCATCTGGCCTCGCGCCAGATGTTGTTGTTGCTCGACAATATGAGCAACAACAGTATTGATTTGCGTTGCTGCGTGAGATCGAGGCGCGTGCGCCACAGGTGCAAGTGCTGCTGACGGCCCGTGATCGACTGAATCTGCCGCCGGCCGAGATATTTCTTCTGGAGAGTTTGAGCTACCCTGAGGATGACGGCGACTGGCAGATCGAGCAGCATAGCGCCGTACATCTGTTTGTGCAACTGGCGCGCAGCCACCTGCCCGATTTTGTGGTCAACGATGAGCAGCGCTTCCATATTGCGCGGATCTGCCGGCTGGTGGGCGGTTTGCCGCTTGGGATCGAACTGGCGGCGGCCTGGGTGCGAGTGCTCGCCTGCGAGTCGATCGCCCGCCAGATCGAGGCCAACCTGACTTTGCTCGGCCCACTGCCAAGTGGCGAGGCTTCGCAGGCGCACCTGATGTTGGCCATGGTTGACTCGCTCTGGAACCTGTTATCCGAGAACGAACGTAGCCTGCTGCGGCGGATGGCGGTGTTTCGTGGGAGCTTTAGTGCTGCGGCGGCCGACGAGGTTACCGGCGCGTCGTTGTTTTTTCTCGAAGCGCTGGTTTCAAAGGGCTATCTACGTTGGAATCGCATGCAGCGATTCGAAGCCCACGAATTGCTGCGCCAATATGCCGCCGCGCGCCTCGATACACTGCCCGACGAGCAACATGAAGCGCAGGAACGCCACAGTCGCTACTACTTACAATTGCTACGCCAACCGGCATTATTGCAGGACGGCTCACAGCAAACGGTGATTGCCGTGAATGCCGACTACGAAAATATCCGCGCGGCCTGGGATTGGGTGGTGCAACACCAGGAACTTGATGTCATTTTCCAGCATATTGAAGGGCTGGAGATGTTCTACGACTTGAAAGGTTCGTTCCACGAGGCCGAGGCGATGTTCGAGGAGGCGATCATTCGGCTTAGCCCTGCCCTCCCACCGACAAGTGCGCCTGCCACGCTGCAACGGGTGATCGCCCGGCTTTTCACGGCGCGGGCGCGCTTCCTGATCCGCCTTTCGCTGTACGATCAGGCCCGGCAGGCTGCCGAGCGGGCCTACACCATCAGCGGCGCGTTGCAGGATACCCTGATCGAAGCTCATAGCCTGTACCATATTGGAACGGTTATCTGGCGGAAGGGCGAGTATCAACGTGCCGAGGAATATTTCCAACATGCGCGTGATCTGGCCCATCAGGGAGATGTACTCACCCTGGAGGCCGATTGCCTGCGCCGGCTCAGTCGGGTGGCATGCGACATGGGGCGCTACGACGAAGCCCACCGGTACGGCGCCCAATCATTGGCGATCTGTCGGGCCACCGCTGAACGACAGCGCGAGTCGCGTATGCTCAACGATCTCGGTATTATCGCCGATAGTCAGGGTGATTATGCGGCCAGCCGGGCTTATTACGAGCAATGCCTGCGAATCTGCCGGCTGATCGGCGATCGACCCGGCGAAGCCTCGGCGCTGCATAATCTTGGTGCAGGCGCGGCCGATCAAGGCCAGTATGCCGAGAGCGAAGCGCATCTGGAGCAGGCACTACGCATCTTCCGCGAGATCGGCTTGCTTCAGGATGAAGCGATCGTGATCGAAAACCTCGGCGATAGCGCGCGCTTGCAGGGCGATCTCGACAAAGCCCAGACATGTTATCAGCAGGCGTTGCATATCTGCCGCGAGATTGGTGATCGGCAGGGGCAGGCATTTTTGTTGGCCAATCTGGGCCTGATCGCGCATCAGAGCGGCGCAAACAGCGCGGCCAACGAGCTTTGCGGCGCGGCGCTGGAGTTGGCGCGCACCATCAACGACCGGCGCGCCGAAGCGAATGCGTTGATGTATCACGGCCATGCGCTGGTTGAATTGGAACAACTCGTGCCGGCAGCCGAGTTGTACCGCCAGGCGGCCGAAATTCTGGCTGAACTTGGCCAACAGCGGCTGGCGGCGGAACCGATCGCCGGATTGGCGCGGATTGCATTGATCCAAGGTGACGAGGATCACGCGGCGTTGCAGATCGAACCACTCCTGCCACTCCTTGAATCCGAGTCGCTGGAAGGCGCAACCGAACCAATGCGGGTGTTCCTGACGGCGTATCAGGTGCTGGAGGTCTGTGCCGATCCGCGTGCCGGCAGCTTGTTGCAACGCGCGATCACCATGCTGGATACGAAAGCCGCCTCGATCATTGGTGATGATCGCCGGCAGCGTTTCTTGGCCAATCTTCCGGCTCACCGGGCGCTGATCGAGGCGGCGGCGAGGCATGAATCTGCGGTTATCCAACAGGTGTAATCCCCGGAGCGTTGCGCACGCCGGCGAGCAACGGCGATTCGCCGATAGCGTTGAGCACAACGCGTGAGCCTGATCGCGGAGCGCATCCCGAACTGGCGAGCCGCGCGGCAGCGCGTTCAGGCATCACGCATCAGGCATCGTGCTCTAGGGTAAGTGATGAGATTTGATCGCGTAAGCGGGGAAGACTGAAAGGGGGGATGCCACAAGCCCGAGCAATACGTATCACCACAACAGGCTATTCGAACACATAGTGCGATTCTGGAGGTTATCCTACTCATGCGTTTTAGACCGATACTCCACTTACAACCCTGGCTGGCGCTGCTGCTGATCGGCACACTGTTGATCGCTGCCGGCCCTGATTCCGCTGGCCATGACAACATGGCTGCGGCGCCGGCGCTGGGGTTTATTGTCCAGGCCACCAGCGCCGATGCCGCAGCACTGGCTGTCGAGCAGGCCGGTGGCACGATCGAACAACGGTTGAACATTATCAATGCGGTGTCGGCCACGCTTACGCCCGCCGCCTATGCGGCCTTGAGCCGCAATCCGCAGATTGCCGTGCATGCCGATAAAACGGTTCGTAGCTCGCAAGGGCCGGGCATCGGCAGTGCGAGCACCATCGACCCGATAACCGGCGAGGAGTTGTTGTTTCCTTCGCTGTCTACCGACATCGATCAAGTCATCGATATCGAGACCGAATCGCCGTTGCGTTGGTGTACCTCTTCCGGATTTTTCGATTACACGCAGCATGCCTCAGCGCGTCATCTGGCCGGTTATGGAGTCACGGTTGCTGTTATCGATAGTGGTCTGATGCCGTCGGAATGGGATTACTGGCGCCCGCTCAGCAATGAGCCGGAGACGCTGCGGCGCGGTTGTATGCGTTACCGCTCGTTTGTCGATGATCAGAGCGAGCCGGTGCGAAACACCAGTGATCCGCAGGGCCACGGAACCCATGTCGTGTACACGATCGCCGACGGCGCTCCGGTTTTGTTCAATACCACCTGGGACGATGCTGATGACGACATTATGCCGGCGCGTGGGATTGCGCCGCACGCCAATCTGGTGATCGCACGTGCGCTTGATGCCGACGGGGGCGGGAGCTACGCCAATGTGATCGCGGCGATCGATTGGATCGTGAGTAACAAGGATCGCTACAAGATCCGGGTGCTGAATCTCTCGTTGTATGCGCCGGTGGAAGGTCCATACTGGGCTGATCCGCTTAATCAAGCCGTGATGCGGGCCTGGCAGGCCGGGATTGTCGTGGTAACGGTAGCGGGTAACAACGGCCCCGATCCGGGGACAATTACGGCTCCGGGTAATGTGCCGTATGTGATCACAGTCGGTGCGATGAAGCACCGGGCTTACGGCGCTAGCGGCGAGCATGAATTGGCCAATTTCTCGGCCCGCGGCCCGACTGAGTCGGCATTTGTGAAACCCGACATTGTGGTGCAGGGTACGCGTGTGCTGGCGCCGCTGCCGAATAACTCAACCATCGCTCAGCAGATGAGGAATTCGCGGGTGGCTTCGTGGCTCTTCGGCTCGGTACTCGGCGAAACCCATGAAATCATACCGAATCCCAACCATTCCTACTACTACCTGAGCGGCACGTCGATGGCGGCGGCCCAGGTAAGTGGTGTGGTTGCGCTGATGCTGCAACAAAACCCCAGGCTGACCAACGACGAGGTAAAGTATCGCCTGCTCAGCACGGCGATTCCGGCGATCGATCCGGCCACTAATCGGCCGCGCTTCACTGTCTGGGAGCAAGGCGCCGGCCAGGTACACGCCAAAGCGGCGATCCTTACCACCGACAAGGGGCGGGCCAATGAGGGCATGGATATCGCCAAGGACTTGAGCGGCAAGGAGCATTATTGGGGCAACACGATCTGGGACGAGGCGAATGGTGAGTTCCAGATTCTTGATCCGAAAACTGCTGAGCCGCTCGAGGTCTGGGGTGCCGGGCGGCGTACGTCGTCGGGGGGTTGGATCTGGAGCGGCGGCCGGCGTACGTCGTCGGGGAGGCTGGATCGTGGAGCGGCGGCC
>JAAUQO010000008.1 GCA_012032775.1 Oscillochloris sp. | reverse complement strand
TGATCTACTTCGGCGGGATCTACGACCAGGCCGGGCCGTTCTTCCGCCAGGCCCGCGACCGTGGGATCGAGGCGCAGTTCCTTGGGCCGGACGGACTGGATAGCTCGGAGTTGGCCGAGTTGGCCGGTGATGCGATCGATGGCATGTACTACACCACCGTCGCCGCGCCGGTGAGCAACTTCCCCAACGCCGCTCAGTTCGCCCAGGATTATGAGGCTGCCAACGGCGAGGCCGTGCAGCCGTTCGGCGCCCAATCGTACGACTCGACCGGCATCTGCATCACGGCGATCGCGCAGGCTGCCGAAGCCGCCGGTGGTGCGCCGACCCGCGACCAGGTTGTCGAGGCACTGAAGAACCTCGATCCGTACGAGGGCATCACCGGGACGTATTCCTTCAATGAGAAGGGCGACCCGAACCCGGCAACATACTTTGTGTTGCAGGCCAATGCCGCTGACTGGCAGGCGAACACTGTCACCGACCGCCTGGAGATCGCCCCTCCAGGGAGCGAGGCTGCGCCGGCCCCCGGCGGGAGCACTGAGGGCGGTGAGGATCAGACGATCAATGAGTATATCGCCACCCTGGCTTCCGAGGTTTCGGGCCTGAATCTGGGCACGATCAAGATTGCAACGCAGAGCCCGTTGAGCGGCCCGCAGGCCGCCCTCGGCACCAGCATCCAGCAGAGTGTCGAGGTTGCTGTTGCGGAGTTGAACGCAGCCCTGGAAGGCTCGAATGTGACGTTCGAAGTTGCGCCGTTCGACGATCAGGCCCGGCCTGAAGTCGGTTCGGCCAACGCCAAAAACATCGTCTCGGATAACGAGATCCTCTGCGTGGTCGGCCACCTGAACTCGGGCGTGGCCCTGGCGGCGCTGCCCGACTACCAGAACGCCAACCTGGCGATGGTTAGCCCGGCCAACACCAACCCGAACATCACCGAGGGCGGCTATGGCGTGGCCTTCCGGGTGGTGGGTCGCGACGATGTGCAGGGCGCCGTGGGCGAGCAGTTCGCCCGCGAGACATTGGGCATTGGCTCGGTCTACATTGTGCATGACACCACGGCCTACGGCCAGGGCGTGGCGGAGTTCTTCCGTCAGAACGCCGAGGCGAACGGGATCGAGGTGCTGGGCTTCGAGGGCACCGAGGAGCGGTCGGACTTCTCGGCGCTGCTGACGCCGATCCAGGCCGAGAACCCGGATCTGATCTACTTCGGCGGGATCTACGACCAGGCCGGGCCGTTCTTCCGCCAGGCCCGCGACCGTGGGATCGAGGCGCAGTTCCTTGGGCCGGACGGACTGGATAGCTCGGAGTTGGCCGAGTTGGCCGGCGATGCGATCGATGGCATGTACTACACCACCGTCGCCGCACCGGTGAGCAACTTCCCCGATGCTGCCGCCTTTGCGACAGCCTACGAAGAGGCGAACGGCGAGGCCGTGCAGCCGTTCGGCGCCCAGTCGTACGACTCGACCGGCTTCTGCGCTGCCGCTATCCTCCAGGCTGCGATTGATGCCGGTGGCGTGCCCGAGCGTGAACAGGTCGTCGAAGCGCTTCTGGGTTTGCCGCTGCTGAATGGTATCACCGGCGGCTACGCATTCAACGAGAAGGGCGACCCGGAGCAGGCTACCTACTTCGTGTTGCAGGCCAATGCTGCCGACTGGCAGGCCAACGAAGTCGTCGATCGGCTTGAGATCGCACCGCCTCAATAGGCAGTCCTTCGATACCAATCCGACTCAATGTTACTGTTGGTTGACGGCGCAACCGTCAATCAACAGTAACATCCTTATGTAGTGAGAGATCATGGCTGCGGAAGCAAAAGCCTCAACATCGCCACTGTCCGCTCAGCGCTCGCTCGGTGAAGTGTTACGTACAGTGTTTGCACCGGTCGGGCAACTTTTCCTCTTTATCGTCGGGAGCGCAGGTGCACTCAGTCTGTTTGTGGTGGTGCTTTCGCTCCTGCTGAGTAGCGGCCAACCCGACCTGTTGCAGCGGGCGCTTTCGGTATTGCCTCAGGCGATTATCGACGGTACGGTGCGCGGATTCCTTTTTGCAACAATCGCCCTCGGCTACACCATGGTATATGGTGTGCTTGAATTTATTAATTTCGCCCATGGCGAGATCTTTATGATCGGCGGTGTGGTCGGCGCCTATATCGGCTTGTTTATGAACAATGCCGGGTTGCTCGACGGCTTTCCGCCCTTGCTGTTTGTGCTGATTGTGGTGTTGGCCGGGATGGTTGTCAGTGGCTCGCTGGCAGTGCTTGTGGAGCGTACGGCCTATCGACCACTGCGCGGCGCTCCGCGGTTGGTGCCGCTGATCTCGGCGATCGGTGTGTCGCTGATTTTGCAAGACCTGGCGCGCCTCTTTATGACGAACTTTCCGCCGAGTGAACCGATGGGTTTCAATGCGCGCTATCAGACTCCCGATTACGGTTCGGTGATCCGCTTGTTCGAAATGCCGCTCGGTGATCGCATGGTGCCGGTGGTGCTCAGCCCGCGCGACCTGATTTTTATTGTGGTGGCGGTGCTGATGTTGATCGGCCTGAATTATCTGGTGAATGCGACCCGCCTCGGCAAGGCGATCCGCGCTACGGCGCAGGATATGTCTACGGCGAGCTTGATGGGCATCAATGTCAATCAGGTGATCGCGCTGACTTTCCTGATCGGCGGCGCGCTCGGTGGTGCTGCCGGTGCACTCTTCGGTTTACGCGTCGGCGCAGTTAACCCGTATATGGGCTTTATTCCGGGCCTGAAAGCCTTCACCGCAGCAGTGCTCGGCGGGATCGGCAATATCACCGGCGCGATGGTTGGTGGGATTGTGCTGGGCTTTCTTGAGGCGTTTGTGGCGATTTACCTGTCGCTTTTCACCGGCGGCGCGTTCTCGGGTGCAGCCTACGCCGATATTGCCGCCTTCAGTATCCTGATCTTCATTCTGATCTTCCGCCCCGAGGGCTTGCTCGGTGAGGCGACGACGCAGAAGGTGTAGCCATGACCAGCGTCACAACATCTCCCGGCGTGTGGGAGCAGATCAAGGCGACGCTTGGGCGCGGCCCCGGCGCATACGCCTTTTTGTCGCTCTACGCTGCGGCAACTTCGTTTCTGCTGCTGACCAATCCCCGCACCAGCCTCGGAACGGATATTGTGTTTATCCTCTTTCTGTTGCTGGTACTGTTGATCTTCCGGGCGCAAGTCGCGTTGGCTTTTAAGATCGGCGCGCTTGCCGTGATGCTGCTGGTGGTGTTGCCGTACTTCGGGACGCTCAATCCCTTCTATATCGATGTCGCCACCCAGGCCGGTATTTTCGTCACCCTGGCCCTCGGCTTGAATATCGTGGTTGGTTTCGCCGGGTTGCTCGACCTTGGCTATGTGGCGTTTTTCGCCGTCGGCGCCTATCTCTGGGGTATCTTCAGTACCTCGCAGATCACGTTTATCAATCCGAGTGCCGCGCCGGTCGATTCGGTCTGGTTCTATGGCTTTTTGATCTTCGGCCTGGTTTTCGGCGCGCTCTTCGGTATCTTGCTGGGCCTGCCGGTGCTGCGGCTCAAGGGCGACTATCTGGCGATTGTGACGCTTGGCTTTGGCGAGGTGATTCGTGTGCTCGCCAATAACCTCGACAAGCCGGTGAATATCACCAACGGCTCGCAGGGTATTCGCGAGATCGAGCGCCCGCCGCTGCCGGAATTCGTAAGCACGTTGTTCCCCGGATTGGATCTGCAGCAACAGTATCAACTGTTCTTCTATTTTACCGTGATCCTGGTGGTAGGATTGACGCTGATAGTCGTCAGTCGTCTGAAACACTCACGGATCGGACGAGCCTGGGAGGCGATCCGCGAGGATGAGACGGCTGCGATTGCGCAAGGTATTCCGCTGGTGCGGATGAAGTTGCTGGCCTTCGCCGTCGGTGCTTCGTTCGCCGGGCTGATGGGTGTGATCTTCGCGTCTAAGCAACTCTTCATCAACCCGCCAACCTTCGACCTGGTACGGTCGATCAACATTCTGGCGATGGTTATTCTTGGCGGCATGGGTTCGATCCCCGGTGTGATGCTCGGCGCGGTGATTGTGACGCTGCTCGACTTGCAGATCCTGCCGCGTACAGCAAGCGTGCTGCGCGACGCTCAGCGAGCCGGTTTCCCGATTCCTGAAGCCTTTGATCCGACCCAGTATCAGCGCTTGATCTTCGGTTTGTTGCTGGTGCTGATGATGATCTTTCGGCCGCAGGGTTTGCTGCCCGATGAGCGGCGTAAAGAAGAGTTACACGCTGCCGACGACGCGCCGCAAACGGTTGAGGGCACCGATACGCCCGATACCGAGCCGGAAGTTGGGATTAAGACCTGAGCATACCGATTGCCTATCTCTCACACGCCAGGAGCAGCACTAGCTATGGCATTGCTTGAAGCGAAAAATATCACGAAAATCTTCGGTGGCCTTACGGCGGTTAACGATGTGACCCTGATGATTGAGCCGGGCACTATCGGCAGCGTGATTGGGCCGAACGGCGCCGGGAAGACGACATTTTTTAATGTGTTGACCGGTATCTACAAGCCCGACGGCGGCACGGTGATATTCGACGGTCAGTCGATCGCCGGTCGGCGCCCCGATCAGATCTCGGCTCTCGGCATGCGCCGCACGTTCCAGAATATTCGTCTGTTCGACAATATGACGGTGCTGGAAAATGCTCAGGTTGGGATGCATACCCATTTGCGTGCGCCGCTCTGGAGCATCATTTTGCGAACGAAACGCGTGCTGAATGAGGAGCAAGCCGCTCGCGATCGCGCCCGCGAGTTGTTGGCTTTCGTCGGTCTCGATCAGAAGCGCGATGAGTTGGCCAAAAATCTGCCCTACGGCGATCAGCGCCGGCTGGAGATCGCCCGCGCGCTGGCCGGCAACCCGAAGCTGATCTTGCTCGATGAGCCGACCGCCGGGATGAACCCGAATGAGACCTCGGCGGCAACCTCGTTGATCAAGCGGCTGCGCGACGAACTCAAGATTACGGTGGTGCTGATCGAACACGATATGCGCCTGGTGATGAGTATCTCCGAGCGGATTTCGGTGCTTGATTACGGCACGAAAATCGCCGAAGGCGATGCGCAGACGATCCGCGGTAATCCGCGTGTGGTTGAGGCGTATCTGGGTAAAGGTGCGGCTACGGCGTTGGACGAGGCTGCCTGACGGTTACGCCTGTACCCGCACTGATGGAGTGCTTGATGCAAAGACTGCGCCAATACCGTTTCATCGTACCGGCGGCGGTGTTGCTTGCACTCGGTATCGCTGCGATGCTCCTCTTCGGTCGGAGTGTGCTGGTTGGCCAGGCACTTGATGATGCGCGTAGCCGTTGGGCGCAACGGGCCTTTGATCGCTATCAGTTGGCTGTGATGCAACAAACGGAGCGCGGGATCTGTCAGCAGGAGATTAGCGCCGACAATGAGCGCTCCGGGGTGGCGCAGTTCAATTCGTGCGGCCAACCGGCAACCTGGACGGTGACGCGCCTGTTTAATTGGATCGCCGAGTTGGAGCGCTCCAGCGCCGTTTGTTACCCTTCCGAGTCGTTGTGCGCCTGTCGGGCGAGCATTCGGACGGCGGTGGTGTACGACGAGCAGCAGGGCTATCCGAGCGAAATTTTCTATGAGTGGCGGAAGTTGCCGAATCTCACAAGCCCGGATTATTATCGCCTGTTGTTCGATCAGACATTTCCCGGCTGCGATAAGGACGGCACCGGCGGCCCGGTTTTGATGCAGATAAGTTTATCGCCCGAACCGTAACTGACGATTCTTTTACGATGGTCTGGCGCAACGTCGCAAAGCCGTTGTAAAAAAAGAGGTATGCATGGCCCTGCTTGAATTGAACAATATCCACACCTATTATGGAAAAATTCACGCCTTGAAGGGTATCTCGATCAAGGTGGATAAGGGCGAGATCGTCACCTTGATCGGCTCGAACGGGGCCGGTAAAAGCACAACATTGCGTACGATCTCGGGTTTGCTTACTCCGCGTCAGGGCGAGGTGAAGCTCGGCGGTAAGCGGCTGGATCGCACGCCGCCCCACGAGATCGTCAAGCTCGGCATTGCCCAGTCGCCCGAGGGCCGGCGGATTTTCCCCCGCCTGACCGTGCTGGAGAATCTGGAGCTTGGAGCCTACCTGCACGATACCCGCAGCGTTCGTTACCGCGAGGATCTTGAGCGTGTGCTAACGCTGTTTCCGCGTCTGCGCGAGCGTGTGAGCCAGAAGGGCGGTACGCTCTCGGGCGGTGAACAGCAGATGCTGGCGATTGGCCGGGCATTGATGGCGCGGCCTGAGGTGCTGCTGCTTGATGAGCCGTCGATGGGCCTGGCACCGGTGCTCGTCGAGCAGATCTTCGATATTGTGCAGACGATTAATGCCCAGGGAACCACGGTATTGTTGGTTGAGCAGAATGCGTTGCAGGCCCTGGCGATTGCGAATCGCGGCTATGTGTTGCAGAGCGGCCAGATTGTATTGGAAGATGCGGCCGCTGCGCTCCGCGCCAATGAGATGGTGCAGAAGGCATACCTCGGGTTAGAATAGGTTCGGATCGGCTTCGATTGTGTTGCCGTTGGATATTCAGCCCGGCGTAGGGCCGGGCCGTTACAGCCGAATAGCGCATATCCGGCCCTTCCGCATTGCGGGCGGGCCGTTTTGATCCGGAGCGTGCTATGATACTAGTATGGTTCCTCACACAATTAATGCTGATCAGGCCCGACAATTTTATGACCGGCTGGGCGCAGGCCACGATCGGGCTGAATGGTATGAAGGCGCGGCGAAGTTGCGTGGCCTTGAACTGCTCGATCTGCAGCCCCGCCAGCATGTGCTTAGTCTGGGCGTCGGCACCGGCAAGGAACACTTGTTAATCAGCGAGACGATCGGCTGGCGCGGCCTGGCGGTCGGTCTTGATCTGTCGCCGGTGATGCTGAATATCGCCGCGTGGCTGACGCGCACGCCGCAGGTGCGGGCCGATGTGCGCAGTATTCCACTCGCCGACGCGAGTTTCGATCGGGTGTACTCGTCGTATCTGCTTGATCTGATCGCACTCGATGAACTTCCGGTTGTGCTGGCGGCGATCCGGCGCGTGCTGCGTCCCGGCGGGCGGGCAGTCCTTGTTTCGCTCACCGAAGGTGTGAATCCGCTCAGTCGCTCGGTGATCGGCGCCTGGAAACTGGCCTTCCGGATCAATCCGATGCTCTGTGGCGGCTGTCGCCCGCTCGAACTTGCCGATCTGGCCCGGCAGGCCGGGTTGCATCTCCTGCACCGCGAGGTCGTGGTGCAGGCAGGCATGCCGAGCGAAGTTCTGGTGTGTGCTCGCTAGCACCCGATATCTGTTGCATGCTGCCTGATTGCTGCGCCGTTTGCATAGCGGGCACGCGATCGATCTGCCCATCACCTCAACCTACTGACGGCAGATCCGGCGTTTGCGACGATGATGTGACGATCAGCACCGGCAAAGGAGGTCGATGATGACAGAGTATGCTGCGTTTGCTGCGTTACCCTCCAACGTTCAGATCCGCGAAGTTGGTCCACGTGATGGGTTGCAGAATGAAGATGTTATTCTCACCACCGTTCAGAAGGTGCAATTGATCGATGCGCTGGCTGATGCCGGTTTGCGTGAGATCGAAGTCGGCGCATTTGTGAAGCCGCAAAATGTGCCGCAAATGGCCGATACTTCTGCGGTATTCGCCGGGTTGCGCCGTAAGCCGGGCGTACGCTATAGCGCCATTGCCCCCAACCCGATCGGCGCGCGCCGGGCGGTAGAGGCTGACGCCGATGCGGTGATGGTCTTCTTGAGTGCGAGCGAGAGCCATAATCAGAGTAATGTCAATCGCTCGGTCGCCCAGTCGCTCGCCGGCGTTGCCGATATGGCCGAGGTTGTGCGCGTGGCCGGTAAACCGTTCGATGCGGTGCTCTCGGTGGCGTTCGGATGTCCGTTCGAGGGCGATGTGCCGATCGTGCGGGTGCTTGATCTTTGCGGGCGCTTGCTTGATCTCGGCGCTCAACAACTTACCCTTGGCGATACGACCGGCATGGCGCATCCCTTGTTGGTGCAGCAGGTGGTGCTGGCCTTCCGCCGGCGTTTCCCGCGCCAACCCTTGCGGTTGCATCTGCATAGCGCTCGTGGCGCCGGCCTCGCCAATATCCTGGCGGCGCTGCAAGTCGGGATTAGCGATTTCGACAGCAGTATCGGCGGGATCGGCGGTTGCCCGTTTGCGCCCGGTGCGCCCGGCAACCTCTGCACCGAAGACCTGACCCATATGTTGCACGAGATGGATGTGCAGACCGGATTGGATCTGCCCGCATTGATGGAGACCGCCCGCATGCTGGAGCAGATGATTGGCCATGAGGTGCCTTCGCAGACGATCAAAGCCGGCATTTGTAAGCACTTAACTCAGGGCAACAGGCAACAGGCAACAGGGTATAGCCGGGTAGGAATGACCACTTGACCCATACTACAGCAATCCTATCCGGGGTGTGAAGTCGGTTCTGCGTCCTGATCCAGCGGTTTCTGGTTCTGGGTTCTCGGTTCTGGTAGGATTGGTATATGCTGACGCTCACGCGGAATAAGTTAGGTGTCGGCACGAATGCGTGCTGCATACTCTGTTTCGCAGTTCATCTTTTCATGACATGAATCGCTATGAATCCTCGTAATCGGGTTGTGATTATCACCGGCGCTTCGTCCGGGATCGGCGCCGCCGCCGCAAAGCAGTTTGCTTCAGCCGGTGCGATCGTGGTGCTGGTGGCGCGTTCCCGCGAGCCGTTGGAGCGCCTGGCAGCCACGTTACCCGGCCGCCCGCTCGTTATCGCTGCCGATGTGAGCGACGCCGCACAATGTCGGGCGCTGGTGCAACAGGTGGCCGCTGAACGTGGTGGGCCGGATATCTTGATCAACAATGCCGGCGTCGGCCTTGCCGGCCCGGTCGAGCAGATCGCCGCCGCCGATCTTGAACGTGCCCTCGCCGTCGATACACTCGGCCCGCTGCACCTTATGCAGGCGGTTGTGCCGCTGATGCGGGCCAGGAAACGCGGCCAGATCATCAATGTCTCGTCGGTGTTGAGTGTGCAGCCACTGCCATATCTGGGCGGCTATGCCGCTGCCAAGGCTGCGTTGGAACGGCTTAGCGAGGCGCTGCGCATGGAACTGCGCGGCAGCGGGATTGCGGTTACCGTGCTGCGCCCCGGCACGACGAAGACGGAGTTTAGTTCGCGCCGGCTCGGCAGTGGTCGCGAGCGGCGGCGCGTTCGTTCACGCGGCGTGCGCCCGAAGTCGTCGCTCGTACGTTGCTGCGGGCCGCCAAACGCGAACCGCGCCTGGCGTATGTGAGCCTGAGCGATCGCCTGACCCTGCTGCTCACGCGTCTTTTACCCGGCCCGGTCGAAGCCGCCCTCGCCCGCGCCGTGAGTTGGGATGTTCAGGAGTCAGGCGATAAGAACAGGGGTCAGTGCTGCGGTAAGGGCGAATGCTGCGCCCACTTTGGATACACCATCACTTGTATATGAGTTGAACCGTGAGTGAACTAAATCCCCAAATCTATCTACGGACACCTGCACTTACCCCTGATGGCCGGCGGCTAGCCTTTGTCTATGCCGGCGATATCTGGCTGGTCGATACAGCCGGCGGCGCCGCCGAACGGCTGACCGCCCATGTCGCCAGTCACCGCCATCCGCGCTTCAGCCCCGATGGGACGGTGCTGGCGTTTACCTCCGGTCGTAACGGCAGCGGTGATGTTTATACCCTGCCCCTCGATGGCGGCTCGGTGCAACAGCACACATTCCACGATAACTACTGTGCGGTGGAGGATTGGTCGGCAGCCGGTGATGCGATCTATTTCAGCTCCAGCCGCGAACAGATCGGTAGCGCCCTGTATCGCGTGGGCCTTAACGGCGGCGATCCCAGACCGATTTACGCTGAGCCGTTCGAACACCTCGGCGAACTCGGCGTTTCGCCCGACGGCGCATATCTGGTGTTCAGCAATACCCGTGGCCGTTGGTCACGCCGTGGGCCAAATCCGTATTCACCCGACGAGATCTGGCTTGGCCCGGCCGACGCCGATTACAAGGCGTTGCGCATGCTGGTTGGGCGTAGCGATGCCCTGGCTGCGCCGTATGCCGGGCGGAATTGTTGTCCGCTCTGCGGCGCCGACGGCCGTGGGATCTACTTCCTCGGCGATCGTGACGGCGTGGAGAATATCTGGTATCAAGCGCTTGAGGGCGGCGCGCCGCGCCGGGTGACGCATTTCCGTGATGGCCGGCTCTTCTTCCCGGCGATCGCCCGGCAGCACAATCTGATTGTTTTGAGCGCAATTGGCAGATCTGGCGGCTTGACCCGCAAAGCGGCGAGGCTGAGCCAATTCCGATCCGGGTGCGGGCCGATGTCAAGTATACGCCGGTGCGGGTCGAGCATTGGCAGCGCGGCTTTAGTGAATTGCGCACCAGCCCCGATGGGAAGAAACTGGCCTTTGTGGCCCGCGGCGATATCTTCGTTGATTTTGCCGATAAAGAGACCGATCGCGAGTTGCGCCAGGGACCCTCATTCCGGGTCACCGATACGCCCGCCCGCGAACAGCAGATCAACTGGACGCCCGATAGCCGTAGCCTGGTCTATATCTCCGACCGCCACGGTGAAGATGAAGTTTTTCACTACGATTTAGTGGAGCGCAGTGAAACCCGCCTGACCGATGATCCAATCGCCAAACGACTGCCGCGCATTAGCCCCGACGGCAAATATGTGGCTTACATCCGCGGCCACGATGCGGTCTGGTTGTACGACCTGGCGGCGAAGACAGCCCGCGAGTTGGTGAAAGGGCGCTTTGTCTTCAACGCCGATCTGGCCTGGTCGCCCGACTCGCGCTGGTTGGCCTTTCTGGCCCAGGATCCGCGCTACTTCTCGAATGTGTGGGTGGCGCCGATCAGCGGCGGCGCGGCCCGCCAGATCACCTTTTTGAGCAATATCTCCGGCCACAATCTGCTCTGGGCGCCCGACGGCCGCTTTCTGATCTTCACCACCGAGCAGTATCGGGCCGAAGCGCAGATTGTGCGGGTCGATCTGCGCCCGCCGGCACCGATCTTCCGCGAAACCGAGTTCGAGCGCTTGTTCGACCCAGGGCCGCGACCGGCCGAGAAGGTTGAGGTCGAGACGCCCGAGTCGCCGGCGGTCGAGAAGATCGAGGTTGAGACACCGCAAACCCACCCGGAGACGCCGGAAAGCAAGCCGGTCGATGCGGCTGCCGAAAGCGACAAGCAATCGGTGCGGGAACCGCCCGGCGATGGCGCCAAGAAACCGGCGCCCGAATCGGATCAACTCGGCGACCAGTTCCCCGCAGCGCCGCCGGATATCAGCTTTGTCGGGATCGAGCGCCGCCTGCACTTCCTGACGCCCACCCAGATGGATGCGGTGGCCTATGCCATCAGCCCCGACAGCAAGAATCTGCTTTTTATGGCGCAGGTGGCGGGGAAAGGCAATATCTGGACGTTGCCGCTCGACGAGCCGCGATCCGATCAGCCGCCGCGCCAGATTACCGCCAGCGACAGCTTCAAGAGCGCGTTGCAGTTTACGAGCGACGGCAAAGCCTTCTTCTATCTGGATGACGGCCAGATCACCTGGCGCAAGTTCCCCTCCGGCAACGATATCACGCGGCTGGCGGTGCGGGCCGAGGTGAATGTTGATTTTCACCAGGAGAAGCATCAGATCTTCAACGAGGCCTGGCGCTTGCTGCGCGACTCATTCTACGATCCGACCTTTCGCGGCCAGGATTGGGCGGCGGTGCGCGATCGGTTTGCGCCCCTGGTTGCCGGTGCTACGTCGTCGCAAGAGCTGCATATTGTGATCAATCTCATGGTCGGCGAGTTGCGGGCCTCGCATCTGGGCAGCCGTTTCGCCGGCTGGAGCGGCAACGACGGCTACCTCGGAATCCTGTTTGATCCGGCTGAACAACACCGCAGCGGTCGCCTGATTGTGCAGCGGGTGATCCAGGACAGCCCGGCAGCACTGGTCGATCAGCCGCCGCGATCCGGTGAAGAATTGATTGCTGTGGATGCGAACCGACTGGAACCCGGGGTCAGCCTTGATCGGTTGTTGAAGCGCAGCATCGGCCGGCGGGTGCGGCTGATGTTGCGCGGGCGCGAAGCTGAGCGGCGGATCGATGTGCGGCCGGTTGATGCCGATGCATATGCCGATCTGCGATACCGCGACTGGGTGACCGCGAACGAAGATTATGTGCATCGAATCAGCCGGGGCCGGCTTGGCTATGTGCATATCGAAGAGATGAGTTATGGCGCCTACCAGCGATTCCTGCTCGATCTCGATACCGAAACCCACGGAAAAGACGGCGTCATTGTAGATGTGCGTTACAATAGTGGGGGACACACCGCAACCTTTATTCTTGACCTGCTCGCACGTCGCTCGGCCCTACGCAGCGGATTTCGCGAACAATTCGGTGCTGCGATGGACGCCGGGCATATGGCCGGTAATCGGATCCTCAACAAGCCGACCGTTCTGGTAACGAACGAGCGCTCGATGAGTAACACCGAGATGTTGAGCGAGAGCTACCGGCGGCTCGGACTCGGCAAGGTTGTCGGCCAACCGACAGCCGGCGCCGTGATCTGGACCCATAGTGCGCGCTTGCTCGACGGGGCATTGCTGAGTATTCCGCGTTTCTTTGTGGTAACGCCGGAAGGTGAAGATCTGGAGGGCGTGGGCCGTCCCGTGGATATTACGGTCGATCGTCCGCTTGGCGAGTGGGCACATGGCCGTGATCGCCAACTTGATGCCGCTGTTGCGGCGCTGCTTGATGAAGCCGGCGGAACTGCATGATTGTCTGCAAAGGTGCCTTATGACTGGCCTAACTCCCTTGCGATTCTCAGTTTGTATCGAGACGATCCTCGTCGATAAACCGTTCGAGCAGCGCATGGAGTACGTGTCGGATCTTGGCTTTCCGGCCTTTGAATTCTGGGACCGGAAAGGCAAGGATATGAATATCACCCTTGCTCTGAAGATGGCGCTACGGCTGGAAGTCGCCGCCATCTCGGCCCATAGCGCTTCGCTGGTCGATCCGGCCCAGCGCCAGCACGTGCTCGGCGAGATCACCCGTGCCGCCGGGCTGGCGTTCGATCTGGCCTGTACAAACCTGATTGTGACCAGCGGGCCGGCGTTGCCCGGTGTGCCGCGTGATGAACAGCGCTGGCACCTGGTGGATGTGCTCAAGGAGGCGGCCCAGATCGCCGCCGATGTCGATGCGACCCTGGTGCTTGAACCGCTCAACCGGATCGATCACCCCGATGTCTACCTCTCCTCATCCGACGAAGGTTTCGACATCGTGCGCGAGGTGAACAATCCCAACGTGAAACTGCTTTTCGACTGCTATCACCAGCAGATCAGCGAAGGCAATCTGACCCAGCGGATTATCGCTAACCTCGATTTGATCGGTCATATTCACGTCGCCGATGTGCCCGGTCGGCACGAACCCGGTACCGGCGAGATCAACTACGAGCATATTTTCGGTATTCTACGCGAACAAAAATATCAGGGTTTCGTGGGCCTGGAGTATGTGCCGCTGGTTGATCCGATCGCTAGTCTGCGAGCGGTTCGGGCGATGGGCCAGTAAGATTCCGCCGTATTGCAAACCGCCGATTCTTATGGTATTCTGACGCGCTTGTCGATCACGGCAGGCGCGTCTGCGTTGCTCCCCGTTTATATGATCGGCCCTCGGCAAATGGCGATGTTATCAACATGATACGATGCATATGGTGTTGATTGCTGTAACATGCCCATTTCCTCTCTCCCGAATGTTGCGATAATTGCATAGGATGCCGATCCCTGAAGGAGTTTCATGTGCTGAAACGTGTATTGCTGGCCCTGGTGCTGGCCCTGCCGCTGATCGCGCCGGCTGCGACTCCGCCGGTCGCAGCCCAGTCTGAACCCTATTTTGTCCATTCGCGGGTCGATCTACGCAATACTAATCGCTCCAAATTCCCGCATATTGCCGCCCACGGCGCCGAGGTGGTCGTAAGTGTCAATGCGAACGACCAGGATGCGCTGTTCTATGCCAAGACCGATATTGCCGAAGTGTTCAGCGGCCCGACGCAGCTCGGCAATGCAAACGGCGAGCCGAATTATGCCACCACCGGTGTGCGCTATGCCGAAGATGGTACGTTGTACTATATCTGGTCCGATTTTAATAATCGGCGGATCTATCTGCGTGTGCGCCCGCCGACCGAGGGCGCGACCTTTGGGCCGGCGCGGGTGGTTACCGGTTCGTCGTATTTCCCGGCCGATCCTGAAGTCGCGGTGAGCAATTTCGGCGATGTGCGCCGGGTTTTTGCCTTCTGGCGTGAAGCCGCCGGTGAAGTGCGCTATCGCTACTCCGATAACGACGGGGTCACATGGTCCTCGGTTGGAACGGTGCGTACGCGGGGTACAATCCCCGAAATCCAGGCCTTCAGCGCGCCCGGTGGCAGGATCGCTGTTGGTTTCACGGCGCCCGGCGGCCCCGATGGCGATCTGAAAGTGTATCTCGCGTATTGGAACGACAATGGTTTTACCACCGAGCGGGTTGCCCCGGCTGACAGTGGCAATTTCGCCGATCCGTCGATCGGGCTTCTGCCTGACGGCACCTGGGTGATGGCCTATACCGGGATCGATGACGGCGGGAATTATGGTACGTATTACGCCGAGCGCCAGCCGAACGGCACATGGCCGACACCGCGGCTTGATCGCGGCAAAATCAACTCGGTGAGCCTGGCGATCGATCCCCTTGGCAATGCCCATTTGTATTGGGCCGGTATTCCGAACCGAACCGGGCGGCTGAATGTCTACTATGCCTACAAGCGTGCCGGCGCCGATTGGAGCCAGGTGATCGCTTCGTCGGGCCTTGATCGTATGCCGGTGTTTAACCTTAACGCCGCCACTAATTTGCGCGATCTGAGCTATGGCCATAGCGCTGTCGAGCGCTTCGACGGCGGCGATGCTCGTACGTCGTATACCCTGGTTGCAGCGCCGGCCGGGCTTGTAGGCGCCGATGCGATCGTGGTTGAACAGGGCGCCGAGTATACGAATAAGCCGGCGGTGCGGGTTGATTTTGTGGCGCCAAGCGGCGAGCCGACCCAGGTTCGTTATAGCTGGGGCACGCCTCCCGACGCCGATGATCCGGTTGTCGCCTACGCAAATCCGCTCACCATCCCTGCGCCGACTCTCCCGAGTCCTTCCGGCTGCAACAATCTGGTGTTGTATACGCAGTTGCTTGCTTCCGGTACTGCCCAAAGCGAGCCGAACAGCGACGCGATCACCTTTGATCGCGATGCTCAGGCGACGGCCGGCTTGACGCCACTGACGCCGTCGTTCGACCCGGCGTTTACCAGTAGCCTCAGTATGACCTTGCGGGTTGCGCCAAACGGTGAATGTGCCGGTCTGTCGGGCGCGTCGGCAAGGGGTGATATCGAGGCCGACCTGAATTTCCCGGTGACCGACGAGGCGGTGACTCGGCCGGTCGATCTGCTCGCCGGCGAAGGTACAAAGAGCGTCGGGGTTACGAAGACCGATTTGCTGGGCAATACCCGCACCACAACCCTGACGGTGACCCTGGATCAGACCGCGCCGGTGCTGGAGAATCCCGGCATCGTTACAACAACTGCCGGTCTTGATTTTAGCGGCATTGTTGATGTCGAGGCGACTGGTCTGGAGATCGATGAGGCGAATTTGTATGGCGCCGAGATCATTGTCGCGGTCACACCGATCAGCGAGTCGCTGGTGTTGGGTGAGCCGGCTATCTTGCCGGTGAGTGCCAAGAACCTGATTGAACAGGCCGATGGTACCTACAACCTGAACTTCGATTGGAGTTTGGCCACCGGGCTTGATGCGGAAAATTGGGTTGCCGGTGACTACGAAGTGCGGATGCGCCTGGTGGATCGAGCCGGTAATCGCAGCCAGGCCCAGACAATCGGCACCATAACCCTGGAAACAGCGCCGACCTTCCCGAAGCTCTACATGCCACTACTTGCGCGCTAACTCTGGAAGCCGAGGTGCGGCGGTGTAGCCGCCGTGCCTCAGCTTCCAAACGCATTAATCCGCCGCAGCGGCAGACGGCACCGGCGCTTCCTTGTGCAGCCGTCCGGGCAACCCGAGTGCGAGCAGGGCTGCCGGCAGACCAAGCAAGGTTACGCCAAGCATAACCTGTTGCAGCCCGGCGCTATCGGCAAGTTGGCCGACGATCCATGTACCGACGGCGCCGCTGGCGAAGGTGAAGCCGAGGATCAACCCGGCTGCAAAGCCTTGCTTCACCGGCAGCAGGCGCTGGGCGTACACCACCAGCACGCTATGTTGCCCGCCCACCAACAAGCCGCTGAGCGCGCAGCCGATAAACGCCGCCGGGGCCGTAGGGGAAAGTAAACAGAGCAATCCCGCCGGCACACTGGCCAGCAGCGGCCAGATGATCACCGCTCGCATCCCCAGTCGATCGGCTGCTACGCCGCTGATCACCTGCCCAATCGCGCCGGCGCCCATAAATGTCCCCGCCATCAGCCCGAACAGCGCCGGCTCCCAACCGCGATCACTGAACAGCTTCGGCAGGAATGACTGGTACACCGACTGGATCGACGAGCGCACGGCAACCAGGGCCACAAAGGCCACAATCAGCAGCGTGCCGATCTTCAGCACTTCGCGGCTGCGTGGTTTTGCCGGGCCTTTACTCACCGGCGTCGCCACGGCGCGTCCGGCGAACAGCAGCAAGCCGGCCGGCGCCAACGCCGCCAGTGATAGCGGGATGATCCCCGGCGCACCGAACTGCCCGGCCAACGCGCCGGCCACAAATGGCCCAACCGCCAACCCAATCTGGCCGCAGAAGAAAAAGATCGAGGTTGCGCTGGCGGCGCGTTCCGGCACCACCGACCCCGCCGCTGCCGCGCCGATCGGGTGAAACAGGCCGCTGCCGAGCGGCGCCAGCAAGAACACCGGCAGCAACAAGCTCCAGTTCGGCGCCAGCGCCACCAATGTATAAAACACGGCCATCCAGAGCACACTCAGGGCTGCCAGTTGCATCGCTCGATCGGGCATGCGGTCGGCCAGCCAGCCGAAGAGCGGCTGCGAAAGCGAGCCGATCAGCAAATAGATCGTCAGGGCCGTGCCGATCTGGGCGTTGCTCAGGCCCAGGGGCGTCGCCAGTACTGCGAGCAGCACGGCGCCGGTGGCATTCAGGACATCGACAATAAAGTGGCCGCTCACCACCGCCAGGTAGATGCGATTGCGCAGCATAGGTTTTGCGGGCGGCGCCCGCATACTCCCTTCAGTGTTTTGCTTTGTGTTTGGTGGTTGCACCGCCAACACAAAGCAAACGGAAAGCTATTTGCGTTCGAACATTACTTCGCCGCCGACGATCGTCATGGCGGCGGTGATCGCATGCAGATCGTTCCGGTCGCTCCGCAGCGGATCGCCGGTCAGGACAGCCAGATCGCCCAGCCTCCCGGTCTTGAGTTGACCACGTCGATCACCTTCGCCGGCGGCGAGCGCCGGCCCGACACAGTAGGCATAGAGCGCTTCCTGAACGCTCAGACACTGCTCCGGGTGCCAGCCGCCCGCAGGGATGCCGCCGGGTCGTTGGCGGGTGACGGCGGCGTGGATGCCGGCCCAGGGATTCATTGTTTCGACCGGCGCGTCGGAGCCGAAGGCCAGGGTTGCGCCGCTTTGCAACAGGCTGCGCCAGGCATAGGCATATGCGCTGCGGCTGCCCCATAGGGCATCGGCCACTTCCATATCGGCGGTGCAGTGGATCGGCTGCATCGACGCAATCACGCCCAACTGTGCGAAGCGCGCAATATCTTTCGGGTGCAATACCTGGCAATGTTCGATCCGATGCGGCATACTGCGCGGTGGTGCGTCTTCCTGTGCTTGCGCCTGCTCGATCGCATTCAGTACTTTCCGGTTGGCGGCGTCGCCGATCGCATGCACAATCACCGCGATTCCGGCGGCGTGAGCACGCAGAATCAGATCCTCCATCACCGCCTGCTCCAGCGTCGCGATCCCGAGGTGCCGCCGGCCTTCGTAGTGCGACAGCATCTCGGCGCTTTCCGAACCGAGCGAGCCGTCGGCGAACAACTTGAGTGCGCCGAGCCGCAGCCAATCATCCCCGACGCCGCTCCGTAAACCGAGCGCAATCGCATGATCCAGGTCGGCGCCTGAGAAATGCGCCAGGCAACGCACATTCAACTGGCCACGCGCCCGCAAATTCTGCATATCGATCATGGTTTCACGGCCACTTGTCGGATCGGTTCCCGGCGGCGCCTGCACACTCGTAATACCGTAGCTGAGTGCTTCCTGGAGCGCCAGGCGCAGCCCTTCCGACCGCTCGGCCTCGCTTGGCGGCGGTACGATGGCTCGCACCAATTCCATCGCCGTTTCCAGCAAGATCCCGGTCGGTTCGCCGTCCCGATCGCGCTGGATCTGACCGCCGACCGGATCGGGTGTTGCGGCGGTGATGCCGGCCAGTTCCAGCGTGCGGCTATTCACCCAGATCGAGTGGCCGTCCTTGCGATTCAGCATCACCGGACGTGTGGGGCAGATCTTGTCCAGATCTTCACGATGCGGCCAGCGGCCCCAGTCGCTATGATCCCAACCCCAGCCACGCAGCCAGCCATCGCCGTCGATGGCGCGATCCTGCGCGGCAATCAGTTCAAGCGCCAACTCAAGGCTGTGAATGCCGCCCAGGCGAACCTGCCGGCTCACCAGCCCTTGCCAGGTAATGTGGACATGGGCATCGGTGAGGCCGGGAACCACCGCCCGGCCCTGCAGGTTGATCATCTCGGCCCGCCCCCCGGTCGCCGCCTGTACCCGGCCCTCGCTGCCGACTGCCAGTACGCGCCCATCGCGCAGCGCGATCGCTCGCGCCGTCGGATGTTCAGGATCCAGCGTGTAAATCGGTCCGTTGTAAAGCATCAGCGTTGTCATCGCCGCCTCCATCACAAATGCGCAGAGGAGTCGCGCCTATGCATCCTACTCCTTGCGACAAAAGCATGTCAAACCAATGTTGTGCCGAAGGTATGCTATGATAACCCGCAAAGTGGATAGTTGCCGTCAAGGCTAAGGGAGACCCCCGCAATGACCACCTTGTTCCTGATCCGACACGGCGAAACAGACTGGAATATGCAAGGCCGCTGGCAGGGCCACGCCGATGTTCCGCTGAATGATATCGGTCGCCGTCAGGCTGCTCTGGTGGCCGCACGGCTGCGCGATGAAAGCGTTGTCTTTGATGCGATTTACAGTAGCGATCTTGCGCGCGCGTTCCAAACCGCCTGGGAGATCGGCGCTGCTGTGAAGGTTGCCGTGCAGTTGCTGCCGTCTTTGCGTGAGATCGATCTCGGTAACTGGAGCGGGCTGACCTACGAAGAGATGCGTGAGAAGTATCCGACCGAGATTGCGCTGTTGGATCAAGGGCAGGATATTCCGCGTGGCGGTGCTGAGACATTGGCCGCGATGCAGCGCCGGGTGGTTGAGGCGGTTGACGCGATCGCCGCTCACCACAAGGGTGAGTGTCTGGCGTTGGTCACCCACGGCGGCTGCATTCGCATGATGCTCGCCCACGCCGAACGGTTCGCCGGCGATGGTTTCAAGCGCTATCCGCATATCGGCAATACTTCCATCAGTGTCGTGACGATCGTCGATGGTCGCTGGCAGATCGAACGGGTGAACGATATGCAGCATCTTGAAGCGCAGGCTGAGCCGGATCTGGTCTCCGCCCCGCCCGATGATGCTGAGCCGCCGCAGCCGTTATGATCGACGAAGACCGCTATCTTGTTGAGACGCCTGAAATCGTTTCGGTTGCGTATCAGGTTGCCGGGCTCGGTTCACGTTGTCTGGCTGCGGTTGTCGATACGCTGCTGATCCTGATTCTGCAAGTGATCCTCGGTGCTGCGCTGGCATGGATCGCTTCCGCAGCCGGCGCTATCGATGCATCGGGTGATCTTGTGCTGGCGCTCTGGGCGATTGCTTCGTTTGCGGCGCTCTGGGGCTATTATCTGCTTTTTGAGCTGATCTGGAACGGCCAGAGCCCCGGTAAGCGCTGGCTTGGCTTACGCGTTGTGCGTGAAGGCGGCCGGCCGATCACATTCACCGCCTCGGCGATTCGCAATCTCATCCGTCCGATCGATTTCCTACCGATATTGTATGGTATCGGCTCGGTCGCGATCTTCGCCGACCGGCGCGGGCGTCGGCTTGGTGATCTGGCAGCCGGTTCGCTTGTTGTACGCGAGGCGGCACCCCTGACCCTCGATAGTTTGACCGCTACCGTCGCACCGGTTGATGTTGCGCCACGCCTGTCCGATGCACCACCGGCGCCGTTGCTGCCGAACCTGGATCGCCTGAGTCGCGCCGAGTATGATCTGGTGCAAGATTTCTTACGCCGCCGGGCCGCAATGGATACGCGTTTTCGGCCGCAGCTGGCCGAACAACTTGCCGCGAAACTGCGTATGCGCCTGGAGTTGCCGGTGAACGATTCCGGTCACGAGCAGTTTCTGGAACATGTCGTACGCGAGTATCGCGTTTTCACAAATCCACCGGCTCAAGTTCAGGCAGCCGGCGAAACCATGCACCTTGACGTCGAATGAAATTATGTGTATCGAACTTCAGCCGCTCGACGCACTGCGCCAGGGTTGCTTGGCCCTCAATATACGGGCGGAGTTGGATATATCCCAGGCTCGACATCGCCGGTAAATCCCAGCGATAGCCGCGCTCCACCAGTCCGCCGACTTCCTCTGCCAATCCCGCCGCGATCATCGCATCTACCCGCGCATCGGCCCGTGCATACAGTTCGTCGCGGTTGCGGCGCAGCCAGAGCGTGCGAATGCGGTATGGCGGCGCTTGTCGGGTCTGCTGGGCTGAGATCGGCATACCGCTCACCAGATACACCTCGAGCGCCCGAATCACCCGTCGGACATTCTCGGCTGCGATCTGTGTCGCTGCCTGCGGATCGACGGCGGCGAGGCGCGCATGAAGTGCCGCCGCGCCCTCTTGCGCCGCCTGTTCCTCCAACTCGGCCCGTAACGCCGGCTGCGGTTCCACCCGCGGGATCGCCCATCCCTCCAGCACTGCCGCCAGATACTGCCCGGTGCCGCCGACAAGCAGCGCCGTAGCTCCACGGTCATGAATGTCGTTAACGGCGGCATACGCCAGATCCTGGTACGTGGCCAGCGAAAACGGATCATCGGGATCGCAGATGTCGATCAGATGGTGGTGCGCTGCGGCTTGCTCGGCGGGTGTCGGCTTTGCGGTGCCGATATCCATGCTGCGGTAGATCTGCCGTGAATCGGCGGAGACAATCTCGGCATACCGTTGTTGGGCCAGTTCAATCGCCAGCGCCGTCTTTCCAACCGCAGTTGGCCCGACTACGGCAATTACCTCGGGTAAGCCTAAATCGGAAGTCACAGATCTCTGGTAATCAAATGTGCTATGATCTGACATAACAACAATAACAAGTAGATTGTATCTCGGATCCTGTATTCTCTATGCTGGGCCTTGATTTTACTCGATCTGCGGAGATCGTTTATGGTACATGCAAGTGAAGACGTGTCGGTGCCGTTGACGACACGAAGTGGGCGTCGTCTGATGGTGCGCAAGTTGCGTTCCGACGATACCGAGCGGCTTGTGCAACTCTTCTATGCGCTCTCGTCCGAGTCGCGCTATCGCCGGTTTTTCGCACCATTGGATCATGTCGATCCGCAGATGGTGCATCGTGAGGCTCGTCGTCTCGCCCGAATCGATCCGGAATGTGAGGCGGCACTCGCAGCGGTCGAACAAACGCCCGATGGCGAAGCTATTGTGGCTGTGGCGCGCTACAAACAACTTGAAGAGTCAGCCGAGGGCGCCGAGGCGTCGATTGTCGTGCGCGACGATTATCAAGGCGACGGCGTCGGCGGGCAATTGTTCGATCTGCTGGTGCAAATGGCCCTGACAACCGGGATGCGCCACCTGATTCTGCTGACCCACGCTGATAATCAAGGACTGATCGGACTGGTGCGTCGTACCGGCATGCCCTATCGCGGCGCGTATACCAGTGGTTTGTATGAGATCGATATGCCGCTGATCGATGGTATTACACCGTACTTTCCCTATAGCGGCCGTACCGTATCCTGACAAGGCGGCCGGGTGACAAGGCGAATGCCTGGCCGTGAAGTTGTTTCAGGCGCCGCACGCGCTTGATCACCCGGTAGTTCTCAGCTTTTAGCCTTCAGCCTTCAGCCTTTAAACAACCACTGTCTCCTGATAGACCCCAAAGACCTCACGGAGCACATCGCACATCTCGCCCAGCGTGCAATAGGCCCGTACGCAGTTCAGCAGCGCCGGCATTGTGTTTTGATCGCCCTGAGCAACGGCCCGCAACTCTGCCAGACACTGTTGCGCCCGATCGTTATCGCGCTCGTGGCGCACCCGATTCAGCCGATCCAGTTGCTTGCGCTCGCCTTCGGGATCCATCGCCAGAAGCGGGATCTCCAATGGCGCATTCACGACTTGCGCATTCACACCGACGATCTCGCGTTCGTGCTGGTCGATCTCGATCTGGTAGCGGTACGCAGCATCGGCGATCTCTTTTTGGAAAAAACCGTTGCGAATTGCGGCGATCACTCCACCCTGCGCCTCGATCTGCTGAAAATACGCGTTGGCCTGGCGTTCCATGCGATCGGTCAGCGCCTCGACGAAATAGCTGCCGCCGAGCGGATCAACCGTATTCGTCACCCCGCTCTCAGCGGCGATCACCTGCTGCGTCCGGAGTGCAATCGTCACCGCCTTTTCCGAGGGCAAGGCCAGCGCCTCATCCATCGAGTTGGTGTGCAGGCTCTGGGTGCCGCCAAGCACCGCAGCCAGCGCCTGGATAGCCGTCCGCACGATGTTCACCTCAGGCTGTTGCGCCGTCAACGAAACTCCGGCGGTTTGCGAGTGGAACCGTAGCCAGAGCGAGCGATCACTTTTGGCGCCGTATTTCTCGCGCATAGTCCGCGCCCAGATCCGGCGGGCGGCGCGATACTTGGCGATCTCCTCGAAGAAATCGTTATGGGCGTTGAAGAAAAACGAGATCCGCGGCGCGAAGCTGTCGATGTCCAACCCACGCTCCAGCGCTGCTTCGACATACGCAAACCCGTCGGCCAGGGTAAAGGCCAATTCCTGCACTGCGGTGCTGCCGGCCTCGCGGATATGATAGCCGCTGACACTGATCGGATTCCACTGCGGCACATGTTGGCCCGCGAACTCAACCGTGTCTACCACCAGGCGCATGCTTGGCTCCGGTGGGAAGATATACTCGTTCTGGGCGATATACTCCTTCAAAATGTCGTTTTGCAGCGTGCCGCGCAGCTTTGTCCAGGGGATGCCGCGTTTCTCGGCTACCACCAGGTACATCGCCCAGATAATTGCGGCCGGCGAGTTGATCGTCATCGATGTGGAGACTTGATCGAGTGGGAGTTGATCGAGCAACATCTCCATATCGGCCAGTGACGAGACCGCCACGCCGCACTTGCCGAACTCACCCTCGACCAGCGGATGATCCGTGTCGCGCCCATAAAGTGTCGGCATGTCAAACGCGACCGACAGGCCCGTCTGGCCCTGGCTGAGCAGATAGCGGAAGCGCGCGTTCGTCTCTTCGGCTGTACCGAAACCGGCGAACATTCGCATCGTCCAGACCTTGCCGCGATAGCCGGTTGGGTGAACGCCGCGCGTGAACGGATACTCGCCGGGGTGGGCGATGTCGTGTCGATAATCGTTGTCGGCCAGATCGAGCGGCGTATACAGGCGTTCAATCTGCTCGCTGCTGGTGGTCATAAACCGCTGATCGCGCTCAGGGGTGCGCTCCAACGCCGGCCAGAGCGTCTGTTGTTCCCAGCCCTGTTGGGCGGCCTGTATCTGTTCTTTTGACTCGAACATCGTTGTTCCTCCAATTATCATTCTTGATCCGGGTCGATCCCCAGCGCACGTAATCGTTCTGCCAAGCGCTCGGCACGAGCATGTTCCTGGTCGGCCTTGATGCGTTCCTGGTCGGCTAATTCGGCCGCAGTTGCATAGAGTGTGCCGTGCTCATCGCACCAGCGTAGCCAGGTTTGTTCAAAACCTTGATATTCACCCCGCCAGAGTGTTAAACCCAGGCCAATATCGGGCATCCAGAGTGATTGACGGATCTGATACCCAGTGGGTGTAAGTTCGTACAAGCGTAGCATTCCCTGGCGCAGCCGCCCCATTGGATCGAGGATGATGTAGTAGCGAATGCCCAGTTGCGCATAGAGTGGGATCTTGCGGTTGACTTCGCCGCCCTTCTTATTCGAGACAACCTCGCAGACGACATCCGGCGGCTTGCCGTACACCCAGAAGAAGTAGGCCCGCCCTTCACGCCAGATGTTTGGCGGCGCCTGTACATCAAGGCTCAGAAAGGCGTCGGGCACAACCGGCGGCTGGCGCAGGGCGTAAAACAGCCCGATATCGGAGGCGGCCACAAATGGTCGGGCTGTCGGCCCGCCGCGCCAACCGGCGTACAGCGGATCGGAAAACAGCCAGCGTTGACGCTCGGAATACCAATTATCCACTGGTTCGTCGTCCTCGGTTACGAGGAGATCGACCAGCGGTAGATCTTCCGGCGGCAGGTGATATTGAATCTCTAGTTCGGGTGTCGGCTTGCGCTTGCGCTCTACGGACATAACGATTCCTTTGGTGAATTATCTTTTTCATTGTAGCATAGGGTAAAATCGGAATTCGGAATTCCAAATCCCGAATGCTGGATTTCTACGATTTGTTCCGATTGGCTATGGTTGTCGGCGCTAACGAACGGGCAACAGCGGCGGCCCGTACCTCACGCGCACCGGCGGCGCGTAAGGCTTCGGCGCAAGCAACCAGGGTGGCGCCGGTTGTTAACACATCGTCGATCAACAGAATGCGCTGCGGTGGTGAGGATGTGCCCCGCCAGATAAAGGCGCCTTGAATATTGCGGCTCCGCTCCTGTTTGTTCAGTCCGGCCTGGTGGCCGGTGTCGCGGTTACGCTCCAGGCCCGCGAGAATCGGCGGCCCACCCCGAAAACAAAGCCGCGCGCCAACTCTTCGCTCTGATTAAAGCCACGTTCAGCCAATCGTTCAGTGTGTAATGGCACGGCGATCAATGCGTCGGCCGGTTGCGGCGCGATTTCCAGTGCGGTAGCCAAAAGATCGCCAAGTGGTTCGGCTATCCGTCGCTTCCGCCCATACTTGAGGCGATGCATCGCCGGACGCAATGGCCCCGCATAAATCCGCGCCACCGTTGCGCCATCCAATCCTGCCGGGGTATCCTCGTCGGGGTAGGGCTGTAATACCGCCCGACAACGCGAGCAGAATAAGCCGCCTGCGCCACCGCATCCGGCACAACGATCGGGGAAAATCAAATCAAGGAGTAGATTGATGAGATTGTGAACTGCCACTGTACACCTCCGGCAATCTGCATTGTTCCTGTGATCTGTACCGATCACAATTGCCGAAGGGTGCGTTACCTACAGCGCTAACAGTGGCCGATTTCGCTGCATTACTGCTTGCAACATTGCCGGTGCGCCGCCGGCGCGATCCGGTGAACCTTTCTGTACGCCTGTGCTATAATCTATTTACACATTTCAGCCGATAAATGCTGTATCCTGTGCGGTGTCTTCTCAAGTTTTGGGGAATGTTATGCCTTTTGGCGCCCATATGTCGATCTCCGGCGGAGTTTCCAAGTCGTTCGCTCGCGGCGAGTCTGTCGGTTGTGAGGTGATGCAGATCTTTAGTAAGAGCGAGCGGCAGTGGCGCGCCAAGCCAATTGCAGCCGAGGAAGTCGCCGCATACAAGGCCGAGCAGGCGCGTACCGGTATCGGCCCGGTGATCGTCCACGACTCCTACTTGATCAATCTGGCCGCGCCCGGCGATGAGTTGTGGGAGAAGTCGATCGCGGCATTCGCCGAGGAACTTGAACGCTGCGATCTGCTCGGGATCCCGTATATCGTGACCCATCCCGGCGCGCATACCGGCAGCGGCGAAGATGTTGGTCTTGAGCGTGAAGCCGTGGCGCTGAACCGGCTCTTCTCCGAGGGTGTCGGCGGGAAGACGATGGTGCTGCTTGAGACGACTGCCGGACAGGGTACGGCGCTTGGTTGGCGCTTTGAGCATCTGGCGCGGCTGTTTGAATTAGTCCCGCATCACGATCGCATGGGCGTCTGTGTCGATACCTGCCATATCTTCGCCGCCGGCTACGATATCCGCGCCGCTGAAAATTATCAGGCCACTTTCGCCGAATTTGATCGTCTGATTGGCCTTGAGCGAATCAAGTGTTTCCACCTCAACGACTCACAAAAAGATTTCGCTAGTCGGGTCGATCGCCACGATCACATCGGTAAAGGCGCCATTGGCCTGGAAGCCTTCCGGTTGTTGGTGAATGATCCGCGTTTCACCACTGTACCGATGATCCTCGAAACGCCCAAAGGTGATGATATGGCTGAGGATATTGAGAATCTCGGCTTGCTGCGTTCATTGCGCGCGCCATCCAGCGATATCTAAGGTTCCGGTCGTGATTCGTTTGTTGCGTGGCTTTCGTTCCGGTCCGCATTCTAGCAGGGAGCAGATCTTATGTTGCGGCCTCGTCGTTTACTGATTGTGATTGCCGTGCTCGGGATTGTGTATTTTATTTGGCGGCAACGTCGTGTGCAAGCGCCGGAGATGTTTGGTCTTGCGGCGCCTACATCCCCAGCGCCCGCCGCACCGGCGCCGCCTGAAATACCTGCTGAGGCTGCGTCGAAGTCTACAACCCCACGGCGTATTGTGACGCGGGTGCATCGCGGTACTCCACCTGTTACTTCGCGGCCTGAAGCACCTATCGCACCAACCTCTGAGCCGGCGGCAAATGAGGAGCCTGCTGCCTTGGGCGCTGCGCCGACATTTGTCGAGCCTGTTGCATCTGAAGAGCCTGAGGTGATCGCAGTTTCGGGCGCTGATACGGTGCCGGAAGCCACGGAGCAGTTGTCGGCGGAACCGCCGGTTTCATTTGCCCCTGAAGCCGATGGCGAAGAGCCACCTGTGCCGCTCGCATCCAGCGGCGCCGATAGTGTTCCCGAATCCGGCGCACCATTGCTTCCTTCGTTGGGCGAGCTCGTCGATTTGAATACTGCCGATCTCAATACGCTGATCGCTTTGCCCGGTATCGGCCCGGTGCTCGCCCAGCGGATTGTAGCTTACCGCGCAGAACATGGCCCCTTTGCATCAATTGAGGATGCGATCGCAGTGCAGGGTATCGGCCCAAACAATATCAATGAGTTTCGGCATCTGGTGAAAGTGTAATTTACGGGAACTCGTTCCAACGCCGTAAGGCCACGAAGTAACGGATACTTCGTGGCCTTTATCGTGCTGGATGCACGTTTGCAGTATTGGAGATGTTGGTGAGCGAACCGTTCTTATTCTCCGGCAGCAATCATGGATGCCTGCTGGTTCATGGCTTCAGTGGCAAACCCGGCGAATTACATCCACTCGGTATAGCGCTCGCCGAACGCGGGCATACGGTGTTTGCCCCGCGCCTACCCGGCCACTATGGTGATCCCGCAGCACTTGCGGTGATCAATTGGCATGACTGGTTGGGCGCCGTTCAGTCGGCCTACCGCTATATGCTTAGCCGTTGCACAACCGTGAGTCTGGTTGGTTTCTCGTTAGGCGGTGCATTGAGCATTTTAATCGCCGCCCAGCAACCGCCGCGTCGCCTCGTACTGCTTGCTACGCCGCTCGCAATTAACGCCGATCCCTGGATTGTTGCGGGTTTGCCGTTGGCGCGTTACACCATGCCCTGGTTTTATCCATTCGAACGGGCTGATTTTGCCGATCCGCAGGTACGCGCGCAGATCCTTGCCCGGCAGCCCGATGCCGATCTCGATGATCCAGAGTTGCAAACATACCTGCGTCGGCATATTCGTATTTCCACCGGCGCGATTGATGAATTGCGCCGGACGCTCAGCGCGGCTCGCACTGCTTTACCACATGTGCAAACGCCGGTGCTTGTGATGCACGGCCGCGACGACGACATTGCGTTGCCGCAAAGCGCTCAAACGATCTTTCGTACTATCGGCAGCCGTTCACGGCAGTTGATCTGGTGGGATAATACGGCGCACCAGATGCTGGTGCTCGGGCCGCAGCGCGATGCGATCATTCGGCAAGTTTGCGCCTTTCTTGAAACCGAATGCTGAACATACAAACACCACGCTCGCAAAGAGCGTGGTGCTTTGCATCTCGTGATGGCGCTATGGGCACCATCGGCGCCCACTACTCTGTATCCTGTACACGGTATCTTACTAAGCTACCGGCAGACCATCATCTTTGTCCAGGTTGGGCGCAGGCGACGAGCGTGGGCCACGGAGTTTCCAGAGCAAGTTCCCAAGGGCCGGGCCGAAGCGATCGATAAAACGCTGGCGATCACGACCGGCATCATAGATCTGCCGGGCCATCGCCTGGAGTTGCACGCCGTCGGCGCCGACACTCACCGCCTCTGATGGGGCGACATCGAACCGAACATCGTCGAGTCCAAAAGTTGCCGCGACATCAACCAGCGCCGGCACCGATTCGTATGGTGGTTCGAGCTTGACGTGAGCGCGCACAAAGATTCCGCAATTGCGGGCGGTTGCAAAAACATGCACTAACGTCGAGCGGGCCGAGGTTGATTCGAAAACCCGGGCCGCATCCAGGTGGAAGTTCAAGCTTTCGCAGCCGGATTGGGCAATACTCGCGATCAATGTATCGTCCAGATCATCGGCATTTGCGATCGCTTCCCATCCGATGCCAAGCCGAGCATCGCTGATCCGGGTGGCAAGTTCGCTCAGCCACGCCCGATCCAATGTAACCGGTATTTCGCCGAAGTGATAGTGGCGTAGCCCGAATTCCTGCGAAACGGCACGTAATTCAGCAATAATCTGCGACGGTGCCCGAAAGACAACTTTGCTGCTTTGCGCATCAACCCCTGCAATCACAATCGGCGTCTGGAGTTCCCCACCAACCGCCCGCGGGTCGTAACTTTCCAGCGAGAGTAAGTGGCGGGCCGGATGCGGCAACTGGTCGATCGTCTGCAATATGGTTGCGAATTCGCTGTGTTGCTGGCGATCGATCCAGGCCATCACATCTGCTGCGACATAGTTGGCATCGATCCCACTCCGGCTCATCTGCACCGGCAGCGTTGCACAGCGACGGTTTTGCTGAAGTACATCAACCGCTTCACGGATTTGCGTTTCGTGCTCCCCGGCAACCACGACCACATTTGGTTTAAAAGAATGCAGCGGCTGAAAGGCGGCCTCCAGAGCGACCTGCGGCTGCAATGCCAGATCGTAGATCCGCACAATATGCCGGCGCTGCTCAAGCAGCGTCGCAATATAGGCAAGGGTTAGTGGCGGTGTTACCGGCTTCCCCTGGCAGGGAAGCGCGATCAATGCCATGTTCACGCGAAACCTCGCTCAAACAATCGCCCAAATACGCTGTATTGATCACTATACCATGTGCCCAAGGGCGATGTATAACAGCATTGTCAGTACGATTGTCGATTAAATGACAATTTCAGGAACCTCAAGAAATCGGTTCACTTATCAGATGCGGACGTGGTGTGAGCGGAAGGGCAAAACTGAAGCGACTGCCCTGACCTTCCGCGCTCTCCACCCAGATTCGCCCATTATGGCCCTCGATAATCTGCTGGCAGATCGATAACCCCAAACCCAGATGAACCCCGTGTTTGGAAGATTTGTTCTCGAGTCGATAAAAGCGCCCGAAAATCTTGCTCAACTGGTCGGCGGGGATTCCGACACCTGTATCGCTCACATGAACCAGAACTTCGGTGTTGCGGAGCTCGGTCGTAACGGCGATTGAGCCACCCTCCGGAGTTGCCTTCATCGCATTCTCGACCAAATTCGTGATCACCTGGGTGATCCGTTCGCTATCCATCAACAGTTCCGGAATGTGTCTCTCAATGTCGTGAGTCAGAGCCAGGCTAAACTGTTCGGCCTGGATCTGTAGTCGCGTACATGTCATCACGATCAAATCGGTGAGATCGTTCCACTGCGGTTGCAGGCGCAACCGGCCGCTTTCCAGCCGATTGAACTCAAGCAACTCGGAAATCCGGCCCTTTAACGCCCCGGCTTGCTCATCGGCGAGTCCAAGGAACTCGGTTTGCATCTCGTTCAGTGGGCCGACCTTCCCTTGCAGCACGACTTTCAAGAATCCCGTGAGCGTATTCAGCGGATTGCGCAATTCGTGGGCCACCATCGAAATGAACTCAACCCGTTGTCGTTCCTGAAGTTTTTGCCCGGTAATATCATGCAGCACCAGAGCAATGTGGTTGCCCGATTTTCCATCAACTCGTACCGGCGAAGCATACACGCGGTAAAAACGCTCGCTGCCTTCTGCGCCGATTGTGACGTCTTCGGTAATACTTGCCCGATCGTCGGCGGCATCGGCCGGTGTTTCGCGCGCCTGGGTTGCAATTGCTTCCAGGTAACCGGCTAGATCCGCCTCGGCGCCGGCGCTTTGTTCAAAGGCCTTCATTGCCACCGGGTTTGTCAGGACGATCGTGCTTTGTTCATCAAGCACTACCAGCCCGTCATCGATATCGCGCAGCACTGCCTGAAGCATCGCCTGTTGTTGCGAAAGCGCCGAGTGCAATTCGGCGTTATGAATCGCAACTGCGGCTTGAATGCTGAAGGAAGTCAGGTGGCGTTCTTCAGTGGGGGTGAAGGCATGGCGCTGACTACTAACAACCGTCAGTGCCCCGCGCACAACGTGGTTCACATCTACCAGTGGCACACTCAGGGCTGACAGGACACCATAGGACTGGAGTTCACGCCACTGCCGTTCGTGGAGCGCATCGCCGACCATCACCGGCACCTGAGTCCGTACGACTTCTTGGGCAAGCAGTTGCAGCCAACCGCCATCGTGGTTGGAAGAAGTGCCGAGTGTTCGATGCGTAAACCCGGATTCATTGACCAGTGTAAGCGCAGCAACACCGACGCGTGGGGTGCCGAGCATCTGAAGCATCGAGTCGAGGATCTGCCCCAGGACATCATCAAGGCTCAGCGAGCCGGTGATTGCGCGCAAACTCTCTTCCAGCGCCTGTTGACGCCTGATCCGCACACGCAGATCGTTATTGGTGCTTTCAAGTTCTGCGACCCGTTCGTTACGTCCCTCGCTGATCTGCTCGATCTGCTGCTGTAACCGGCGGATCTCACGCAGCCGGTGCTCGGCCATAATCAGCAGCAAGCCGACAAAAAATGCACTGCTGCCGACCAATCCCCAATAGGCGATCGTCTGTTCTGTGGTGAGCGTGGGAGTAGCAGGCGCCTGAAGGAAAAGCGCCGACAGGAACAAAGGCCCAAGGAAGGCCGGCACCAGCACAATCCATACAAACTGCCGTCGATAGCGCAGGGCTTTCATCGCCAGCACGACATAGATTGGAAAAATCCCGAGCGTCAACGGCCCGGCATTGGTTAACATCCAGACTGCCAAAATAGCGTCGCTGAGTGCCGAGGTGATGAGCAGTGCCAGAGTCTGGTGGGGTCTACGGCGATGGGGTGTCTGATGTAGCAGGATCAACAAGCCAAGATTGATCAACGCATAAATAACCAGCCCGAGGGTTGCCGCTGCTGCGAGCGGCACACGGTCGAACCACCATGCCAATGCCAGCACAGGCAGTGGCAAGATGGCTCGAATCGTATCACGAATGTTGGCTCGTAGCCAGGGTTCTGCGCGGGCGTAAAATGTCTCGGACACAGCCATGCACAATCTCTAATTCACTTGTTCGGCGACCGGTGAGTCGGTGGTCGGTTCAATCTAACGCCAGCGCAATGCGCCGGCGTTGAAGGAACTTGTTCGCCGAATTGTGGGCTGTGAATACGCTTACGGCTCGAACTTATAGCCCAGATTACGCACCGTGATCACATGGCGGGGATGTTCTGGATCTTTCTCGACTTTGGTGCGTAGGCGGCGAATATAAACTGCAACGAGATTGCTCTCACCCTCGTAGTCGTAACCCCAGACTTTCGAAAGAATCTGGCTGATGTTCAGGATGCGACCTGAATTCTTCATCAGATAGTAGAGCAGGCGAAATTCGAGCGGAGTAAGCTCGACGGTACGACCATCGGCGAAGAGCACCTTATGCTCAACCGGATCGAGCGTCAGATCGCCCTGGCTCAGGCGTGAAGACGGGTTGAGCATATCGCTGTTGCGACGGCGCAACACGGCTTCGACACGCGCAAGCAGTTCAGATGGTTCGTACGGCTTAACGAGATAATCATCTCCGCCGATCTGCAATCCCATGACGCGATCCTGCAACTGCGAGCGACCGGACAGGAAGATGATCGGTACGTCTGAGTTGCGGCGAATCTGTCGGCAAATATCAAAGCCGCTGGACTTCGGCATCATCACATCAAGCAGGATAAGGTCGGGATTGTTCTGTTCGACGGCCTGCAAGATGCCCGGAGCGTCATAGGCTTTGCAGACGCGATATCCGGCTTCCTCAAGTACAAATGAGGTGAGTTTTACGCTGGGGATATCATCGTCGGCAACCAGGATATGCATACGATATACTCCTTGATTCTTTTCTCAGAACCACAGTGAGTAGGTGGGCAGTGCAGGCCGCTACGACTATGGCTTTTCTATTTTACCACTTTAACGTGATCTTCGGCAGTCTTCGGGCATCTGGAGCCACTATTTATACTAACGCCCCGCATTACCGAAAAGTTACGGCTCGATTCTGTGATTCTATAAGGCGAGCGGGGCGGTGTCAATGCAACACCGCCCCGCCGAATAGCATGCTATCTTTGCGGGCATTTCGGGCCGTAAAAATTCTGTGTTGTGATGCGGCATGGCTTTAGCGCGCCGCATCACAACTACGCTACCGATATTCTAGCGGGCGCGCATCAGTCGGGGGCGCTCACGCAAACGCGGCAGTTGTGGGCGTTCGGCAGTAGGGCTGAAACGCAACGGCGTAGCCATGTGTTGCGGCTGATAGCCCAGCAAACGCATGATTGTCGCCTGGTCTTGCTGGGGTGTGTAATCGACGACCAGCCGACCGGCACGTTCCCTGACGATGATCCGAGCCGGTTCCGGATTCAGACAATGATGAGCACCGCCGCGACCTGAGATCATTTGCTGGTATGCGCCGATGCCGCAAACTGCAACAATCAGCCCTGCGCCGGTATCGGGCAGCATAAGCGGCGCCTGATCCGGCCGTGGATAGACGTCGTCGCTGTCGCAGGTGCGTCGTCCGGCCAGGCGTACCGGCTTCACGGGCCGATTCCAGTCGCTTAGGGGCAAGATTACAAACTCCTGGCCGTGGACAAGAATGCTATCGGGCAGGCTCACCATGAGTGAGCCATTGACCAGGTACCAATCCGGCTGATCAGGTGCGCCGGCCTTGGTTGCGCCGATCTCGAGCAGGTAGACGCTATGGCTGGCGACGGTGTAGCGCCCGAATTCACCGATCAGATCGGGCATCGGCACGTTGTATGCGGCGCAGATGTCGCGGATCGTCGCCATCAATTTGGTCAGGAAGCGCTCATAATCGAAGCCGAAGTTCAGGCTGTAGGCCGAGGTTGGGATGCCGCCGCCGAAGTTGAAGTAGCGCAGCGTCGGCACCTGGCGGCGCAAGCGACAGTAATGCTCGACCGAGTCGCGCAGGGTGGCGAGAAAATGTGCTTCATTCTCGACCTGGCTGCCGATCATGGCGTGATACAGCACCAACTGGTGGCGGCTAGCGGCGATCTGTGCGGCGGCCTGATCGATCTCATCACTGCTCAGGCCGAAGCGATCATTACCGGGATGGGTGCCGTCACGGTTGCCGGCGGCGCGCTCGCGGACGCCGAACATCAGCGGCGCGGGCGTATCGGAAAGCAGTCGCAGTTCATCCAGATCATCAAGCACAGGCACGATCCGCTCACAACCTTCGAGGCGCAGATTACGGATCGCCTCCAGGTAATTCGGCTCCTTTGAACCATTGCAGAAGATCAGGCGGTCGGCGGGTAAAATCCCCTGCCGCCAGAGCGAATGCGCGATCACCACATCGGCGGCGGCCGATGTTTCATAATGGGCGCCGGCGACGAGGGCCGTTTGCACGGCCTCGGCGGCGAAATTTGCCTTTGTGGCGTAGGCGTACAGAAAAGCGCCCGAGTACTCGGCGCGGGCGCGGGCCTGTGCGGCCCAACCCTGCATACGTTGCACCTGCGCAGTGATCTGCGGGGTGTAAACGACCTCCAGCGGAGCACCGTGGCTCCGCGCCAGCTCGGTGAGGTTGATCTCGCCCCCGAGGTACAAATCCCCGTTGTGGCGGGTCATAAAATCGCTCAGTTCGCCCTCACCTGAAAATCCGTAGGTTTGCTGCATGTAGCCGGCGTAGGTCTGATGCTTCAACTGTACGTACTACCTCCCCTCTGATGTGGGCGCTTGCCCAAACATAAGAACACAGCCGATAGGTGACACGCGCAGGCGAACACCGTCGTACCGAAGTACGACATTGGTGCAACCGGCGTGCCATGCGGAAGCCATGAAGGTGCGCGAAATACCGCTACGCGGGGAATAAAAAAGCCCCTGCACCGATGCGCAGGAGCCTACGGACGCTTAGGAGCGACCGGATGCGGACAGCAATATTATGCCGCCCACAAGAGGCAATGCAGAGGTACAGTCGGGGGGGCGCAGCGTGCGCGCTGATTGTTGTTGCCGTCCATACTGCCTCACAGAAGCCCGCCCGGCGCCGTCTTTTCTGTCAGCTGATCACCAACGATCGCTGTGACGGCGACATCCGCTCGGTGTTCGGTGTTGCGTGTTACGTGTGTTCGGGTGCCTTCCCGAAACGCGAAACCCGTAACCCGAAACGTAACGGGGGGCACGAATGCCATGGCCGATTGGCTCGACCGGAGTGCATTGTATACCCGAACGTCTCAGAAGTCAATACGCGTTTTCTTGCTTGCCAGTCAGGAAATTCGCGATAGTACGTAAAATAATTTTAATATCGAACAGCAGCGACCAGTTCTCGACATAGTACAGGTCGTAGCGGGTGCGCTCCTCGATGCTGGTGTCGCCGCGCAATCCGTTCACCTGGGCCCAGCCGGTAAGCCCGGCCTTCTCTTTGTGCCGGCGCATATAACGCGGGATCTGCTGGCTGAACTGTTCGACCCAACGGGTTTGCTCTGGGCGTGGGCCAACAAGGCTCATATCGCCGATCAGCACATTGATCAATTGCGGCAACTCGTCGAGGCTGGTACGGCGCAGCAGCCGGCCGACCCGTGTGACGCGCGGATCATTCTGGGTGGTCCATGTGCCGAGTTCCTCGGCATCAACCCGCATGGTGCGGAACTTGATCATCCAGAAGGGCTGATTATCCATCCCGACCCGTTCCTGGAGGAAGAAGACCGGCCCACGGGATTCCAGCCGGATCGCCAGGGCGATCAGGGTCATGATCGGTGCGCCGACCAGCAGTAATCCCGTGGTTACGATCAGGTCAAGGCCGCGTTTCAGTGCGCGATTCCAGGGGTTATCGAGTGCGGCGTTCTTGACGCTCACCAGTGGCAGTGCGCTCAGATCACCGATCGAGACATCGTTGTTGGTGATCAATTGGAAGGTATCGGGATAGACCTTGATCGCCACTGCTTCGTCTTCGGCATGAGCGATAATCTCGACCAGATCGGCCGATGATCGCCCCGAGAGCGCGATAATCACTTCATCAGCGTGGGTTGCGCGTACAACCCGGCTGATCTGGGTGGTACAGCCGAGGACGGGCAACCCGGCTATATCGCTGCCGATCGGGGTGGTGTCGGAGAGAAAGCCTTGAACGCGATAACCGAGGCCGGGATGGCGGCGGATTGTGTTCCAGACCAGTTGCCCAGGTTCGCGGGCGCCGACGATCAGCACGCGCCGGGTATCGATCCCACGACTACGGAGCCAGCCCACAGCGCTACGGTAGACAGCGCGCAGGAAGACACAGCCGGCGAGTGCGCTACCCCATGCCCAGACAAGCACATCCCGCGCGAGCGGCACATCTTCGCTGCCGAATTCCGGCAGCATTGTGTTGATCAGCAGGGTGATGACGGTAACGAGCGAAACCGCACTGAAAACCTTGAACGCCTCATCGACGCGTGATGCGCCGCGCCGCATCGCATACAGGCCGTTGAATGTAAAGATTGCAACGGCAATCAGGTTATAGAGCAGCACAAAGCGGATAAAGACTATCGGTTCGGCGGGCAGGCGCACACCGGCGGCCTGCATCGCGTCGAGCTGAGCGACGAAGGCGCCGATAAAGCCGCCATTGATCGCCAACATATCGCCGGCAATCAGGCTCAGGCGTAAGATGGCCCGCCAGGCGCGCTGACTCAGCCGTGGCTGAAGCCTAGCCGACGCGGCGCGCTGCTGGGGGGAGGAGGAGATTGCGGCCAAGTGCCAAAAGCTCCTTCGCAGTAATGCCGGCCTCGATCAGTACATTCAGCGGCGCCGCAGTTGTTGTGGCGTAGTGTTTGCGATGGAAAATCCGCATCGCGTCGTAGAATGCGCGGATCGATGGAATGGCGCGGCGTGTACTGGCGGCACGTTTATAGTGATGCACCGTTACATCGGCGTAGTAAACAATCCGCCAGCCGTATTGCTTAATCCGAAAGGCCCAATCAAGATCCTCGCCGTACATGAAAAACGTCTCGTCGAGGAGCCCGACCTCGCGCATAATGCCGGTTCGCAGCATCATGCAAGCACCGACCACGGAATCAACCTCGATGGTGATCGAGGGGTCGAGGTAGGTCATGTTATAGCGGGCAAAGCGCGGGCTACGTGGGAAAACCGTGCCAGACCGGTCATACGATAAAACGCCACTTCCGGTGTTGGAAACGAACGCCGGCATGCCAGATCGAGTGAGCCGTCGGGCAAGAGCAATTTCGGCCCGACCACTCCGACATCGGCGTGGGTTTTGAGGTATGCGACCAGGTTATCGAGGGCGCCGGCCGGCACAATGGTATCGTTGTTGAGCAGGAGTGTATAGTCGGGCGGATTGGTTGCGGCGAGGATTGCGCGGAGGGCCAGATTGTTGCCGTGGGCAAAACCGCCGTTGATTGGGCTGACGATCAGCCGTGCCTGCGGGAAGCGTTCGCGCACCATGTCGGCACTGCCGTCGCTGGATGCATTGTCAACTACCCAGATCGTGAGATCGCAATTGCTGGGCGCGGCGGTGATCGAAGCAAGACAATCGGCCAGCAAATCGGCGCGATTATAGTTCAGGATGACGACCGCCAGACTCGACATAACTCCTCCTGGGCAACGTGGCCCGTGCGTGCGACAAGGGGAGATTAGGATACAGGATACAGGAATGTAGGCTTGTGTACTCTGATGCGATCCTGACGCCGCACACCTAATATCGCCGCTTGTTTAAGCGCGCTACAGTATACCATAGCCCCGGCCGGGCTACGCCACGCGCCATATGCAGCATTCCGAACGCTGCATGTGGATTTTGTTTCAAGGCGTTCCGATGCGGCAAACCTGTACCGCTATTTATCGTTCGCCTTGCCGCGCGGATCAGGCTGCTTGCTCGGTATCGACGGTGCTGCCGCTGGGAAAGGCGTATTCGACGAATGGCATAGCGCAGGGCGCGCCAAATGCATAGGCAGCGCGGCGCCCGCTCAGATCGAAGACGGCCGACCAGAGGGTGCTGCCGAAGGGGCGATGGGCGCAGACCGGAGCACTGTGGTCGGCGAGGACAGCCTGTGCGGCTAGCCAGGGATCGGCGGAAGCTGCGGCAGCCGGCGCATCACCTCGGCGCGTGCGAAGGAGCCGGCGAGCGGTCGGCGGCCCTGGAGCGGAGCCCGTTTCGGGTGAACATAATGATTGGCGACGGCAACAGCGCGGGCGCAGTGGCGGATGCGTACCGGCAGGCCGGGGTAACATTCCAGGGTGATCAGCCGCCCGGCAGGATCGGCGAGGGTGTAGTTAAAGGCAGCCAGATGCGGGATGGCGGCGATCATCTGTGTGGCTTCGCCGGCATCGGCGCATGTTTCAAGGGCGGCCCGCACGATCAGGTGTGGCGGCAAGCCGGGGTTGATCCGGGCGGGCCGCTGCGCCATCACTTTGTGGAGCGCCACAAACAGACCATGTTCATTGACGCCGTCATAACGTCCGGCGATCATGCCGCCGTTCATCCCCAGGTTGGCATAGCCGCAAGTGGAGCGACTCCGGATCAGGTGGCGATTGGGAAAGGTGGCCATGAAATCATAGTTGCGGCCGGCGATCACATGCCCATCGGCGAGGCGCCAGGCAAACGCCGAACAGCCGTGGGGCATGGTTGCGGTTCGCAAGAATAAGCCCGCACTTGCCGCGATTCCGACCGCAGCGGCGAAGGCGCCAATTTCTTCCCAGACAGCAGGCGCGATCTGCTGCAAGATCGCGGCGCATTGCTTCACGAATGCCGGATCATCGGCCCATGGCGGGCGTCGCACCGGCTCGCTCGGTGGTTGTGGGCGTAGTACAAGGGCCTGGAGGCGCCCCAGGGTTGCCGGATCGCCGGCGAAGCTGAAGATTTCGTACTGGTTCATTGTATCGACAGTGTACCATTTTCCGCGCTCGCCCTCGGCGATAGACTGTGTCATTCCAGCAAGTGTTCGGCGAAAATCGTACGGCGGGTGCGGGTCTGGCCGCGTAATACCATCGAGTTGGTGTGGGCGCGTTCGCCGAAGAGTTGGACGCCGCGTAACAATGGGCTGTCGGTGATTCCGGTGGCGACGAAGAAGAGTTGATCGCCGGCGACCAGATCGTTGCAACTCAGGATGCGATCGGTGCTCAGACCGGCGGCGTTAATTGCGTCGCGTTCGTCGCGGGATTGTGGAGCGAGCCGGGTGAGCATGCCGCCGCCGAGGGCTTTAATGGCGCATGCGGTGATCACGGCTTCGGCAGCGCCGCCGATGCCCATCAACAGATCGACGCCGCCGTCGGCCACGGCAGCCAGTATGGCGCCGTTGATGTCGCCGTCGTCGGCGAGCATAACCCGGGCGCCGGCCGCCCGGATCTCGCCGATCAGATCGGCGTGGCGTGGACGCTCCAAGACAAATACCACCAGATCGCGCACCGGTTTGTGGAGCGCCCGCGCAACCAGGGCCAGTGTCCAGGCAGCCGGCGCATCAAGGCATTCGGGCACCAGGGCAGCGGCGGCGTGACGGCTGACGACCAGTTTCTCCATGTAGGCGGCCGGCGCAGGCGACCACATCGCGCCCTGGAGCGCAACTGCGGCAACGGCCAATGCGCCGGATCGCCCTTGCGCAAGCAGCCGCCGGCCATCGATTGGATCGACGACGACATCGATCGGCATCCCGGCGCCACTGCCGACCACTTTGCCGCTGATGAGATCCGATGAGGCGCCCGACCGGCCTTCTTCGCCGATCACGATCCGCCCGTTGATATCCAGGCTGTTCAGGGCATGGATCATCGCCGCTGTGGCTGCCTGATCGGCCTCAAAGCGTTGCCCTAGCCCCAGATAACGGGCGGCACTCATGGCGGCGGCTTCGGTTGTACGAACCAGATCCATGCCCAGGTTGCGGCTGAGTTTTTGTGTCGGCATCACGGTACTCCTGCTAAGCATGGGCGATAATACACGGCGCAGCAAAGGTGTAGAACGCAGTACATGGCTTTCTGATGCGCTCGGCCTTGTTTCACTGACGCGGTTCCGCCAGCCCGTGTGCTCCGATGATGGCTGCCTCGTCGGGATGTTGATCGCCGACGGCGTTCAGTAGATTTCGTGCTTCCCAATCGAGCATGCCGCCGGCGACAATACTGACGTTATGGTATCCTGCGGCCATCAACAGGGCGGCGGCGCGCAGGCTGCGGCGGCCGCTGCGACAGATCAGCACAATTGGCCGGTCTTTGGGTAATTCGGGCAGTTGCGCGGCCAGATCGGCCAGCGGTTCCGAGCGGGCGCCGGGAATCCGACCCTGGCGGAACTCGCGTGGTTCGCGTACATCGATGATCAATGGCGGCCTGGTGCTATGCAGCCGCTCCCAGAGCACCTGCGGCATAATAGTGGGGATGGAATCTTCGGCTGGAATGGCGCTGCTAAGCCCTTTCGGCAACTCGGGCAGATGCCGTTTCGGCAGATTCTGGCATTCCTTGAAGGCCCGGCGGTCGCACTCGTAAATGCAGATCGCCGGATCGAGAACGTGGTGGAACAGGTGCCCGATCGCTGCGTCATCGTCGAGGAGATGATTGTCGCCGAGCAGATCGATCAAACCGCTACTCTGCATGCGCTCATGAACCTGGGTGCGAACGCGCACCAGGAAGAGATCGCCGCCTTTGGCACGGAGGGTATGGAGCAACTGTTCAAGCATGATGATGCCGGAGATATCGCAGTGTTGTACATTCTGCATGCGCAAAAGCATGTAGCGCTGGTTGGGTTGTCTGGCCAGAATCGCCAGGATACGCTCTTCGACATGGTTGACGGCGCCGAAGTAGAGATCGCCGAGGATGTCGATCACCACCAACTGCGGGCAGGGTAGCCGGCCGGCGGCCGATGTCCAGTGCTGGTATGCGGGATCGGGCAGCACTTGTTCGACGCGCGGCGTGCTGGTTCGCATCAAGTAGCGGCCGAGCGACATAAGTACGCCGATCAGTACGGCAAATTGCAGCGGCAGCAACAGGGTTGCGAGCAGGGTGACACTCATGATCACCATATCGCCGCGCGCACTGCGCCAGATGCGCACAATTGTCCTGCGGTCGATCATGCTGTACGCGGTGACGACAAGTGCGCCGGCGAGTGCGGCCTGCGGCAGGTGCGTCAGCAGCGAGCCGAGAAAGAACGCGGCCAGCAGCACGAACAGCCCCGAGAAGACGGCTGTCATCGCTGTTTGCGCACCGGAGCGATAACTCAGTGCGGAGCGGTTGAACGAGCCGGAGGTTGGGTAGCCGGAGAAGATGCCGCTCAGGATGTTGGCCATACCCTGGCCGACGAACTCCTGGTTGCTGTCGATTCGCTGCTGGGTGTAACCTGAGATGGCACGCGAGATCGCAACCGCCTCGACTAGCCCAATGATCGCGAGGGCGAGTGCGCCGTTCGCCAGGTGCCCGATCAGTTCGAGGTCGAAGATCGGGAGTTGGTTGATCGGCGGCAGTCCGACCGGCACCGCATCGAGCATCCGTACGCCTTGATCTTGCAGATCGAGCCCCCAGGCGGCCAGGCTGACAACAGCGATGGCGATCAGGATGGAGGGCAGCTTGCGGGTGATGTAGGGCACCAGAACGATCAGAACGATGGTGGCGATGCCGATCGCCAGCGATGGCAGGTGAACGGCATTCCATCGTTCGATCGCAGCGCCGACGGTCTCGAGTGGGCTGCCCGAGCCGAGGTTGAGCCGGAGCAGACCGGCGAGTTGGTTGACCATAATCAACACACCGGCGCCGGCGGTAAAGCCGACCGCTACCGAGTCGGAGACGAAATTGATCAGCACGCCAAGGCGCGCCAGGCCCATCGCGAGCCGGATCAGGCCCGCCATCACGGCGATCATACCGGCGGCAACAATGAACTCGGAGGTGCCGGGTTGGGCGATCGGCAACAACACCGAGAGGGTCAAAATCGAGGCGGTATTAGTCGGACCGCTGTGCAGATGGCTGGAAGAACCCCAGAGCGCGCCGACGATTGCGGCGACGATTGCGGCGTAGAGGCCGGTGATCGGCGGCATACCGGCCAGGAGCGAGAAGGCGAGTGCCTGGGGGATCAAGACCGTGCCGACGGTAATTCCGGCGAGCAGATCGACCCGCAGAGTCGCGCTACTATAGCCGCGCAGCACATGAACCGGCCGGGCGAGTAAATCCAGGGCCGAGCGCATATACGACAGCATCGGCTTGTATGACATGGGTAGTGCAAATTCAGAATTCAGAATGCAGAATTCGGAATCTCTTAAGTGTGTTCCAACCCGGCAAACCTGTATCGTCGCTCAGACGAGGTTGTTGGCAACGGCATACGGCTTTCCGGCTGAACCATGGAATCAGTTCATGTATCGTACCACGGGATGTTCGGGAAGCTGCACCCTTTTCAAACTCGGTGAACGTCTTACAATATGGTGTGACGATCTTACGCCTCCGGCAGACGCCGGTTATCGTCTTGAAGGAGATACGACTGTGACGACGACACTTTTTTCGGCCCGCCGTGGGGCCGTCTTCTTACGCGCGATCACGCGGTTTGTGCTTGGGGTGCTGGCGCTTCTCCGCTTCGCATTGACGATGGCGTTGATGCTGTTGGCGGTGACGATGATCGGAATGTTGAGCCGGCAGATTGGGGTGTTTCGTGAGATACGCGCCGGTATGGCCGGGCGGCGTTGGGCGCTGCGGGGGCTAAGAGATTAGGGGAGATATGGGGATTGCTGGTATTGTGGCGTAGGACGAAGCCCGTTTCGTCCTACGCCAATGGTTAAAGAGCGATCTTCTCGCCGAATGTCGGTACCTCGGCGTTGATGTTGTAGCGCGACCGGATCGCATCGGCCAGTGCCGCGCGGGCCGTGTCTTCGCCGTGGGTAAGTACAACCCGCGGCTGAGCGGCGGCGAGTGGTTCGAGCCATGCCAGGAGTTCACTGCGTCCGGCATGGGCGCTGAATCCGCCGAGGGTGGCGACGCGGGCCCGTACTGCAATGTCGTCGCCGAAGATCCTGACGTACTGTGCGCCGTCGATGATGCGCCGGCCAGGGGTGCCGACGGCCTGATACCCGACAAACAACACAACCGTCTCGCGGCGCCACAGGTTATGCCGAAGGTGGTGTACGATTCGCCCGCCGGTACACATCCCCGAACCGGCGATGATCAGGCACGGTCCGCGCACATCGTTGATCGCCCGCGAGTCGTTGCTGCTGACACACAATTCCAGTTGTTCGATTCCATCGAGCCAGCCGCCGCTGCGGATCAAGGCGGCCGCTTCGCGGTCGGCAAGCTCGGGGTGGCGCCGGTAGACCTCCAGGGCGCGGATCGCCAGCGGGCTGTCAAGATAGACCGGAAACGGTTGCACAGCGCCGCTGCGGAAGATCGCGGCCAGTTGGTACAAAATCTCCTGAGCACGGCCGATTGCAAAGGCCGGCACCAGAATCTTGCCGCCTGAATGGACTGCGGCGCTCACAACATCTGTGAACTCGGCCAGGGTTTCCGAGCGTGGCCGGTGATCGCGGTTGCCGTAGGTCGATTCAAGCACAACCAGATCCACGGTTTCCGTAATGCGCGCCGGGTCGCGCAGATACGGCACCTCGTGGGGGCCGATGTCGCCGGAGAATACGACGCTGCGGTCGTCGGCGCGCAGGCTGATGCTGGCTGAGCCGAGGATATGACCGGCTTCGTACATGCAGGCGCTGATGCCGGGAGCGACATCGACGAACTGGTTGTAGGGCAATGGCTTGAAGCGCCTGATCGTTCGTGCGACGTCGTTGTCATCGTAGAGCGGTTTCAGCAGCGGCAGACCGGCCCGTTCACGCCGGCGGTTTGCATGATCGACATCGCTTTGCTGAATGCCGGCGCTGTCGGCGAGAATAAGTTCGGCGATCGCCAGACTGGCCGGCGTACCGTAGATCGGCCCGCGCAAGCCGTTTTTCAGCAACAGCGGCAACCGCCCGACGTGATCGAGGTGGCCGTGGGTGATAACGACTGCATCGAGGTTTTGTGGCTCTAAGCCTTGCGGAACGACATTGCGTACGTCGTCGTCTTCACCCTGGAACAGGCCGAAGTCGATCAAGATGCGGGCATTTGTGGTGGTAACAAGATAGGCCGATCCGGTCACTTCGCCGGCCGCGCCGAAAGGGATGATCTGCATTGATTATTCCTATAGGATCCAGGGCGGTTGCTTACGGCCTGTGGCCTACGCCGCCGGTAAGGTAAACGTGAAGGTGCTGCCGCGGCCTTCAGCGCTGTCGGCCCAGAGCCGGCCGCCGTGGCCTTCGATCAGGTGTTTGGCGATCGCCAGGCCCAACCCGGTGCCGCCGGCGTTGCGGGTACGGGCGCGATCAACTTTGTAGAAGCGCTCGAAGATACGGGCCAATTCCTGCGATGGAATGCCGATCCCGGTGTCGCTGATACTGACCTGAACCCAGATGCCGGATGCATGGTCGGCGGGTATGGGCGGCGCCGGCGATTGGTCGATCGTGAGGAGTTCGGTTTTCACCACAACCTGCCCGCCGTCGGCGGTGAATTTGACGGCATTATGGAGCAAGTTCAGTAGAACCTGGCCGATCCGGTCGGCATCGACCAATGCCGGCGGTACCTTTGTCTGTGGTTGGGCGGCGATCTGAATACGCTTGCGGTCGGCTTGCGGCTTGATCCGTTCGAGTGCGCGCTCCACCACATGTTCGATCGTAGTTGGGGCCAGTTTCAGCGTCACCCGGCCCGATTCGATCTGCGAGAGTTCGTGCAATTCATCGACCAACTGCGTAACCGCATCAACCTCCTGCGACATCTGGCCGAGCATCCGTTTACTGACATCGGGCGGCGGCTCGGATTGAACCGTTTCGATCCAGTAGTTTGAGCGAGGCGAGCGGCGTCCGCAACTCATGGCTGACATTCGCCACTAGATCACGCCGCGAGCGTTCCAACATGCTAATCTGGGTCAGATCACGGATCAGCAGCAGCGCGCCCGAAATATCATCATCATGGCCGAGTCTGGTGATTCTGATGCGCAGGGTTCGGCCGCTGACGAACGGTTCATGGTGATCTCGCGCGGCTCGCCGTCGCCCAGCACATCGCCGACGGTGGCATCGGCCTGATGGTCGCGCAGCAGGGCGATCAACGCGTCGCCGAGGCAGCGGGCGCGCTGATTGTTCAACACTTGTTCGGCGTAAGGATTGAGGAATTGGACGGTGCGCCGGCGATCGACAACAACCATCCCGACATCAAGGGCTAAGGCGGCGGCGAGAAAGAGCGGTTGCTGATCGGCCTTGAGGATCGCGGGCGGCGGTTCTTCCACCAGCAGTTCGATTTCGCTTGCGGCGGCGGCCGGATCTGCCTGATTGGCCGGCACCTTCTGGAGCGGCGAGGCGATCAGCGTTGTGCGCAGCGCCATGGTGCTGCGTAGCTTTCCCCAGAGCCAGATCGAAAGTCCGAAGCTACCGACGACTACCAGTGCCAATACCAGTTCGAGGGCGGTCATGAAAGCCTCTATCGGATGTGTCGTTGCCCGTGTGATTGCCGAAACTGGGTGCGGGGCAACCATAATGACATTCAAACTCGGGCTTAGACATCTTCCTGGTCGCTGGCTTCGAAGCGATAACCGACCCCACGGACGGTCTGAATATGGCGGGGCTTCGCCGGTTCGGGTTCGATTTTCTCGCGGAGCCAGCGGATGTGGACATCGACAGTGCGACTATCGCCGATGAAATCCAGCCCCCAGACTCGTTCGAGCAACAGATCGCGCGAGAGCGCGATGCCGCGATTACGGATCAGACAGGTCAGCAAGTCGAATTCTTTTTGCGGCAGGGCAAGTTCCTGCCCTTCGCGCCATGCCCGCCGGCTGCTGGTATCAACCCGCAGCGGGCCGGCCTCCAGCACTTCGCGGCCGGACGAGCGTGGTTGGCGGTCGGCGCGGCGCATGATCGCCCGTACGCGGGCCAGAAACTCGCCCAGGCTGAACGGCTTGCTGATATAATCGTCGGCGCCCAATTCCAGCCCGGCGATCCGATCGACCTCGTCCTGGCGAGCTGTGAGCATAATCACGGGCACATCGCTCTCCTGGCGCAGGATGCGGCAGACCGAAAAACCGTCGAGGCGCGGCAGCATAATGTCGAGCACCACCAGATCCGGGCGTTCGCGGCGGGCCAGTTCAAGCCCCTGAACACCATCACCGGCCAACAATACGGCATAACCCTCACGCTCAAGGTTGTAGCGCAGCGTTTCGGCGAGTGTGGTTTCGTCTTCCACCAACAAAATCGAGGCCATCGATCGCTCCGTAGCATACGGCTTTCGGGCCGATAACGAAACGCCGGCGCCGACGCAACTGCGCCTGCTGCCGGCGTTGTTCTTGTATTCGCCGCATCATTGAATTCTATGGTCGGGGCGGAGGGATTCGAACCCCCGACCCCCGCGTCCCAAACGCGGTGCTCTACCAGACTGAGCCACGCCCCGACATCATTGGTTGCGAACCGGCATTAGCGTAACAGTAAGCACCGCCCTTGTCAAGGCTCATCGGAGGTTTGGGGCGGACTGCGGCGAGGGCGAATTTTCAACCGGCCGCGTACCCGGCTCACCTCGGCGATCGCCCCACGTACTTCCTCCAGCCAGGATCCATGTTCGAGCGCGAAGGTTCGCACTACATAGGCCAGCGCGCTGCTGCGGGTATCGGCGACCCCGGCGGCGACCAGGGTATCGAGGACATCGCGTTCCAGCCGGTTGAGCCTGGTCATCACCGGCACGGTTCGCGAGGTGAACAGGACTTCCACGTCGCCGACGCGCATGCCCCAGGCGACTGGTAGGCCCACCGCCCGTTGAATTTCGGCGGCGAGTTGCATGCGCAGTTTCCGGCTGGATTCGCGCTGCACGGCGATCTGCTGTTGTGCGGCCCGCAATGGGTCATCGCCGGGGGTTTCCGGCGGCGCGATCGTCAGCATGATCAGCAGTTCATCCTCATAACGCTGGATGATGGGCGGTGCTATGCGGAGTTCTTCAGGCAGGCGTTGTTCCAGTTGCCGGGCCAGGGTTTCTTGGTCGGTATGCATGGCGTTATTGTACGATGTTTTTCGGCTGGTTTCGCCGGCATAGTCATTGAAACCGACCGAAAGTGTATGTTACGAATTGGTGCGTGCTATAATGCGCCGCGTATGTACGATGTACTCTGTTATGGTGCGATCTGCGCCGATCTTCGCATGTGGCTGCCCTACATGCCGCAGGCCGGTGCCGGCGTGCATGTGCGGGCCTCGCGTTGGATGGCCGGCGGCAATGCGCTGAACGAGGCCCGTACGCTGCGGGCGTTGGGCGCACGGGTGGCCTTGCTCGGCGATCCGCTCGGCGATGATCCGGCCGGCAATGTGGTGGCTCAGGCTCTGATCGATCTCGATCTGGCGGCATTTGTGCAACGTGAGCCACCTGCGACGACGCCGATCTGTCATATTTTGATCACGCCCGATGGCCAGCGTACGATTCTGGCACTGCGGGCTGATCCACTGCCGTTTCAACCGCCGCCGGATGATCTGCTTGCCGCTTGCCGTTTGCTCAGTGTGACGCGTTATGGCCCGCATACCACGGCGTTCGCTGCATGTGCGGCCGCCGCCGCTAAGCCGTTGCTGGTTGGTGATGCGACCGGCCCCGACGATCCACTGGCGAAGTACGCCGATGTGATCGTCACGTCGGCCGAACTCCTGGCGGCCCATAATCCCGATGCGGATTGTGCAACCCAGATGGCGGCATTGCATGGCGTGCGCGGCGCCGCTGTGGTTGTCACCGATGGCCTGCGGCCGGTGCGAGCGCTCTGGCTGGAATCAGGCGCGCAGCGCGTATGTACGCTTCAGCCGGCGCCGCTTACAGTGGCCGATACGACCGGTGCCGGCGATGCCTTTCGGGCCGGCGTGGCCTGGGGGCTTGTGCAGGGTATGGCCTGGCCGCAGATTCTGGAACTGGCCTGTGCTACGGCAGCGCAGCAACTCGCTGCTTCTTGCGGCGAAGGTGACACCTCTTTGTAGCTGAGAGCGCATGTGTGGTTTGAGTCATACGAAACCGGTCGCGAAGTACTGCTGCATACCGAAGATGTCGAGTTGGGCTGGTCGCGCGAGGATGGCGTGCTGGTTCTATTACGGCATCCCGGTGGGTTGAATGTCCTTGGCTACGGCCCGCCGACGCTGAGTCTTGATCTGGCGCTTGGTACAACCGACGGCTGGCTGAGCACTCGCGCGTTCGCCCGCTTTCTCTGGCATCGGATCGATGCCGAATCGGATCGCGTGTCGGTGATGATCGCCGTTGGCCTCGGGCCGCTGACGATTCTTGACCGCTATACCATTCGGGAAGATCTGATCAGTCGCCAGGTGACGATCGAAAACGCCGGGCTTGATGATCTGCGCTTGTGTGGCCTGCGGCTGATGTTGCCCAACGCCTGTGTCGGCCCGGCTGCCACCTGCCGCTTCGAAGCTCCCGGCAATAGTGTACGGCCGCGGGTTGGCCTTGGTGTTGCGGCGGCGCAACGGCGAACGGTCTTGCCGCGCCGTTTCTTTGCGCCCGGATTACGCGGCGGCAGTGCCATGGAGCCGACGCCCTCGCAGGGGCCGGGCTTGCTGGCGCTGCATAATGGCGATCCGGCGCTCTGTTTGCTTTGCTGGTATGAGACGGAAGCTGAGGCGGCGTTGCCGTTTTTGCAGGGCCGCGACGGAATTTCCACAAGTGTCAGCCTGGGCCACGAAGTTGGTTTGTGCGGCTGGTTACGCCCCGGCGAACAAGTGATCTCCGGCACGCAACAGGTGGTGCTGTTGCCCAGTGCCTGGACGGCGATCACCGCCGAGATCGATCGACGTACGATCGCGACCTTACCTGAACCGGCCCGTTGGTTGCACGATACGGCGATCTATGTAGCCGATGCGCGTCGTCACGGCGGATTGGTGGGTTTAGCCGCGCAGTTGCCGGCATTGGCCGATCTGGGTGTGCGTTGCCTGGCGTTGTTGCCGATCTGTATCACCGGCGGTAATCCGCATAGTGTTCAGGATTTTGAGCGCATCGATCCGGCATTGGGCGATCTGGCCGCAGCCCGGGCACTGGTGCGTCAGGCCCACGATCTTGGGATGCATGTGCTGTTGGATTTGCCGTTGCAGGGCGCATGTGTCGAATCACGCTATCTGGCCGAGCATGCCGATTGGTTTGTGCGCGATGAAAGCGGCGCCTTTGTGATCGGCACGCCCAATGGTGTGCCGGTGGTTGGCCTGCATCCGAATGTGATCCCGCCGCCCGGTCGCTATCAGTTCGATTGGCAACATCCCGATCTGCAACAGTATGTGATCGATTGGGCCCTGGCAACCGCCGTCGATCTTGAGTTAGACGGCTACCGCGCCGTTGAGCCGTTTAATCCCGCGCCGAGTTGGAACCGGCGCAGTACCCACGCCAGCGCCGGGAGTCTGGCGCCGCTGCGGGTGCTGGCCCGGCTGCGTCCGGCGCTGCGCCGGGTGCGTACCGACGCCGCGTTACTCTCGACCTTGCCCGGCCCGGCTTTTGCGCCGATCTGCGATGGTCTGTTCGATTACCCGGTACATCACATGTTCGTTCATGCCGCCCTCAGCCGCCTGACGCCGCAGGAACTCGGCTACTATCTCGACGACCACCATCGGGTGGTGCGTGGGGCGCCGGCGCGGATCGGCTTTATGGAGATGCATGATACCTGCATGATCAATCCGCTCGCCGATGGCTTGCGCGGTTCGCGGATCAGCCGGATGTTGCTGGCCGGCATGGTATTGTGCGGCTTCGTCCCGGCACTCTGGTCGGGCCAGGAACAAAGCGACGAGGCGGCGCTGCGGGCCGTATTGCGGCTCTGGCATGAGGAGCCGGCCTTGCGGATGGGAAGTGCTGCATTCGGTCTGTTGGATCGCGACGGCCCGGCGGTTTTTTCGGTGATCCGCGAGTATGCCGGCCGGCGGTTGGTTGGGTTGATCAACTTCGGCGCGCATCCATGCCGGGTGCGTCTGGATAGCGGCGCACCAGCGTTGCCGGTGGGGCGCGATCTGCTTGGACACGCGCCGATCGACTTTAAGCAGAACGCTGCCGGCGCCTATGCCTTGCTCGCGCCGTTCAGTTGTTATTGTCTGGAATTTTGAGTTTGCCATCCTGCGGTACAATGACGAAACGAAAAGCGCCTTTCATTGCAGAAAGGGATGTGCGTATCGCGCGGCCCAAATCCGCCTACCAGCGATGACCATGATCTTCTTTCTGACCTATAGCTATGAGTAGAGTAGTTGTTATAACCGATCCGGCCTGCGACGCTCACACCTGGCATGGTCATGTCGAGCGCGCCGAGCGTTTGCAGGCGATCCGGCGGGCGATCGATCTGGCCGATCTTGTGCCGGCGCTTGAGATACGCCGGCCCCAAAGCGCCGCTCAGGCGGCGGTTGAAGCGGTGCATTCCGCGCGCCTGTTGCAGACGCTACGGCAGTTGAGCAGTTACGGCGGCGGGCAGATCGATGCCGATACCTATGTCACCGCCGACTCCTGGGATCTGGCGCATCTGGCCGCCGGCGCCGCGATCGATGCCGTCGAGGCGATCGCCGGCTCGGCGGTGCAACGGGCCTTCGCGCTGATGCGTCCGCCCGGCCATCATGCCACGCCGATTCGCTCGATGGGTTTTTGCCTGATCAACAATATTGCCGTGGCCGCCCGCTATGCCCTCGACCGGCTCGATGTTACGCGGGTGGCGATCGTCGATTTCGATGTTCACCACGGGAACGGCACCCAGGATGTGTTTTATGCCGATCCGCATGTGTTGTTCATCTCATCCCACGCCGCGCCGCTGTATCCCGGCACCGGCGCACTCGATGAGATCGGCGATCATGCCGCAGCGCCCGGCGGTACGTTGAATATCCCGCTGCCCTACGGCGTGGGTGATGTCGGCTATCAGCGGGTCTACCGCGAGGTGGTCGCGCCGGCGTTGCAGCGCTTCCAACCCGAACTGATCCTTGTCTCGGCCGGCTACGACTCGCACTGGAGCGATCCGATCGGCCCGATGGCGCTCTCGATCAATGGCTTTAACCGGATCAGCGCTTTGCTGATCGACCTGGCCGATCAGCTCTGCGACGGCCGGATTGTCTTCTGTCTGGAGGGCGGCTACAATCTGGAGGCTCTGGGTGCAGGGGTGGTCGGCGGCTTGCGGCTGTTGCTCGGTCGCGATCCCGGCGCCGATCCACTTGGCGGTGTCGCCGTGCGTGAGCCTGATCTGAGCAATGTGATTCGAACTGTTCAACAACAGCATCCGCTGCTTCGTACGGAGTGAAGCGCTTCGCTTCGCCCGTGTTCTATCTATGATCGCAGTGATTAATTATGGCGCCGGGAATTTGCCGAATGTGGTGCGTGCATTGCGCCATGTCGGCGCCGATCTGACGGTGACCGATGATCCGCAGGTGGTGCGTTCAGCACCTGCCGTGGTGTTGCCCGGCGTCGGCGCAACCGCCGATACGATGCGGAGCCTGCACGAGTTGGGGATCGCCGAGGTGTTGCCCGAGGTGGTTGCCGCAGGCCGGCCCTTCCTGGGGATCTGTGTCGGGATGCAGGTGTTGCTCGATACGAGCCTGGAATTCGGCGCCCATGCCTGCCTCGGGATCGTTCCCGGCACTGTGCGGCTGTTGCCCGAAAGCGCCGGGAAGATCCCGCAGATCGGCTGGAATCAGTTGCGGATCGCTCCGGATTTCGCCGCGCATCCGCTGTTTACCGCTATCCCCGACGCCAGTGATTTCTACTTTGTCCACTCCTATTATTGCGATGTCGCCGACCCGGCGATTGTGGCCGGGCGAACCGAGTACGGCCCGGCTTTTCCGGCGGCGATTGTGCGCGACAATCTGGCTGCGGTGCAGTTCCACCCCGAAAAAAGCGGTCGCTGCGGCCTTCAGTTGTTGCGCAATTTTGCCGCAATTGCGGCCCGTAACCAATAAATACGCTGGTTTCCGGCGTTGCGACGCACTCGTCGCGCCGGATATCACCTGAGTATGAGTAACCGATCCATGCAGATTATTCCGGCGATTGATATTAAAGACGGCCGCTGTGTCCGGTTGTATCAGGGCGATTTTGCCCAGACAACCGTGTACAACGAAGATCCGGTGGCGGTGGCCTGTGGTTGGGCCGAACAGGGCGCCGAGCGCATTCATGTGGTCGATCTTGATGGTGCGCGTTTCGGCAAGCCCAGCAATATCGATGCGGTGCTTGCGATTGTGCGCGCCGTTACGATTCCGGTGCAACTCGGCGGCGGCCTGCGCCATCTTGAAGCGGTCGATGCCGCGCTCTCGCTTGGTGTCGATCGGGTGATTCTCGGTACGGCTGCCGTCGAAGACAGCGATCTTGTGTCCCGGCTCGCCGCCCGGATCGGCGAACGCCTGATCGTCGGTGTCGATGCCCGCGTGGTATGGTTGCCACCGCCGGCTGGACCGAGACGGCTACGCTGAGTGCGGTTGAGTTGGTCGAACGGGTGGCGGCCCTCGGCGTGCAACGGGTGATCTACACCGATATTTCCCGTGACGGAACGCTCACGGAGCCGAATTATGCCGCGCTGGGCGAATTGGTGCGACTTAACGGCCCCAGTGTGATCGCCAGCGGTGGGATCGCCCAACTCGATCAACTGCGGCGGGTCGCCGAACTTGGCGCCGAGGGCGCGATCGTCGGCAAAGCATTGTATGTCGGCTCGATCAACCTGGCCGATGCGATAAAGGAGCTAGTATGAGTAACCCGGATCTGACCGCAAAATATGAGCAGGAGCGCCTGCGCGCCCACGAGCAGTCGCAGATTGTGTATCTGCAAGGCCAGATCGACGAGTTGCGCCGCTTGCTCAAAGATCAGACCAATAAGTACAACTGGGCGATGGAGCAGGTGCGCAAAACCGAAGGTACGGTTGCGCAGATCCAGGGCTTGTTCGATCGCCATACCGAAGATGTGGCGTTGCAGGTTGAAACGATCCGCCGCGAGGTGCTGAATCTCCGCCGCGAAGTTGCCGGGGCGCTGGTGAAGATCGAAGAGGGCGTGAAACCGATCCGCGAGATGCAGGCGCAGATCCAGCAGGTCGCCGAGGCTCGCAAGCAGGATCGCGAGTTCGTCTCGGGGTGGTTCGTGCGGATCGAGCAGACCGAACAGCAGATCGCCGGGCTTCAGTCGCAGATCAAAGAGCTCGATGAGCGCCAGCGGCAGTACGCCCTGCAACTCGACCGGCTCCGTGAGGCCGATTCGGTTGCAGTGCAGGAGGCTCGGCGCGTCGGCGATGAGTTGCAGATCGAGAAGCAGAGTTTGCGCCGTCAGGCTGTCGAGGCCCAGCAACTTGTTGCTGATGTGCGCAGCCTGATCGAGCAACATACCTCGCGGATCGACCGTTTGGAAGAGATTCGCCATCAGATCGATCTGTTCGCCGAAACCCTTCCCGGCCAGATCGTCGAGGTGAATGAGAAGTTGCCCGACATCATCGCCGATATCAAACGGGTGGAACGGATCTCGACCGAGCGCTTTCTGATGAGCCAGGAGCGGCTGGAAGAGTTGCGCCAGCAGTCCGACGAGCGGCTCAGTTCACTCGCCGAGACCGACGAGCAGCAGTTGCGCCAGGTGACGGCCTGGCTGGAACGGATCGATGGCTGGCTACGTGAGTTGGAGCAGCGCGTGAGCCGCGCAACGTCGCGCCTGGAGACGGTGCAGCAGACAAGTTCGCAACGGATTATCGAGTTGGAGCGCCGTGAGATCGAGAGCCTTGCCAGCATCCTCGACGCCTTCCGGGTGCGTACCGAACTGGTGCGCGCCGCCCAACTTGAAATGCGCGGCGACAATCAAGCATAAGTTGGTTCACCAGATGGTTTTGGGTGGCGGCGTGTTGCCGGCGAAACCGGTACACGCGGCCACCCAGGTTCTTTTGCAAAACCGCACCTGAATCAGGGTAGATAGTTGATATTGCTGCCGGCGAGTGCCCGACGTTCTGCGCCGCTCATAGTTGTCGCAGCCACGCGAAGAGTTCGCCAAACACCCGGCTCCGCACCGGTTCTGCCGAAAGAACCAGATCGTGTAGCCCGCCCGCAATCTCAATCGTGCTAACCTGCGAGCCGAGTTTGCTCGCCAACCGGCGCATATCGGCCACGTTCAGCACTGCGTCGGCCTGTCGCAGATCATCGCTCCAGCGCATCCCGCGCACACTGCGGTCGGAATGCATCAGCAGGATTGGCTGCGCGATCTTTAATCCGCGGGCCAATTGGCTCTGCCCCTCATGGACGGCCCGCACCCACGCGGCCCGCGCCTGCACGCCAGCCAGTGGTTTCCAGGCCAGATCAAAATCCCACTCGCCATAATGGGAGCGGTGAATACTGCGCCCGTAATTTTCACCCAGACCGCTCACCACCAGTCCCGGCGCAACCCGGCTTACCCCGACGATGGCCGGCAGCAGGATCGCTCGTAAAAGAGCGGTTTGATTAAAGGCGAAGAACGGGCTATTCAGGAAAAACGCATCGACCCAGGTGCGCCGGCGCCCGTGATGGCCGTACAAACTCGCGATCAGGCCGCCGGTCGAGTGCCCGCTCAACAACAGCCAGTCCACACCCTCGTCGCCGTACAACACCTCGATCGCCACATTCAATTCGTCGTCGTACTCGCGCAGTTGATCGATATAGTTCGGCAACTGGCCGGGCCGTAACGAACGGCCGCAGCGCCGCAGATCAAGCGCATAAAAATGGTAGCCGGCAGCGATGAACTGCTCGGCCATATGAGACTGGAAAAAATAATCGGCAAACCCGTGGACGTACAACACCGCCCGCCGGGTCGGGGTTTCAGCCCGGCGCCGCACTAATGTCGCCGGCACCATGCCCTCGTATCGGTCGGGCAACATCAGTGTGCGGGTCTCGTATCCACTCAGAACTGTGTCGGGCTGCCATAGGCTGGAATGATTCACAGGTGCTCCTCAGGAACAGTGCAGCATGCAGCATGCGGGATTTAGGGATGCATTGCGAACATGCTCAATGCTCAATTTTCATGCTCCCCACCCCGGCAGATCCGGCGGCGATTTGGGCTCGTAGTGCTCGCAGAAGAAGCCGCGGAGCCTGCCGCGCGCCGGGCTTGCACAGCTCTCCGTGGCGATCAACTCAGGGCCGCCCATACTGAGGCCGATGGTCTGCTCGCGGCCGGGGCAATTCATATCGTACAGATAGATTGTCGCCGTGCCGACGCCGGATTCCTCGTAGCCGATCGCCAGCACCTGGTGGTTGTCGAAGGGCGAGCGCGAACTGCCGACCAGGCAGATCGGCCAGGGCTGATCGTGATCGAGATGGCGCTTCAGTTCGCCGAATTCATGGCGGGTCTGGGCGCACAACCAGGTTGGCCCGGCGAAACCGAACGGCAGATGCAACATCATCATCCAGGTCAGCAGTTGCGGCACATTCGGCCCGAAGCTCTCCATCTGCCGCTGCCACAAATACTCCCGTAGCGCCCGTCCAGCCGGCGTCTTGTCGTTGGGGATGTCGTGATAATCGCTTCCGCGCGGCAACTTGCGCCGGGCATGGAAGTGATCGGCGGCGGCAAAGGCCATGCCGCCGCACATACCATAATAGTCGGGCAGCGCTCCATCAACCCAGGTGGTGATCTGGCGGCTCAGCATGCCGACAATACTCTGGCTCAGGCCGCTCAGATCGTTGCTCACACTGTGGGTGGCGCCGCCGACCCCGCCGTGCAATGTACGCTTGATCTCGTCGCGTTCGCCGATCTGGAGTTCGAACGAGTTTACAAAGGCGAAACCATGTTCCTCGGGCCGAAATGTCGTACGCGCCATAACCTACTCCTCCCAGGTGACGCTGATCACGCCGCTGCCGGAAGCAACCTCCAGCCCTACATACGGGCTCTCGCCGGAAAGCACGATCCGCCATGCAACCGGTTCGCCGTTCAGGCGCACCTGAAAGGCATCTTCGCTCGTTGGCGCGTCGGGCGGCAATAAGAGTCGGATCGCTGCGCTTGTGGCGCTGCCGGTAAAATTGAGCCGCAGCGATCCGGCTTCGCGCTGCCAATTGTAGGCCACATAGCCGTCCGATGCGGCGTAGCGGCTCACAACATCCACGCTGCGAAAGCTCGGATCGGCGCTCCAACGCGGGCTGAGCAGCACATCGCGATACGCCCGGTCGAGATCGCTCACCCCCGCTGCGCCCTCAAACAGCGCTCCGATCATCGCACTGGCCCCCCAGCCGTCGGTGCCGATCGTGTCCGGCCCCGAGATGCCCGGTCGTCCGTCGGGGTAGTACCACAGATAGCTTGCGTCGGTCAACTCAGTCAGTGCGGCGTAGCGGCGTAGAATATCGAAGCCGTAGGGCTCGGAGCCATGGGTGAATGCGCCGCGCGCCAATTCGCCGCCTACCAGCGGCATAATCCCGCCGTTAACATACTCGCCGGGACTGTCGCCGGGGCGCCCGGCCATGCCGTAACTACCTTCCGGGAATGGCGGATCGATACTGTACCATTCGGCAAAGGCGCGCTCGAAATCACGGCGCTTAAAATAGGTTTCGATGATCCGTCGCGCCTGCCGGTCGTCGAGTACCCCGCGCCGGTTCAGCGCATAGGCGTTTGACAGGCTGAGTTGGCGGGCCGGATCGACGCCCTGCGGCACGAAATTCGGATCCTCAGGCACAAAATGCGTGTAAAAGCGGCCATTCCAACTCAACGCATTTAGCCGCGCAATAATGTCGCCGGCCATGCGGTCCCACTGATCGGCCAGTTGCGGATCGCCCACCCGCCGCTCGGCGCGGGCCAGTAAATACAGCGCTGCCGCCAGACCGGTGTTGTCGCCGTGGAATGTGCCGAAGATCGTATCATCCTCGATCCAGTGGCGCGGCGCCGGCTTGCCGTCGGGGCTGAGCGTCGCCGGCCCATATGAGAAGTCCCACATATCGATCGTATAGGGCCGGCGTACCAATCCCCGCTCGGCATCCCAACGCAGTGGATCCGTGGTGATATACGCGACCGCCCGGCGCATTGCCGGCAGATTCTCGGCCAGCCAGGCATCATCGCCACTGATCTGCCAGGCCTCGTACACCCCCTGGATAAACAAAAATTCCAGGTCGGCCTCAACCTCTTTGCGGAACGCCGTCACGAAGCGATCGGGGTAATCGATCACATCGGGGAAACTGCCGTCGGGCAGTTGCGCGGCGCGAAATGCATCCAACAGGCTCCGCACATCAGGCTCGAAGTAGCGGAACCCGCGGCCCTGATAGACATGATCGCGCAGCCAGAGCAACGGATTGTCGGGCGAGCGATAACCGCGAACGGTTGCGCCGTTCAACGCGTATTGCACCGCAGCATCGTTCATAAAACCGCGCAAGCGCGGGTAAAGTGCATCCAGATCGGCCTGCCCGCTCCGCAGGCTTGTCTCGGCCTCCAGGTAAAACAACTCGCTCCGTACTCCGGCCACCCGGCCGTCGATCAGCACAATCGCCCATTGTGGCCCCAGATGACCGACCGGCATCACCAGCGGTTCGGCCCGCCCGTCGCTCACCGTCGTGCTGATCATCCCCGATGGCTGTAATGTCGCATCGTAGAGCCGTATCTCGGCCAAACCGCTATAGCCGGGCACCCGTACCGAAAGCGTCAATGGCTGCAACGGCGCGGCGATCACCGCATCGCCGTCGGCCAATCCGATCGTCGCCCGTTGCGCCGCCGCAGTTGCTCCGAACAATGTCGCCGGATAGTGTTCCGCCCAGCCCTCGGGCAGCGGCTCGGCCACCGCCTGTCGGCCATCGATCGCGCTGATCGCCAGGCTCTCGAAAAATTGCACCTGATAATCATCGATCCAGAGCGGTGCCGTCTGCGGCGGACCTACCTGCTCGCCACCGGCGCGCTCCCAGGCACTCAAAAACGGTTCAGTTAACCCGTACGGCCCATTACCCGGCCTGCTCGGCACGCCTGGCGCCGCAGTACTACAACCGACCAGCAGGGTCAGAACGATCCAAAGAAGGTTACGTCGTCGCATAGGCAAATTATACCAGCGAACCGCATCATACCTTTTACTTTTTCTTTGCTTGACGCCCGCCATTGCGGTGTCTATGATAAACACGAGTTCTGCGGTCGCTTGTTCAAGTCGAAGAGCCTGTTGTTTGTCTGGTGTTGGTAGTTTCGCTGCCAACACCAGACAAACGATAGCCCTTTGCCGCGCTGCCGCAGGCGAAAAACCGCCGACAGGGTAAGTTGCTTGCATCCGTTTTTGTCGCCTCGCGACGTTGTCGTAGGCGACAAAAACCACTAAGGAGAGAGCCGATGGCGCGTACCCCGGTGCTGTTCATCCCCGGTATCACCGGCTCGTTCAACCTGTCCGTGCTGCTCGATTGGCGCGGGCCGACGCTCAGCGGTTGGGATTTTCCGCCTTTCGTAGATTACGGCAAGCAGTTCGTCACCGCCTTTGAACGCGCCGGCTACACACGCAACCGCGATCTCTTTGTGGTGTTCTACGATTGGCGCAAAGCCGTGCGCGATAGTGCCGAAAACTATCTCAAACCCTGGATCGCACGGGCCAAGCAGCGTAGCGGCAGCGCCAAAGTGATTTTGATCGGCCACAGTATGGGTGGCCTGGTTGCCCGTACTTACATCCAGAGCCCCGGCTACGCCAATGATGTCGAGCGTCTGATCACCCTCGGCACGCCCCATCGCGGCTCGGCGGAATCGTACTATGCCTGGGGGGCCGGCTCACCCCGCGCCGACGGTGTGGTGCAAACGGCCTTCAACGTCTATCTCTGGTATCTGCGCCATGCCCATCCCTTCCAGACCGAACTGAATCCGGTGCGTACCTTCCGCACTCAGTTGCCGGGTGTACGCGATCTGCTGCCGATCGATAATTATCTGCTCAATCAGGGTGGACCGCCGCTGCCCAAAGACGAAGACCAGATGATCGAGCGCAATCTCTGGGGCGATATGCTCAATCAGTCGGCCGCCCTTGCCACCCTGTTCGGGCGCGTGCCGGTCACCACACTCGCCGGTAACGGTTTTACCACTATCCGCACCATCACGGTTGCCGGCCCGCCGCTTCCGCCCGGCGCGCCCCCGCTCTACCCCGATGGTGCGCCGGTCAGCACACAGGTTGAGGGTAATGGCGACGGCACTGTGCTCATCAACCATGCCCAGATCGATCATCCTCAGGCACGCAATCTCGCTGCGCTGGCGGTCAGCCACTCCGCACTACCCGATCATCCGGCGGTATTGGCGCAGGTGCTCGGCGAACTCGGGGTCGGTGTCCCGGCTCTCGAACCACCGCCCGCCGAAAGCACCAAGCTGGTGATCATGACCGCCTCGCCGGTAACGATGGAAGTACAGACGCCTGCCGGGCGACCGATGACCCCGCCTGGCGTGCTTGGCGCAGCAGTTGACGATTCGGCACCGCCACGTCGCCCGCGCCGGGTACGCGCCCGTGATCACGGTCATGCCGGCAAGCACCTGAATATTGTAGTGATCGATCAACCGCGGCCGGCAACTATAATGTGCGCCTGCATGGCACCGCAACCGGCAGTTTCTCGATCGGTGCCATGATCATCGGGGCCGCCAGCGCACCCCATTCTCGCGCGCGCCGCAGGCGAGATGGCGGCCGCCACAACCCCTACCGACATCAGCACCTATGGCGGCTCCATCACCGCCGATGCCGATCTGCATTTTGAAGTTATCTGCCAGGAAGCCGCGTTGACGCCGCAGATACGGCTCAACCAACAGGCCACCGCCCGCGATGCGCTTAGTCGCTTGCGCAGCGCATTGCAGAACGCGCGCGGCGTCTGCTCGGCGTCGGCATCGGATGCG